>JAWLHT010000141.1:0-13076 GCA_041690195.1 Candidatus Latescibacterota bacterium
CCAAACCGTAACCGCCGCTCCCTGCAGTTTCAGGTTCTCGATTATGTGCTCGTCCAGTTCGCTGGACGCCAGGACTGCGGCATTTGCGAACCCCGCTTCATCGAGGAGTTTGCGGGCTTCTGTACTGAGCCATGCCAGGTCGCCCGAATCGAGTCGTATGCCGATCAGCTCGTATCCTTCTTCCCGAAGCTGTAGCCCCGTTTTTGCCGCGTGCCGAACGCCTCCGAGTGTATCATATGTGTCCACCAAAAAGATACAGTTGTTTGGCATGGCCCTGGCCCAAGCCTCGAAAGCATCTTCTTCACGGTCGAAAGCCATAACCCAGCTGTGAGCATGAGTACCCTTCACGGGTATGCCGAACAGCTTTCCAGCCAGGACGTTGGAGGTTCCAGAGCACCCACCGATATATGCCGCCCGGCTCGCCGCCAGACCCCCGTCGAACCCCTGCGCCCGCCGCAGCCCGAATTCGAACACCGGCTGGCGTTCCGCGGCGAGACATATCCGTGCCGCCTTTGTGGCGATGAGCGTCTGGAAATTGATTACCGTCAGGGTCGGCGTTTCCAGGAGCTGACACTGGATGATTGGCCCCTTCACCCGGACCAGGGGTTCGTGCGGGAACACTACCGTTCCTTCCGGAACGGCGTCAATGTCCACTGTCATCCGAAGCCCGGCCAGATAGTCGAAAAAATCGGGATCGAACAGCAGACGGCCGTCATTTCCGGTGAGCGTACGGAGATATTCCAGCTCTTCGGAGCCAAACCGGAATCGCTCGATGTATTCCATGACATATTCCAGTCCGCAGGCGATGCTGTAACCCCCATGGAAGGGGTTGTACCGGAATACGAGATGAAACACGGCCTCCTCGCCCTCAATGCCGCTTTTCCAGTAGCCATATGCCATGGTGATCTGGTAGAGGTCGGTGAGCAATGACGGGAAGGGAGGGAATGGGAAGCGGTGTGGCATGGCGCGCCCTTTGTGATCATAAATACCAATAATATAATATAAATCGTTCCTGGCTTCCGGTAAACGGTATTCTCATCGCACTATGGCTGTCCGCACCGGCAAACCTCCGCGGTGACTGTTCTTTCCATTGCGCACAATGCGCGGATCATCAGCGCCGAAATACCTTGCCCGTCCACCGGGCATGGAGTAATATTCCATTGACAATTCAAAACAGGAATGAACCGGATGAATGGCAAAGGAATGAGGGGAATGGAAAAGCTGAGAAGATTCCGCACCGTTCTGTTGGCCGCGGTACTGGGCATGATCCTTTACGGCGTTAGCGTCTCCGCCTATGAGCACAACAACGACTTCATCCCCGATGCGTTCCCGAAGGAAACCAGCCGCCGGGTTTTCTCTCTCCGGCTCGACCCCGGGACCGTGATGGTCATCCATCCGTCGGCCGCTGAGCCGCTGGTTGATGATATGCGGCATCAGCTCGGCGAGAAGTGCGGGAGCGATATTTCATTCCGCAAAGCGGATGACCTCACGGAAGATGATCTGCGGGGTCGCGACCTGATCATTCTTGGCAACATCGGAAACAACCGCTGGGCCTTTGACCTGTATCGTCAGCGGTTCGCCTTTGCCGACGCTTACTTCCCCGGTGCGGGAGGAGTGGTGATCACCCCTGCGGAGTCGATATGGGACCGGGAACGGAATATCATCGTGATCGGGGTGAGCCGGGATGAGGACCTTGCGGCCGGATTCGCGGCGTTTGTCGAAATGGTGGAGCGCGGAGCAAAAACAGTCGGGCCTGTGCGCGTCCTCCGGACCCCGCTTTCCTTTCCCAAGCCGCCGGCCAGCGTTTCCGCCATGTTCGCCAACACGCTCGGCTCCCTTTCGGCGAGCGGCACCACTTCCTGGGCGGTTCCCTCGTCCTCTCTCGACGATTCCCGGAAGAATGTCCGCGCGGTCATGGCCCCATACACCATCATCGCCAACTGGGGGCTGGCCTATCACGTTTCCGGCGACCGAAAATGGGCGGAGAACTTTCTTGAGGGAATGCGGTTCTGCCACGAGCGGGCCCGGCTCACCGGACAGTGGATTCCCGAACCCTGGACCAACGTGTACTTTTGCCTCTGGAAGATGGTACAGGCGTGGGAACTCATCGACGACGACCCGTTCTTCACCCCGGAGGACCGCAAACTGATCGACGAGGTGCTATGGGGATACACCCGGTTCTGCAACTGGCTGCCCAATTTGGACCGGGACCAGGCGCCGCCGGACGAGCCCCGCCAGAACCATACCACGTTTCTGGCCCTGAGCCTCTACAACGCTCACCGCTATTTCGCCGGTAAATACGCCATCACCGGGCTGGAATCACTGGAGCGGAAGTACCGCAACGCCTTCGACACCGGGGCGGCGTCCTCCTTCCGCCCCAACGACGACGCCGGGGGCTATCTCAATCTCGCGCCGCTCCACCTGCTCTACTATCAGATGAAGGAAGGAAACTTCTCCTTCGCCGGAAGCGACCGGATGGGCAGACTCGCCGACCTCATCGCGCTCACCATGGACAACCGGGGCGACCCGGTCGGCTTCGGTGATGTGGGAGGGTATTCCCACCGGAAAAAGGGTTCGCCCCGGGGCATGGATGCCGTGTTCTTCGGCATGGCCGCCCGGTTCACCGGCGATGGGGAATACCGCTGGCTTTACGACTGGAGCACCGGCAGGGAGAGCGTCGGCCGCGAGGGCGATCTCGCGTTCAATCTCGACGAACTCTACACCGGCTGTTACGCCGTGGAAAGCCCGCGCATCCTCCCGACGCGGCTCCTCGGGGTGCATCCCATGTTCCTGGACGAGGGTGCGCTCCGGTGGAGCGCCCGGCGCTCATGGAAGAACGACTGGATTCCCCGGACGGGGACGCCGTATCTGGACAAGCTGACCTTCCGTTCCGGGTTCGGGCCGGGGGACGAGTATCTTCTGCTGGACGGCACCTCCACATTCTCCCACGGGCATTACGACGGCAACACGGTTGCCCGCCTCACCTGGAAGGACCGGATCTGGCTTTTCGAGACCGACTACATCCGCCTGACCCCGCGCTATCACAATGGCATTGTGATCACCCGCGACGGCGTCCAGGAGGAACCCGCGCCGCTCACCACGCTCGACTACGCCGCCGATTTCCCCGAGCTCGGGATCAGCGGCAGCACTTCTCCCGATTTCAACGGCGCGGACTGGACCCGATCCATTCTCTGGCGCAGGGGCCGCTGGTTTCTCGTTCTGGATCGCGTCAAAGCCCTCCGTGAGGGCGAATATCGTCTTGAGCGCCGCTGGCGGAGTCGGGGGGAAATATCCCTGGCGGGGAATCGTTTCTCCGCACGCCAGGGAGATGCCGCTCTCTCCATCATGACCGCGGACGATGCTCCCCGTCGGGTGGAATACGAACCTGACGTGTTTCTGAGTACGTGGAACTACCCCTATGGCGACGGCCGCCTCGGAATCGACTACTCCCGCCGCGATGTCACGCTCGCCCGAGACGGAGAATACACCTTCTCTTCGCTCCTCTCGGTGACGGAAGACGAGGTCAGCGTACCGCCCGAACTGTTCCGGACGGGCAACCGGGCCTGGGTGATACGGGATGGCTCATCGTCAGAACTGGTCTCTCTCGACCCCGCCATACTGGGCGAAAGCCGGATCGCCGTCGACTGCGCGCTGTTCGATCTCGACGCCGGTTCGCTCACCCTGGCGGGAGTCACCTCGTTCCGGGCCGGGAACCTCCTGCTGGAAGCTCCCGGAGCGGTAAATCTCCGGTTCGATTTGCGGAAATCCGCCGGGCTGCTCATCGTGCCCGAATCCGTCTCCGGGACGTTCCGGCTACGCGGCCTGACCCTGTCCGGCGTGACGATATCCGGGGCGAAAGCCGAACTCGCCCCCGGGACATACCGGTTTACCCTCGCCGCTCCGCTTCCGGATCTGAAGCCTCTCCTGGCGCGGTATGCCGCTTCAGCCCGTACGGTGCAACCGGACAAATGGTTTGCACCCCAGGTGGATTTCGGATTCGGGGAACGTCGGACGGTGTCCGTTCCCGATACGGTCACCGCGTTCTGTCCCGATGGCGACGGATTGGTGCTGGGCGACGGCAACGGAGGGATCAGCCGATTCGACGGGGAAACGGTCGTTCAGCTCGGCCGGGTTGAATCGGGAAGGCCGGTGACAGTGATATACACCGCCGATCTGGATGATGACGGGAGCGGAGAGATTATCGCCGGCGACGACCGGGAGGGGCTCTTCTGCTTCGACTCCGCCGGAAAACCCCGCTGGAAGCGTGCACTCTCAAAGTACTATGGCCCCAACGCCAATGTGACTTCCCTGGCCGCGGCAAAGCCCGAAAATTTCGGGAAAACCGTGCTGTTCGCCGCGACACAGGGGTGGAAACTGTATGCTGTCGAGCCGGACGGAAAGATCCGCTGGGAAGGCTTCAGCTACTACCATCCCATGACGAAAGTGGCGTACCTCGATAACGGGCCGGGGGAATCCCTCGTTGCCGCGGGAACCCGCTACCAGACTCCGCTCAATGTCTTTTCCGCGTCGACCGGCGAGAACCGCTGGTTCACCTGGGAGGAGATGGGAAGCGAATTCATATCTTCCACGCAGTACTGCGGCATTCACCTCACCGACATGGTGTTTCTCGATGTGGATGGCTGCGGGAAAAAGGAAATCGTGTTCGGGACGAAATACAACACGGTTTACGCCCTCAAGGCGTCCGACGGTTCTTGCGTGTGGGAGGCGAACGTGGGCGACGAAGTGGCCGCGCTCCGGGTGGTTACCAATCATGCCCACGGGAAGCCGGAAATCCTGGTCGCCACCGGGGCGGGGGACCTGGTCCGGCTCGACCGCTCCGGCCAGCGTCTCGGCGCGGCCGGATTGGATGCGGAGGGCATTGTATCCCTGGAGGTGATGGCGCACCCCGAGCACAAGAGGAATGATATCGTGGTTGCGCTCAGGGACGGTCGGGTATTGGTCTGCGACGACTCGTTTCTCGTTCGCGCATCCGCCAGCCTCGGAGTACCCCTCAACGGTCTGGCCCTCGGCGGGGAGCGTGACGGCGTCCGGATGATATACGCCGTTTCCGGCCCGGAAATCCGCGTGCTCGGCTATTATCCCTATTTCCTCCGGAAAATGCGGACGGATTGAAACGCAGGCACAAAGGTGCAAAAGCACAGTGGCACCAAGGGAAAGACCAAATGGGCTGGGCATACCCCGCCCGGCCTGAACCGTTGATGCGCGTGTACATCCCGGACGAATCGCACGGTTCGTCCGGGGTTCCCTGTTCGGTTGGAAAATGCAAGTGGGGAAGAGACAGCATCAGTGGAATCTTTCCATTGCATACCCTTCTCCATGCATTGGATATTCCAGTCCTGATAGCTGATGATGAGGCGATTCGTTTCACCTCGCTTCTGGATTCAGCCTCCTGACTCCTTTTCCCCTTGCGCCTCCCGGATCCGTCCGTTTCATTTTTTTCTTTGGCACTCTGGCACTGTCTTTCCAATGTTGACAGGGCGGTGTATCCGTGGTACATTGATAAAGAGAATATACGACAGTGGTGTCATGGTGGAATACGGAGGGAGGATTCAGATGCAGGACAGGATACCGCGGACGGTGGTGCGGCGGATGATGATGCTGGCGGGATGCCTGGCGGGGATGGTGCTGTTCGGATGGGGTGGATGGGCGAAGGAGCCGCCCGCGCCGTCCATTGCTCGTCTGCGGACCTATTTCAAACAGAAGGGGCTGTCGGCCGATCATCTTTTCGAGGATCCCCGGTTTACTGTTCACGAAGACATCGTCCGGTATTTCGAGAAATCGGCGGAGCGCTCGGGAGTGGACAGGCGGCTTGCGGCGCAGAAGCGGGGCGACCACGCCGAGGCCGAGCGGATATTCGCCGAGGAATATGATAAGTATCGCCAGCTTGTGCGTTTCGGGGCGAAATGCGATTCCATCCCCCTATTCATGGAGCGGTACGCCGCTCCGCTCGCCCGGTGCGAGGAGAAGTACGGCATCCCCAAGGAGGTGCTGGCCGCGGTGATCGGGATCGAGTCCGGCTTCGGCCATCATCGGGGCGCGTTTCATGCGTTCAATGTCTATGTATCCATGTACCTGAAGAACTATCGCCGCACCTTCGCGGTCACCCAACTCCGCGAACTGCTGGAGTTTTCGAAACGGACCGGCATCGATGTCTTTACCCTCGATTCGAGTTATGCCGGGGCCATCGGGTACATGCAGTTCATCCCGTATTCCCTGAATCACTGGTTCGTGGGGAAAGATGTATTCGATATGGACGACGCCATCGCCTCAACCGCCAATTATCTCGCCCATTTCAAGAAGCGCCGGGGGAGCATTGAAAAGGCGCTGTATTCCTATAACAACAGCCGATACTATGTCACCTTCGTGCTCGACCTGGCGGCTCATGCCCGGGAACAGGCGGCGGTTGCACCGGCTGGGAAGTCCTGATTGCCCGGAAATGGTGCGGACGCATTATAAAAAAACGCGGACCGGAGAAACAGGCCCGCGTTTTTTTATGAATATTCGGATGTGCCTTGGCGAACACCTCCGATAAAATTCGGAAAAGCGTTCACGGAATCGGAAGCAGCCGCATTTATTCCGTTGGCCCGCTCTCTGTCCTCATGATCTGACCGACCACCGGCATGAGCCGGAACGTGGCGATCTCGAATGGCCGGATATCATACCTCACCCGGTTTCCTTCCATCTCCAGACTCGATTTGTCCTCTTCCAGCAGGTTGGTCCGCCATGCTTCGGCCAGGGGGAACCCGGTGGCCAGGGTGACCGTACCGCGCCGTCGCAGACTCTCGTAGGCCCGCACGATGAACCCCCGGCCGTCCTCGGCGGCTTTGACCGTCTCGACCACCACGCCGGGCGTATCTGAGGAGATGAGCGGACGGCCATTCGCCGTACCGGACCCGGTTTGCGCCGGAGTCTGGTTACGGAAACCGATAAGCGGATCGTTCAGGGCATAGGCTTCCCGGATGGTTTCCTCGCCGGGTCCGCCGTCGTGGATGAGCAGACGGTAGGCGAAGCGGTGTTCGCCTGTGTCGGCGTCCGGGTCGGGGTTGCCTGGGCTTCGGAGGAGGCTGATGCGGATAACGTTGTCCCGCACATCGTGGCCGTACTTGCAGTCGTTGAGAAGGCTCACCCCGTAGTCGCCCTCGCTCAGGTCCACCCACTTCTGGGCGCAGGTCTCGAACCGGGCCCAATCCCAGCTCGTGTTGCGGTGGGTGGGTCGCTGGACGTGCCCCCACTGGATTTCGTGGGTCGCCACGGGGGAGAGGATATCGGCGGGAAACGCTGCCTTGAGGAGCACATGCCGCTCCCGCCAGTCGATGACCGTATCGAAGTCGAGCCGACGGCCGGTGCGTCCCAGTGAAATGCGCTGGGTGTATTCGCTGGAGAGGATGCGGCGGCGGATTTCTACGGTTCCCCGCAATGGGCCGGCTTCGACCACCCGGATGGATGACGCCGGTTCGCTTTCCCGGAATTTGTCGTTGTAATGGATGGAAATATCCCAGGCGTCCCATTGCAGCGGTCGGTCCTCGAAAGCCAGGAAACGGTTGGCGGTTTCTCCGGCGGGAAGAACTTCGCGTCCGCGCTTCTTGTCGAAGATACGGACAATGTCTCCCGCGCCGTTCAGTTCCACCCGCAGTTCGCCGTTTTCCAGAAGTCCTGGCTCCACCCGGAGGAAACCGTCTGGAGCGGTAGCGCTCTCTCCCGGATAGAGGGGCGTGACGCTGAAGGGTTCCAGCGGTCCGGCCTCAACCAGCACGCCGCCATCGATCTCCTGTACCGGGCAGGGAGAACCGTCCGCGCGGAGCAGGCCGGTACCCAACTGCCAGCCGGGAATGAACACGGGGTCCTCCCGCCGGAAGCCGGACGGATTGACCACAAGCACCGCACCGTCGCATCCCGAGCCAATTTCGGCGAGAGCCCCGTCCCGTATCGTTTCGGCGGTCCGACGGATTTTGGCGTACTGTTCCAGCGATTCACGGTAGACTTCCCCGATGCTGCTGCCGGGAATGATGTCATGGAACTGGTTCAGGCAGACCAGCTCCCAGGCCCGCCGGAGTTCATCGGCGGGATACCGGTACCCGGAGATCCGCGCCGCGGCGAAGGCGGCCAGAAATTCGGCGTCATGGAGGAGGAACTCGCTTTTCCGGTTAGCACGCTTGTTACGGCTCTGAGTGGTATAGGTTCCCCGGTGCAGTTCGAGGTAGAGTTCGCCGTTCCAGACCGGGAGTTGGCCTTCCGTGTCATGCTCCAGCTTCCGGAAGAACTCGCCCGCCGGTTTCTGTTCCACCCGGGGCAGGCCGGGAAACGATTTCATTTCACGGATATTCTCCAGCATCTCGCGGGTGGGGCCGCCGCCGCCGTCGCCGTACCCGAAAGCCACAAGCAATTCCTGACCCTGTTCTTTCTGCTGGAAGTTGCGCCAGGTTCCAAGAAAGCTCTCCGGCGTGGCCTTGCAATTATAGGTTGCCGCCCCGGAGAGAGTGGGATCGCTCAGTTCGGGCGAGGTGCTGAAGTGGGTGAGCACACGGGAGCCGTCAATGCCCTGCCAGAGGAAGGTGTCGCACGGCAGTCGGTTGTACTGGTTCCAGGAGATTTTGATGGTAAAGAAATACTTCAGCCCCGCCTCGAGGATGAGCTGGGGCAGACTCCATGAATACCCGAACACGTCCGGCAGCCAGAGCACCGGAGACTCGGCATCCGGTCCGAAATGCTCCCGGAAATAACTCCGCCCCAAAAGGAACTGGCGGGCCAGCGATTCGGGGCCGCTCAGGTTGCAGTCCGCCTCGACCCACATTCCGCCGATGACTTCCCAGCGGCCCTCATGCACCCGCTCCCGGATGGTCTCGAAGAGTGCGGGATAGTCCCGGCGCACATACTCGTAAAGCTGGGGTTGGCTCTGGGTGAAGCGGTAGTCCGGGAACTGCTCCATGAGCCGCAGGACGGTGTGGAAGGTCCGTCCCGCCTTGCGGCGGGTCTGTCCGAGTGTCCAGAGCCAGGCGACGTCGATATGGGAGTGTCCCGTGGCCGCGATGGACACCCCAAGCGGCGCTCCGGCCCCGGCAATGCCATCCCGGAGCATTTGCAGGACGGCGGGAACGCTCTCGTAAAAGCCTTCTCCCATCGGCTCCCGGAGATCGAGTTCCCGGAATGCGACATCCAGAGCGTTCAGAAGTGCGGAGCGCACCGGATCGTTTTCGTCCAGATTGCGGGCCGCGCCGAGAGCTACACGGGCCAGGGCGGTAAGTTCCCGGGTCGGTTGGTCGATCTGCACCACCGCGCAGGGCCGCATGAACAGCCGCGTTCGTTCCGTCGGGAAGGTCAGTTCTCCTCCCAAGCCGGTCCAGCCGTGGAGGGCGAGGATGTGTTCGCTGCCGTCTTTCCATTGGTCCGGAAGCTGGATTTCCTGATGATGACGGTCCCCCGCGGCATAGGGGACGCCGTCGATGTGAGCCAGCGTTTCCGGGTGGCTGAAGTCCCCCGCTTCACCGAGGGGAAGGAAGAGCGCGGTCGGCAGATCTTTGCTCCAGTCCTCCGGGATCCGGAAGGTGGTGCGGAGGGCGAAATCGGTGAGCCACGCTCCCCAGTAGGCGTGCGGCTCGACGACCGTCCAGCCCGAGTCGTCCACCTCTGTGCCGACCGGCGGCTCGGCTTCCGGTCCGGGGAGTTCGTGGTACCGGAACGGGGGCAGGGGTGCGGTCCGGCGATATGCCAGGGGTTCGATCAGGGAGAGATACTTGCCGATTATTTCGGCGGTATATCGGATTTCGTGGCGCATGGAGATCTCCGGAACGGAAAAAAATGGCTCTCGCCTGATTCGTCGTGCGTACAGGAAATTCGAATGACTGGCGCGAAGATACGAGATGAACAGGTGTTGAGAATTGGCCCAGGAACTCTCCTGTATGCGTTGTCTGTTCATGCCCGCGAAAAACTTCCTCCCTTTTCAGTACAGAAGGAATCCGGCCGGAGCATTCGCCCTGGCGCTGAAGGCAAAGGCGCCGTCCTTCACGGCTAACGCTTCTCCGGTGGGACGATTCCGGAGGTCGCAGGGGACGGCCCGGGTGAACTTCGAGGACGGGGGCAGTGTCACCGTGCAGGCTCCGGACTGTCCGGCCAGCTCCCAGAGGCGCAGGAGCGTCGCGTCCCCGGTTTCCCGGGCGAAGGCGGTGACCAGGACGCCTTTCCGTGAAAGGGCGACACCCGTGCCGGTCGCGGGCAGACGGCCGGGGGTTCCCGAGAAGTACCCCGCAGTAAGCGGAGACCGGGTCTCCTCGATCGGAGTGACCAGAGAGGCTTCAGGATTGTACCGGTCGATGCTCCAGAGATACATCCGCGAGCACCAGGAACCCTCGATCCACTCGGTGAAGTTCGTCCCCCACTGGTTGTTGAAAAGGTTTATGAACACATTCGGCCTTTCCGGGATGAAATTCCCCGTGTAACGCATCAGGCCGGGACGGTCGAGACTCACTCCCGGTGCGTCCGGGGTATTGATGCCGAGACCGTTTCCCCGGGAATCGAGCAGCGCCAGACCGGTGTTCACGAAGCAGTAATCGTGATTGGTTCCCCGCACGTAATCCCGGGCGGGGTCGACGACGCCGCCGGTTCGCAGGAGACGGTATGACGGCTTCTCAACATTCACCGGGAAGGACAGCCAACCGGCCTCCGGACGGGGGTCGGCCTGCTTGTTGTTCACACCCCAGGTCAGTTCGGCGTAGGGAGAGTTCCGGTAGAGGGTGCATGTCATCCGGTACTCGTCCGGCCCGTCGCTCCGCCGGGGGAAGTACAGAACGGCGCTCACGAAGGCGTCGGTCTTCCGGAAGGTGATCCGCGGGGTATCCGCGAGCAGGGTCTGACGGGTGAACGGCAGTACGGGGGGACGCGTCATTTCCAGGAAAGCCCAGAAAAGGGTCTTGTCCTTGATATACGCGTTATTGTAGGCATCACAGTCCTCTTTCCCGTACTTGAAATGCAAGTACTGTCCGAACCGGTACTCCCCGGGTGCACCAGCGAGTTGGCGGCCGCTCTGTTTGTCGGTGAGGGACGCGATCGCTCCGCTTGACGGGTCGAAGACGATCCTGAGATATTCATTTTCCAGGGTGAAGCGGGACTCGTCGAGAGATAGTCCCCTTTCCGGGGAAGCAGCGGCGGCCTTCGGGACCGGGACATAGGTCCGGTATCCCATCGGCGGGACATCAGCGGCGGTGAAGCACAGGTAATTGCCGTCGTTGTACGCCGGGATTACCGTCCCGCCGGCTACATCGCGGAGCGCCTCCACGGTCTTCTGTTTGTTGAACACCCCCATGTGGAATTTGACTGCGCCGCTTCGGCTCCAGGGCAACGGATTGTATACCACGACCCGTTCGCTGTCGACATTCACCGCCGCGGCCAGTTCCACCAGCTGACGCTGGTATTCGGGTAGCCAGGTTCGTTCCGCCTTCTGCGCCCGGTCGGCCTTTTCCTGCCAGGATTTTTCGATGTAGTCGTATTTGCCGAGCGCCCGGTTTTGGGCAAACTCGTCGCCGTAAGCCCACGGGCTGACCTGCCCGTGGCTAATGGCCAGGCCGAAAGTATGCTCCTCGAACAGGACCGAATTTTCCACCACGGTGTCGACAATGGGGGCGATGCGGACCGAACGTCCGTTCCAGATGCCGGCCAGCGTGTTCAGTGCCTCGAGTTCGAAGATTCCCCGTTGGGTGCCTTTGTCGGCCTTGACTTCTTTGGGCATGGAGAGATATCCATGAATCCAGGTGTCCGGCATATCGCCCCGGATGATCGGAATATCTGGATTCTCTTTCATGATGGCGTCGTAGAAATCGGAAATGCGGCCGATGCGGACCCTGGCCCGGGGGGCGAGCCGCCGCACTTCGGCAAGCGTATCCTCCACCTCCCGCATGGTGGGCGCCCCGGTGTTTTCGTGGGTGTGAACGATGGCCAGCCATGTTTTGTGTTTCCATCCTTCGGGTGGAACCAGACTGGTCCCGTAGTACAACCCCCAGTACATGGTCATCAGCCGGGAACCGTCTGGGCCCTCCCACCAGAAGATGAGCGGAACTTCCGGCGACCTCGAAGCCGGATTGCACCCGATATGCAGAATGTCCACCCCGGCATGACGCAGGATGGTGGGCAGCGCCCAGGAATGGCTCGGAACATCGGTCAGCTTGGCGTCCCGAGGCAGGGGTAGACCAAATCGTTCAGAGAGTTCGGTGGAGAAGGTGAATCCCCGGACCAGCATTTCGAGGTCGCTCGCCTCCGTTTCAAAGGTGACCGGGAGCGCATGCGTCACGAACCGCCCGTTTCGTAGTGCATTTTCGATTTCCGGGCGGATCGACAGGTCCGCGTGGTCGAGGATATACCGCATGGGCCAGCCGGGCAGTGTCCAGACAAAACGCTTCTCTGGCGGGAGTGACCCGCTCTGTTTCGTATTTTCAAGGGCGTTGTCGATCATGCCGGTACGGTATTTCTGGAGCACCCCTTCCGCCATGTCGGTGTACCCGATATCGAAATGCATTTTGAAGGTGATGATGATCTCCTCGACATCGGAGGTTTTGGTCTGCGCCCGGGATGTTCCCCCGGGACCGACGGCTGCGGTCAGGATGAATGCAGTCAGGAAGAAAATTATCATCCGCAGGGGACGATCTGTAGAGTGTGTCGGACCGGATACGAGAGTATGCATGGGGTCACCATTTCCTGTGGGGTTCAAGAGTGCCGCCGGGATATTTCTGTTCAAAGTATGATGTATTCCCGGTTGAGTCAAGACAAGATTCCGCCGGTTGTTACGGTGAGGTGACAGGTCGCGTTGCGTGGAAAGAGAACAGCGGTGTTGGGCGGGGAAACCGAAGGGTGACGGGTGCACAGTGAAGAGGTTTACCGGTCGCTACGTGACATCCCCCCGGTTGGAAAAAAATGAGAAAGGAGACCGCGCCATCAGTAAGGTTTTTAGAGGAGGGGAGTTGCCTTACCGGAGAGTCTGTAAGAGTTTTTGTGTAAATGGTGGAGAGATGGTATACTTAAAGCCCACCAAAAACACAGGAGTGCAGTGATGAGTGAGATACGTCGTGAGT
>JAWLHT010000142.1:0-13044 GCA_041690195.1 Candidatus Latescibacterota bacterium
GCTCTCTTGCGAGTGGGGGCCTGGGGGTTATTCCCCGGCCAGTATCTCCCCCCCGCCCCGAAATCCCTCTTATTCCTCTTTCTCCAGCGTTTCGCGTACTTTCCTGAGGAGCGCTCCCGGTGAAAACGGCTTCTGGAGGAACATGATGCCCTCTTCGAGAATGCCGTGGTGCACGATGGAATTGTCGGTGTATCCGGACATGAAGAGCACACGGATTCCGGGGAAGAGACCCTGCAGCGTTCCGGCCAGTTCCCGCCCGCCCATGAGGGGCATGACCACGTCGGTCAGCAGCAGGTGGAAGGGGCCCTCCTGGGACCCGACCAGGGCGAGAGCCTCGCTGCCGTTGGAGGCGGTATGAACCTGGTACCCGGCCGTGTCCAGGATGCGAGCGACCAGACGGCGGATTCCGGGGTCGTCCTCCACCAGGAGGACGGTTTCCGTCCCCCGGGTGAATTCGGAGTCCCGCGCCTCGCCGTTTTCCGCCTCGGAGGACAGCGCCGGGAGATAGACCTTGATGGTGGTGCCCCGGCCCGGCTCGCTGTAGATCCAGATGCCGCCGTTGTTCTGCTTGACAATGCCGTAGCAGGTGGCAAGCCCCAGTCCGGTTCCGCTGCCCTTGGGCTTGGTGGTGAAGAAGGGCTCGAAGGCGCGGGCCCGGACCTCTTCGGTCATGCCCGCCCCTGTGTCGGACACCGCCATCATGACATACGGGCCGGGGAGCGTTTCCGGGTGATTCTCGGCATACTCGGAATCGAGTTCGACATTCCGGGTTTCGATGGTGAGTTTGCCGCCTTCGGGCATGGCGTCCCGGGCGTTCACCGCCAGGTTGGTCAGGACCTGCTCGATCTGCCCCGGATCAACCAGCGACGACCACAGGTTTTCGGTGGGAATGGTGATGAGTTCGATGTGCTCGCCGATGAGACGGCGGAGCATCTTGTCCATGTTCATGAGGATGCGGTTGAGGCAGATCACCTTCGGCTCGATGATCTGACGCCGGGAGAAGGCGAGAATCTGGCTGGTGAGCGCGGCGGCGCGGTCCCCGGCCTTCCTGATCTCCTCGAAGGCCTCCCGGGAGGTGTCATCGGGAGGCAGGAACATCAGCGACATTTCCGACGTGGCGTTGATGACCGTGAGAATATTGTTGAAATCGTGGGCGATTCCGCCCGCCAGACGGCCGATGGTTTCCATTTTCTGGGACTGGAGAAACTGCTGTTCCAGACGGCGGATTTCGGTGATGTCCTGATTCACCACGATCGCGCCCTGAAATTCGCCGCTGTCATCGAGCACCGGCGCGGTCGAGTTCAGGATCACCCGTTTTTTCCCATCGAAGGCGTCTATCTCCAGAAGTTCGTCCAGGATGGTCGCTTTCTCCCGGACAGTGTGGGCGAGCGCCCAGTCCTCCGGGGCGATCTCCTCGCCGGAGGGAAGCCGCCGTGCCTTGAAAACACCGTACTCGGAGGGATGCACATGCGGTTCGGCTCCCCAGATGCGCACTCCCGCCGGGTTCCCCTCCACCAGCGTTCCGGTTTTATCCGTAAACCAGAGCCCGACCGGAAGGATTTCGAATATCTTCCGGAGGAACGCTTCCCTCGTTTTGACCTCCTCTTCGGCCCGGCGGCGATCGGTGGTGTCGCTGACATATCCCAGAAAGCGCTCGGGCGAAAGTTTTACCGCCGCCACGGACCACAGGCGCATCTCACCCGATTTGGTGATAAACGGGATTTCAATATTGGTATACCCGGTGCTCTTCAGGCGGGCGAAACTTTCACCGGATGCCTTTTGCCATTCGGGGGGCGTCAGGTCCGGGATGCGCATGGTGAGCAGCTCGGCCTCGGAGTATCCGGTGATACTGCTGGCGGCGGGGTTCACCTGGCGGTACCTCCCCGTTTCGTCGGCGATGAAGATGCCGTAGGGTGCGTTCTCCACATAGCTCCGCCAGCGTGTTTCGCTCGCCCGCAGATCGGCTTCCGCCCTTTTCCGGTCGGTGATGTCACGGTTGCTGGCGCGACGGCCCAGCCAGTTTCCGTCTTCTCCGTACACCGGAAGGCAGAAGTGGTTCAGCCAGCGCTCCTCGCCATCGAGGGTGATGATGCGGAAGTCATAGGTGAAAAATTCCAGTTCCTGCTCCATTTCCACCCGGAGGTGATCCCGGACCCGCTCGCGATCTTCGGGGTGGACGATGGAGAAGAAGAATTCCGGGTCGGCCAGAAATTCCTCTGCCGAATACCCGCTGATCCGTTCGCAGGAGGGCGAAATATAGGCATAGGAGCCGTCCGGCCGGCGCCACATTTCCCAGTCATAGGTGAAATCCGCCACCGTGCGATACTTGACCTCGCTTTCCCGCAATGCCTCCTCCGACCGGGAGCGGTCGGTGATGTCCCGGGTTATGGAAAGGATGTGGGGTTCGCCGTTGAGAGAAATCACACTGGCCGACATCAGCCCGGTGACCACGACACCGTCCTTTCTCCGGAACCGAGCCTCCAGATTGTGCACGCTCCCGTCCCGCGTCAATCCGGTCACCAGCCGTTTCCGGTCCTCCGGGTCGGCCCAGATATCCAGATCGAGAGAGGAAGCGCCGATGCAGTCTTCCCGCGTATACCCCATGATCCGGGTGAACCCCTCGTTTATATCAACATACATGCCGTCCGAAAGTCGGTTGATGTTGATTGAATCGGGGCTTACCCGGAAGGCGGTCCGGAACCGCTCCTCGCTTTCCCGGAGCGCCTCCTGGGCCCGATTCTGCTCGGTGACGTCGAGCATGCTCACGATGAGGTTCCGTTTGCCCCGCTGGTCGGTGAATCCGGCCATGTATTTGACGGCCAGGCGGGTTTTCCCGTCGGCCCGGACGAACCGGAAGTGGTAGTGCCGCACGAAGTCTTCCCCGGCCAGGAATTTCCGAAAGTTGGATGCCACGAACTCCACCGATTCGGGGGCGAGAAACGTGACGAAGGACTCCGCGCCCAGGAACTGTTCGCGGGAATATCCGCTGATCTCCATCATCCGGTCGTTGAACCAGACAAACCGCGCATTTTCGTCTAGAATGCCGATGGCGTTGTGGGAGGTTTCCGAGATGGCGCGGAACCGTTCTTCGCTCTCCCGTCGGGCTTCCTCGGCCCGTTTGCGCTCGGTGATGTCCACGGAAAACCCGTCTATCGTGAACGACCCCTCTTCCCCTTTTCCGCTGATCCGTGCATTCATGCTGATCCAGATACACCGCCCGTCCGATCTCCGCGCTTCGTACTCGAATCCCTCCACGCTGCCGCTTTCGCGGAGCTGACGGATAAATTCCGTGCGCCGCGAAGGATCCACCCATAACTGGCGGGAGAGGTTGGAGTAGCGGGCGATCGCCTCTCCGGGCGAGGAGAACCCCAGGATTTCCGCCATGGCCGGATTGACCGTAATCACCCGACCGTCCGAGGTGGTCTGGAATATTCCGATCGGTGTTTTTTCGAAAAGCTCGCGATAGCTTCGTTCGCTCTTCCGGAGGGCTTCCTCGGCCTGTTTTCGTTCGGTGATGTCCACATGGGTGCCGATCATGCGCGTCACCGTGCCTTCGGCGTCCCATTCCACCGGCTTGCCCCGTCCGATAATCCACTGCCACCCGTTCTCCCGGTTCCGCATGCGGAACTCGACCCGGAACGAACCGCCTTCCACCCGCATCTGTTCCTGGACGCTCGCCGAGGCCCGCGCCTGGTCCTCGGGATGGATGAGGCCCTGCCAAACCGTATAATCGACCGGGAACTCGTCCGGCGCATATCCCAGCACGGTGTAGGCCCGGGGGCTCCAGTAGACCGCGCCGGTCCTGAGGTCCCAGTCCCAGAGCCCGTCGTTGGCGGCTTCCATGGCCAGCCGCAGGCGCTCCTCGCTTTTCCTCAACGTCTCTTCGTCCCGTTTCCGGCCGGTGATATCCTGGACGATGCCGAAACCTCCCAGCAGGGAACCGTTCTGGTCGAATTCCAGTTCGGATACCTCCCGGACCCATTTCACCGCGCCGTTCACTACAATCCGATGCTCGATATCGTAGGGTTCCCCGCGGAGGGCGGCACCCCACGCCCGTTGCACCCATTCCCGGTCCTCGGGATGCACCATCTCGAAAAACGATTCGCTGATCATCGGCGTCCCCTCGGGAATACCGAAGATACGGTACGTCTCGGCGGACCAGTGCAATACGTTGTTCCGGACATCCTGCCGCCAGCTTCCGGTCTGTGCCACCGCCTGTGCCCGGGCCAGCTCCGCCCGGTTCTCCCGGAGGTTTTTTTCCGTTTGTTTATTCGCGGTGATATCCCTGGATACGCCCATAACCGTTCGTACCAGACCCCGCTCATCAAATTCCGGGGTAAAAAGCAGGTCCAGCGTCACCAGACCTTCCGCGCCCTTCCACTCGAACTCAATCCGCGCCGGCTTGCCGGTTTCAAACACATCATTGATTCGGTTCTCCCAGAGTTCGCACAGGTCCTCCGGGAATCCCGCTTCACGGTGGCTTTTTCCGATAATATCCGATTCCGTTAGTCCGGAAACCCGCAGACCCGCCCGGTTCATGTAGGTATGACGGCCATCCCGGTCGTACCGCATGATGTAGTCGCCGCTGCTTTCGGCCAGGGAGCGGAACTTTTCTTCGCTTTCCCGCAGTTCCTCGGCCTGTTCCCGCAGTTCCACCGCTTGCGAAGCCAGCTCCTCATTTGCGGTCTGGAGCTCCTCCGACTGGGCCCGGAGGAGATCATTCGCTTTCCGGAGCGCCTCCTCGTCACGGCGGCGGCCGGTAATGTCCTGCACCGCCCCGACCATGCGCAGCGGTCTGCCCTGGTCGTCGAATTCGAACTCGGCGTGTTCCAGCACGATCCGTTCTTCGCCATCGGGGCGGACGATACGGTGCTCGATGTGATAGGGCCGGTGGTCCCCCATGGCCTTCGCCACGGTGTCCCGGACCATGGCGCGGTCGTCCGGGTGAACCCGTTCGAAGAACAGGTCGTTGGTCGTCTCGACCGTTCCTGGTTCGTAGCCGAATATGCGGTACACTTCGGCGGACCAGCGGAGGGGGTTCCGGTCAAGATCATCGTAATCGGAGTACTCGACTTCCCAGGCCCCCAGGTGGGCCATCCTTCCGGCCTGGGCCAGAACCCACTCCCGGCGCTGGAGCGCTTCCTCGGCCTGCTTCCGCTCGGTGATGTCCTGGAAAATCGTGGCGAACCGCCCGGTCGCGGGTGAATAGGCGGTAACCTCGAAATGCTTGCCCAGCCCGGCGTGGAAGTGCTCGAACCGGACCGGTTCCCCGGTCAGGGCCACCCGCCCGTATGTCTCTATCCAGAAAGGCTCCGTTTCCGGCAGTACTTCGAGCACGGTGCGGCCGGCAATATCGGCGGCGGAAAGCCCGGTGAGTTGTTCGAAGGCGGGGTTTGCCTCCAGGAACCGGTAGTCCACGGGCGCGCCGTTCTGGTCCAGGATGATTTCGTGCAGGGCGGAACCGGAGAGCATGGACTCGAAAAGCTGGTGGTAGCGCCGCTCGCTCTCCCGTACCCGGCGGTCGAGGTCGCTCCGGTACAGGGAGATTTCCACCGCCGCGGCCAGTTCGCGCTCCGGCACGGGTTTGATCAGATACCCATAGGGCGCGGCGGTTTTCGCCTGCCGCAGAAAATGGTTTTGGGAATACCCCGTGAGGAAAATGACGGGGATATCGGTGGAGGAGCGGATGCGCTCCGCTGCCTCGACTCCGTCCATGTCCCCGGGCAGCTCGATATCCATCAGTACCAGGTCGGGGTGGAGGGACGCCGCCGCTTTGACCGCTTCCCGGCCGGTGGAGACCGGTTTGAGCGCTGTGTACCCCAGCCCGGTCAGCGTGTCCTGCAGGTTGATGGCGAGAATCCCGTCATCCTCGACAATCAGAATGGTTTCTCGAGCCATGATCACGGCTTCCTTTCCCGGCTGGTGAAGGTGAAGGTGAAGCGGGTTCCGCCGGAACGGTCCACTGCGAATGCTCCGTCGAGCTGGTGTTCTCCCAGCATGCGAACCAGACGGAGCCCCAGGGTTCCGGTCCGCTCCCAGTCCATGTCCGCGGGCAGACCCACGCCATTGTCCGCGATCACGAGGGTCAGATTTTCTTCCCGCCGGGACATGGAAACGTCAATGCGGCAGGACTCCCCTTCCGGACAGGGAACTTCCTGGGGAAAGGCGTACTTGAGCGAGTTGGTGACCAGTTCGTTCACGATCATCCCGCAGGGGACCGCTACATCGAGGTCCAGTTCGACTCCCCGGGCATTCACCTCGATCCGGACATTGCTCCGGGTCCCGCGGGCCATGCGGAGGTGTGAGGCCAGGGCGGTGAGATAATCCTGGAAATCAATCCGGGAAAGACTTTCGGCCTGATACAGCCGTTCGTGAATGATGGACATGGATTTGATCCGCCCGGCCAGTTCGGCCAGCATCGGGGCTTCGGCCGAATCGCCGAGGGCCCGGCGCTGCAGGTCCAGAAGCCCGATGATGGCGGCAAGATTGTTTTTGACCCGGTGATGCAGCTCGCGCAGGAGCATTTCCTTTTCGGCGAGCGAGGCCCGGAGCGCTTCCTCCGTCCGGACATACCCGGTGATATCGGCGGTCACGACCACGGCACCGGATTCGGCAAGGGGCGCGGCACTGACATTGAGCCAGGTCACCCCGCCGTCCTCCCGGATCACCCCCATTTTCACATCGCGGAGAAATTCCTGTTTCAGCACCGCCCGGTAGCAGGGGATATCGTGCAGGTCCATCCGCGTATGGTCGGGCCACAGAAAGGTCCGGCGGGACAAGGCCCCCGACCGCAGTTCCGCCGGAGTGACCGCCATAATTTCGGTCAGGGCCCGGTTGAAGTCCAGGAGGTTGTGCCGGGAATCAACCACCGACACGCCCACGGGGAGGACATTGAAAAGCGTTTCCCACATTTCGACATTCTCCCGGAGCGCTTCCTCGGCGCGGATGCGGCCTACGATGCCGCCGAGGCACTCCGCCATGGAGGTCAGCGCCGCGCGGGTCTGGGGGGAGATGTTGTCCCGGGAGTGGGAGGCGAAAATCATCACGGCCAGGGGGCGGCCCTGGTGCAGCACGGGGATGACCGCGAGAGCACGGAGGCCTTCGCGGGCGCCGATTTCGTCATTGGGGGTGGGGTACTGGGAATAATGACCGTATATGGGCTCTCCCCGGACGGCCATGCGGACATTGGGAGCGTCGGCGTCGAAATGGCGGACCCGCTCTTCGAACTCGGGAGAAATTCCCCGGGCGGCGGTCAGGGTCAGGCCGCCGGCTTCGTCGGCCAGGTACACTCCGCCGGAATCCACCTCCTCGAACCGGAGGACGGCGTCGAGGATGCAGGAGAGAGACTCCGGGAGGTCGCGGGCCGAGCCGAGATCGCGGGCCAGGTCATGCTGGATTTCCAAAGCCACCTCCATCCGCTTCCGTTCGGTGATGTCATGGAAGACGCAGTAGCTCTGGCGGAACGACCCGTCGGGATTGTATTCTGCTTTCCCGCTGATGGAAATGACCAGCGTGGAGCCGTCCTTTCTTTGGAGAATCCACTCCACGTCCCGAGCTTCCCCGGCTTCCTTGAACCGGGCGAACCGGATGAGAAAAAGCTCCCGCTCTTCCGGCACGATGAAATCCCCGAACCAGCGACCCGCCACTTCATCATGCGTGTAGCCGAGGCATTCGAGCCAGGCCTTGTTCACATCGAGAATACGTCCGTCTCCATCCAGGGAATGGTAGGGGAGGGGGGCGCTTTCGAAGAAGACCCGCAGCCGTTCTTCGCTCTCCTGAAGGGCCTTTTCGGTCCGGCGACGCTCCGTGATATCCCGGCTGACCCCGCGATATCCCAGGAACTCACCATCCGGGCCGGTCACCGGGGTCCCGCTGAATATGAAGCTGACCGGTTCGCCGCTCTTCGTCACGACGGCGCACTCTACTCGGTGAAAGGGCAGACGGGACCCGAACGCCTCCCGCAGCGCCCGGCTCTCTCCGCACTCGAAGATTTCTACCGGGGACCGGCCGACCATTTCCCCGGGCATCCAGCCCAGGACATCCATAATCCGGTCCGAGCAGAAGGTAAAAACGAGCCGTTCGTCCACCTCCCAGTACCACTCTTCCATCACCGAAACAACATCCCGCAGGAACTCGATCTGATATTCGAGTTCACGCTCCCGGTTTTCGGACATGTGTTCCTCCCCGTAAGAAGGTTTTTCCGCCCAGGGCGTGGGATAGCTGTCCTCACGTCCGTGAAAATATAACTCACCCCTCGTTCCCATTGTCGTAAAGATAAGCGATTTTTGGTGAACGGGTGTTTTTGAAAAGAGTAACTCACCCCTCGTTCCCCTCTCTCGCAAGAGAGGGGATGACTCGTTATCGGCCGTCTCGGTTCTGCCTATGGCTCAATTCCCCCTCTCTCTGGAGAGAGGGGGCCAGGGGGTGAGTTACCGGCCAACACCCCCAATTCACCCGTCCATCACTTCCCGAAGCACGGTGGCGATTTCTTCCAGACGGTAGGGTTTTGTGAGCACTCCCGAGAAACCGTACCGCTGGTACTCGGCCATGACCGGGTCGGTCGAATATCCGCTGGAGACGATGGCCTTGGCGCCGGGTTCGTAGGCGAGAAGCGCCGTGATCGCCTCTCGTCCGCCCATGCCGTCGGGGATGGTCAGGTCCATGATGACCGCGTCGAAAGGCTCTCCGGCTTCCCGGGCGGCGCGGAACCGGTCCAGCGCCGCTTCGCCGTCGGAGACGGTTTCAGCGGTGTATCCGATGGCCTCCAGAAGGAGGGCGGCCATGTCCCGGACGCTCTGGTCGTCATCCATGACCAGCACCCGCTTTCCGGGGAGAACGGCGGCGGGAGCCCGTTCAGGCTCCGGCGGAAGCGCGCTCCCTTCCGCGGCGGGGAAATAGATGCGGAAGACGGTTCCCCTGCTCGGTTCCGATTCCACCTCGATGTGGCCGTCATGCCGCTTGATGATGGAGTAGGTCGTGGCCAGCCCGAGGCCGCTCCCCATCTGCTTGGTGGTGAAGTAGGGATCGAAGATACGGGGCAGGTGTTCCCGCGGGATGCCGGTCCCGGTGTCCCGGATACTCAGGAGGATGTACGGGCCCGGTTCGAGGGGGACTGTCGCCCCGGAATCCACCATGACATTATGGGCTCCGACCTCTATCCGCCCGCCGTTGGGCATGGCCTGGACCGCGTTCAGCGCCAGGTTGTTGAAGACATGACTGACCTGGTTCAGGTCCACCTGGGCCGACCAGAGGTCCTCCGGCAGGGAGAACACCGCGCGGACCCGGGAGCCCCGGATGGTGAAATTCACCGTTTCCCGCACGGTCTCCACGATGGAGGCGGTGATGCGAATCGGCGCGCCGCCTCGGGAGAAGGTCAGGAGCTGACCGGTGAGGTCGCGGGCGCGGAGGGACTGGCGCTCCGCTTCCCGGAGCAGTTCCTCCGCCTCGCTCTCCGGGGGGAGAATCAGGCGGGCCAGGGAGAGCGACCCGATGACACCGGTGAGAATGTTGTTGAAATCGTGGGCGATACCCCCCGCCAGCACTCCGACCGACTCCAGCTTCTCCATTTTCTGGAGTTCCTCTTCCCGGCGTTTCCGGTCGGTGACATCCCGGAACACCAGCACCATGCCGATGATGCCCGCCGCATGGTCCAGGATGGGCGCGGCGCTCTCCTCCAGCAGCACTTCCCGGCCATCCCGGGAAATGAGCAGGGTGTGGTCGTGCGTTTCCACGATGTCGCCGGACTCGAACACTTTTTGGAAGGGATTCACCCGGCGATTTCTGGTTCGCTCCCCGAAGGAGTGGAACACCTCGTCCAGCGGACGGCCTTCGGCGTCTTCCTGGAGCCAGCCGGTGAGTTCCTCGGCCACCCGGTTCATGAGCATCACCCGGCCTGCACGGTCGGTGGTGATCACGCCGTCACCGATGCTCCGCAGGGTGACCGCAAGGCGTTCCTTTTCTTCCCGCAGTTCCTCTTCGGCCCGTTTCCGCTCCGTGATATCCCGGCCCGAAGCGAAGATATAATCGCGTCCCCCGAAGGAGAAATGGCTGACCGAGATCTCCACCGGCTTCCGCACACCGTCTTTCCGGATGATCATTGTTTCGACCAGCGCGATTTCGCCGCTCACCATGCCCCGCCAGAGTTCCGGCCAGGTTTCCGGGGTGATGTTTTCGTCGATATCGAAGGTGTGCAGGTTTTCCATCTCCCCGGGCGAGTATCCCAGAAAGCGGCAGGCGGCTTCGTTGGGACGGGTCATGCGCCCGCTTTCCTCAACCCAGAGCGCGGTGTCGCGGCTTTGCTCCAGGGAGAACCAGGCGAACCGCAGCGCCTCTTCCGCTTCCTTCCGCTCCGTGATGTCCTGCGCGGTCCCGAACCCGCCGAGCAGCGTCCCATCGCTTCCAAATTCGAGCTCCGCCTGCTCGCGCACCCACTTGACGCTGTTTTCGGCCACGATGCGGTGCTCGATATCGTACGGGCCTCCCGCTGTCGCGGCTTTCCATGTACGGTCCACATATTCCCGGTCTTCCGGATGCACGATTCCGAGGAACGTTTCATAGGTCAGGGGGGAGCCTTCGGGAATGCCGAATATGCGGTAGCACTCCGCCGACCAGCGAAGTTCGTTGTTCCGTATGTCCAGGCGCCAGCTCCCGGTGTGCGCCACCGCCTGCGCCCGGGTCAGGTTTTCCTCGCTCTCACGCAGGGCCCGCTCGGCCTCCACCCGGGGGGTGATGTCATAGAAATTGGTGACAAAATAGCCCGGCTGCGGGGAATACACGCTTACCGAGAGCCACTTCCCGAGCGGGAGGGAGTACTGCTCGAACCGCTCCGAAACGCCGGTCAGCGCCACCCGGCCGTACGCCCCGGCCCAGTCGAACGTGTCCTCCGATACCTTCGGGAAGATCTCGGCAACCGGCTTCCCCTCGACCTCATCCCGGGCTTTTCCGGCCATGCGAAGGAATGCGTCGTTGACCCTGAGGAAGGTATAGCCGACAGGACGGCCGGAATCGTCGAGGGTGATCCGGTGGCTGGCAAGGGCGTTGTCCATGCTCTCGATGAGGGTGCGATGGTTGTGTTCGCTCTCCCGCAGGGCGTCCTCGGCCCGACGGCGCTCGGTAATGTCCGTAACGAGGCCCTCCAGGACCGGGATCGCGCCCTCTTCCGCGTAAACGCCCGTTCCCTTTTCCCAGACCCAGCGGATTTCTCCCGCCCGGGTGCGGATACGGTATTCGACCACAAACCTCCGGCGCTCCGCTACCGCCGATCGCACCGTCTTCCGCACCATGTCCCGGTCCTCGGGAAGGATAAGGTCGTTGTACGAGATTACCCGGTTCCCCGTAAGCTCGGCGGGAGAGTAGCCGGTCAGGGCGAGCGCGCCCTCGCTCACATAATCGAAGGTCCAGTTGGCGTCGTTCCGGCAGCGGTAGGCGAGTCCGGGAAGGTTGTCCATAAGGGTGGTCAGTCGCCGCCCGGCTTCCAGGTACTCCTCGCGGGCCTGTTCCAGGTCGGTGATGTCGCTTACCGTGATGAGCAGGAATCGCCGTTCCCCTATATCCATCGTCTCGGCATAAAACAGTCCGGTATGCACTTCGCCCCCGCGGTGACGGAACCGTATCCGGCGTCCGGCAATCCGCCGCCTGGCGGCGAGTTCCCGCAGGACCTCCCGGCGGTCCTCCGGGTTTGCCCAGACCGGAAAGCGGTCGCCCGGCTGCCCGATAACTTCCTCGGCGCGATATCCCAGGAGACGCACGAAACTATCGTTCACCTCCAGGATTTCGCGGGTCGCCGCATCCATGATGACCATAATGTTTGGGCTGAGCCGGAATACGCGGGACAACTTCTCCCCGGAGACGCGGATGGCTTCCTCGGCCCGGCGGCTTTCGGTAATATCCTCGCCGACCGACTGGTACTCCAGCAGCGTTCCGTTCTCGAACAGGGCGCGGTCGGTCCAGCGCTGCCACCGGATTTCTCCGTCGGAGGCGAATACCTGGTGGTCGTAGGTTCGGGATGGTGATTCCGGGGTCAGGGAGGAGTAGTGCCGCCGGACAGTCCCGTGCGATTCTTCCGGGATGAGGGAAAAAAAGCTCGTCCCCAGGAGTTCTTCCCGGGAGCGGCCGAAATATCCGCAGTAGGCGTCGTTGACAAAGGTCAGGATCCCGTCCGGGCGGAACCGGCAAACCAGAATGGAGAGGTCCTCGATCACGGAACGGTAAATCTTTTCATGGGCCGTCCGGCGCTCATCGGCGAGGCGGGCGGTTTCTATCATGCGGTTGGCTTCACCGGCAAGCCACGCGAATTCGGAAAGGCTCTGATCGTCGGCATTCATGGGCTCACGGCTGGCTTCCGCGCGGGCGAGCTTCCGGGCAAACCGGTCGAACTCGGCCTTGATGAGACGGGAGAAAAGGAAGGATGCCGCCAGAAATGCCGCGATGGCCCCGAAGAACACCATGCCGAACGTACGCAGCCGTTCTTCGCGTTCCGCCGTGAAATCGGACATGGCAGCCGCGTCCGGCTCCGGGCGCTCCATTCCCCTGCCTGCCGATTCCCGGGCCACCGCCCTCTCATGCCATTCGGTATGCCGCCGGTCGAGTTCGAGGCTGTACCATCCGATGGTCAGGGCAAGGATAAGTATGACCGAAAGCATGGATAAAAAAAGCGCCATGCCGATACCGATACGTCTGCGCATCCGGCGTCCTCCGCAGAACACTCCAATTTTCTCTGGTGACAGCAGTAATATAGGAGAGTACCGGGCCGAGGGAAACCGTTTTTCCAGAACCGGGAAAAGAGCAGCTCACCCCTCGGTCCCCTCTCTCTGGAGCTTGTCATTACCCAAGTTTTTTTGAAGGTAGAGGAAGGATCCCGGTGATTGCTGTACGTGCGCCACACCTTTGACATATTGTGTAACGTCAAGTCTGCCATAGAGTCATCCCCTCTCTCTGGAGAGAGGGGACCGAGGGGTGAGTTATATTTTCGGGAAGCGCGGAGGCTCTGGCCGGTAACTCACCCCCTTACTCCCCCTTCTTGCACCCCATCCCTGTGGAACAGGG
>JAWLHT010000143.1:0-13037 GCA_041690195.1 Candidatus Latescibacterota bacterium
GCTGGAAACCAACGCACTGTTGCGGGACGGCGAGTGGCTCTCCGCCGTGGGGAACCTGGCCGGACAGAATATCGCCGGGTTCGCCGCGCTCTGGCTGGGGGTCGCGCTGGGAAAACTGCTCTGAGGGGGAACTGATCATGAAACTGCCCCGCGAGGCGGAACTGCTGCGGATTTTCATCGGGGAAAGCGACCGGCACGGTTCGCATCCTCTCTACGAAGCCATTGTCGCCCGGGCCCGCGAGCGGGGCATGGCGGGCGCCACCGTGCTCCGGGGAGTGCTGGGATTCGGAGCACACAGCCGTCTGCATACCGCAAAGATTCTCCGGCTTTCCGAGGACCTTCCCATCATCGTCGAGATCGTGGACACCCCGGAGCGGATCGAGGCGTTTCTGCCGGAGCTGGACGGCATGATTTCCGAGGGTCTGGTCACCCTGGAGAAGGTCCGGGTAATCGCCTACCGTCACGGCGGCAATCCGGAACCCCCGTCCGCGGACGCATGAATCATCGCCGGATCCTGCGCGGATCCGGGCGAGGGAATTCCCGCATCTTTTGGGGAAGGAGATCCTGATATGACTCCAGCGGCTCGTTCCACGCTCTGCATTGTGCCGGCCGTGCTTTCGGCGCTGCTGATCGTTGCCGCGCTGGTGTTGCGGGGACGGCTGGAGGACGCCCGGGACCGCGTCTCGACCCTGGAAGCGCGCATCGAGTCCCTTGAGGCCGAGGCCGCCGCGCGGGAAAGCCAAGGTCCGCCGGAAGCCCTCCCCGCCGCCCTGCCCGGGCTGACAGCCCGCGAGGCGGAACGGCTCCGGGCTCTCGGCCTGGAAAATCCGGAGGCTGACCTCCGCGCGGACCTGATGAAGCATCCGGAGCTCATCCCCCAGGAAGGCGTCCTCGGGGGAACGATGGGATTTTACTTCCCGGAGCGAATCTGGATTCTCACCGGACGATGGGCGTTCGCTTATTTCGAGGATGGTCACCGGGCCGGATACATCCTTCTGCGCTACGATGTATCGCGTGGGGGAGCGGTTTCCTGGGAAGTCATCCGATCATACCTGGACTGAACGACGCAAAGGGGTCCCGAAGCCGTGACCATTAAACTTCTCCTCGAAAACTCGCTCTACTTCATCGCGCTGATCAATCCGGCCAGCAAGGTATTTCTCCTCTCCTCCATGGATCCGCCCTACACCTGGGAGGAGTTGAAGGCGGTCTCGGTCAAGTCGACCGCGGTGGCGCTGCTCCTTCTCTACTCCCTCACCCTGGTGGGCAGCTTCATCCTCAAGGTCGTCTTCCATGTGGATATCTATTCCCTGCGGGTCGCCGGAGGCATTGTTCTCTTTATCATCGGTCTCACCGCGGTTCGTCAGGGGCGCTTTTTCGAACAGACCACACAGAGCCCCAGCGACATATCCATCGTTCCTCTCGCCGCGCCGCTCATCGCCGGACCGGGCACCATCACCGCCTCCATTGCGTTCGCCTCTGAAAACGGAACGGTGGTGACACTGGTGGCGGTCACGATCGCGGTCATGGTCAATTTTGCGGTCATGCTCGGTTCTCGCTGGATTGGGCGCATGCTTGAACGATTCTCCATAATCGGCCCGCTCATCCGCATCACCGGCCTCATCGTCGCGGCGGTGGCGGTACAGATGATCCTGGTCGGCCTGGGAGAGTGGCTGCGGCTGGCACTGACCCCCCCGCCCGGGTGAGCGAACTTTCCATCGCTCTCCCGCGGGAGAGGATGGCGGGGAGGGGAATACTGAAATCGGAACAGAACGGGGAGAAACCCCGTTCCGTCCGCCCCGGGCCTCACCCTACGGCTCCCTCTCCAGCGAAGCTGAAGAGGGAGTGACCAGATATGGACACGGTAGGCACGGCTTCCTCCTCGTCAGCGCTGCTGGAGAGGGGGATCACGGGAGTGAGGGCCTTTCTTCCCGCATCGAAACGAAATCAGTATACGTACAGCCCGGGACGGTAAGAGCGCTTTGCAGTGTGAGACGAAATTGGTATCGGAATGGGAACGCGCTGTAGCGCGGGCGGCAGCGGAGCATGGGAAACACCAAAAAAAGAAGGCCCGGGGGGAATGGGGGCCGGGCCTCTCTCATGCCATACCCGAAGAGGGGGTTCGGATTATGGCTGATGTGTCGAGCGGGGTCCACCGCAGGATACGTTCTGCGTCCGCTCACTGTCTTTGCTATATATATACCGTTCTTTTTGAAAGTGCGCAATCAGGGATTCCCTGATTCACATGGGGGAAAACCCTGATTTTACTCTACACAATGGTTCGCTTGTGCCCATTGTTGCCGTCATTTTGCCGCACATGATTCCGGCGCGTGGCAAATCTCTTGATTCGTACAGGGAAAAGCGTATATTTACACGGTGAATCCGGAATATGGCGACGGCGGGGTCCGGCGCCGTTTCCCCGCGCTGTCATCCCCATCCGATACGGCGAACCGTTCCACTCTCCGGCCCGCCGGGAATGAAGGAGCCGCCCATGCACCTCGCCAGCCTGTTCCGGCCCGACCTCATCCTCCTCCGGGCCAACGTCCGATCCAAGGAGGACGCGATCCGGCTTCTTTCGGCCCGGATATCAGAAGCGCACCGCAGGCTCGACCCCACGCTGCTCGCCGGGAAAGTGCTGGAACGCGAAGCCATGGCCTCGACCACCTTCCCGACCGGAGTGGCCATCCCCCACGCCCGCATCGAGGACTTCGAGGACCTTGTCATCGCCGTGCTGGTCCCGGAAAAACCGGTTGATGATGTTCACCTGCTCTTCCTCATTCTCACCGACCTGACCCGTTCCAGCCTTTACCTGAACGTGCTCGCCGCGATTTCCGCCATCAGCCGGACGGAGGAAAACATCCGCAAGCTAACCGGGGCCGAATCCCCGCGGGACTTCATCCGGATGCTGGAATCATTCGATCTCAAGGTTAAGAAGACGGTTCTGGTGCAGGACCTCATGAACGCTCCGCCGGTTTTCCTCCGTCCCGAGTCTACGGTGAAGGATGCGCTGGATTTCATGGTTATGAACAACTTCTCCTACATCCCGGTATGCGAGGAGGACGGCAAACTTTTGGGCGAGGCATCGGTTCACGACATCCTTTCCATCGGGCTTCCGAGCTACGCCCAGATGCTTACCAATCTCAAATTCCTCTCCACCCTGGAGCCGTTCGAGGATCTTCTGAAAAAAGAATCTTCCATCATGCTCCGGTCCATCATGCGCCCGCCGCCGGTGACGCTTTCGCCGGACGCAGTGGTGTTCGAAGCGGTCTTCCAGCTGGTGAAGCACAATCGCCGTTACCTTCCGGTCGTGCGGGAAGGCAGGTGCGTGGGGGTATTGAGCCACATGGACCTTGTCACAAAATTCCTGCGGGTATAACCGGATGAGCTATCACGTCATTATTTCCGTTGCCGTTTTCTTTCTCGTCTACGCCGCCATCTCGTTCGACCTGGTCAACCGTGCCTCCGCCGCGTTGCTGGGCGCTTCGCTCATTCTCCTCCTCCACGTGGTTCCCATCCGGATTGCCCTGGATAAAATCGACATGAACGTCATTCTCCTCCTGGCGTCCATGATGATCATTGTAAGTATCGTCCGGGATACGGGGCTTTTCCAGTATGTCGCGATCCGAACCGCCAAGTTCACCAAGGGGGACCCGCTGCGGCTCATCGTGCTGCTCATGGTGGTCACCGCGGTGTTCTCCGCCTTTCTGGACAATGTCACCACCGTTCTGGTTCTCAGTCCGCTCACCATCCTCATCGCGGTGGAGCTTGGCCTATCCCCCATCCCTTTCCTGGTCACCCAGGCCGTCGCGTCCAACATCGGCGGCACCGCCACCCTGGTCGGCGACCCGCCCAACCTCATGATCGGCTTCGGCACGGGGCTGACATTCAACGACTTCCTCTTCAACCTCGGCCCGCTCATCATCGTGGTCATGGCCGCGGCAATCGGGATAACCTACCTGATCTTCGGCCGACGGCTTGTGGTGCATAACGAGCGGCGGGCCCGGGTCATGGAGTTTGACGAGTCCCAGGTCATCACCGACCGTCCGTTCCTGATCAAATCCCTCGCCGTGCTCGCCCTGGTGCTGGCCGGCTTCCTGCTTCACGATCCCCTCGGCATCGAGCCTTCCGCGGTGGCGCTCTTCGGGGCGACCCTCCTCATTATTCTGTCGGGAGACAAACCGGAAAAATACTTCGCCGAAATCGAGTGGGTCACCATCTTCTTTTTCATCGGACTGTTCATCCTGGTCGGGGCGCTTGAGGAAGCCGGGGTGATCAACGTGCTCGGAAAGGTGCTGGCCGACTTCGCGGGAGACAACCTGTCCGCCGCGTCTTTCTCCATCATCTGGGGCTCGGGCGTCCTCTCCGGGTTTATTGACAACATCCCCTTTGTCGCCACCATGATTCCGCTCATCAAGGTCCTGAACGCTGGATTCGGCCCGGAAGCCGGAGACGTCCTCTGGTGGTCGCTCTCCACCGGGGCCTGCCTGGGCGGGAACCTCACGCTCATCGGAGCCGCGGCCAATGTCATCACCGCCGGCATCGCCGCCCGGAACGGCTATCCCATCTCCTTCTGGACGTTCACCCGGTACGGAGTCATCTACACCGTGGTCTCCCTGCTTATCTCCACTGTCTACGTATACTTGCGCTACCTGGTGTGACCGAAAAAGCTCACCCCTCGTTCCATTGTCGTAAACATACGCGATTTTAGTGAACGGTTGTCTTGCGGTTCAGGCCTGTAAATCTAACTCACCCCTCGTTCCCCTCTCTCGGTGAGAGAGGGGATGACCCGTTATCGGCTCTTTTGGCGCTCCCTGTGGCTTGATTCCCCCTCTCTCGGGAGAGAGGGGGACAGGGGGTGAGTTACCGACCAGCACCTCCACTGATTATCTTTAGTACTCATGCGTGCCTGCGATTTTCCCTTATGTTTACGACTATACCCCTTGTTCCCCTCTTGCGGGCGAAAGTGAGTTACACTTATCCGGTCATCCCGGCTAACGTGTTCCTGATGTCTAATTCCTGGAAAAAAGGCTCCTCACGGACCGGGGGAATTTGGTATATTTGTTAGTTTCCCCCCAAACCCCGGCTCCGTACACCGTTCCGTCATCCTCCCGAGTTCGCGAGGGAAGCGGCGGGCGCCCGGGCGATCCGGTTCACGACCTGGTTTTCTCCCGGGAGTGCATCAGATGGACCTCCACGCCGCTCTCGCCATAATTGTCTTTGTCGCCGTCTACATCGTACTTTCCCTGGAACTGATCAATCGGGCCACCGCCGCACTGTTCGGCGCCGCGGTCATCCTCGCGCTGAGGGTCATTCCGGTGGAGGATGCCTACGCCAGCATAGACATGAATGTCATCCTGCTCCTCGTTTCGATGATGATCATGGTCAATATATTGCGGGAAACCGGGCTGTTTCAGTATGTCGCCCTCCGCACGGTGAAGTTCGCCCAAGGCAACCCTATCCGGATCATCGTGCTGCTCATGGTGGTCACCGGCCTGTTTTCCACCATCCTGAACAATGTCACCACCATGCTGGTGCTTAGCCCACTCTCCATTCTCATCGCGGTGGAACTGGGCGTCTCTCCCATGCCATTCCTGGTCACCCAGGCCATCGCCTCCAATATCGGAGGAACAGCCACTCTCATCGGAGACCCCCCCAACCTCATGATCGGGTACAGCGAGGGGCTCACCTTCAACGATTTTCTCTTCAATCTTGGGCCGCTGGTCCTCATCATCATGGCGGTGAGCGCCGTACTCACCGTGGCGATTTTCGGGCGCTCACTCACGGTATCCAACGAGCGCCGGGCCCGGGTCATGGAATTCGACGAGTCCACGGCCATCACCAACCGTCCGTTCCTGTTCAAGTCCCTCGCCGTGCTCGCCCTGGTCATAGCCGGGTTCGTGTTCTACGATTTCATCCGGATCGATCCCTCGGTGGTGGCGCTCCTCGGAGCGACCACCCTTATCCTGCTCTCCGGGGACAAGCCGGGCGGCAGCTTCGCGGAGGTGGAGTGGGTCACCATCTTCTTTTTCATCGGACTGTTCATCCTGGTCGGTTCGCTGGAAGAAACGGGGGTGGTCGGATTTCTCGGACGCAAACTGGCGGACTTCGCCGGGAATAACCTCACCCTGGCCTCCATATCCATCATCTGGGGTTCGGGCATCCTCTCCGGATTCATTGACAACATCCCCTTTGTCGCCACCATGATCCCGCTCATCAAGGTCCTGAACGCCCACTACAGTCCCGCCGCCGGGAACGTGCTGTGGTGGAGTCTCTCTTCCGGAGCCTGCCTGGGGGGCAATCTCACCCTGGTCGGCGCCGCGGCCAATGTTACCACCGCCGATGTCGCCGCCCGGAACGGCTATCCCATTTCATTTATGGAATTCACCAAATACGGCGCTCTCTACACGGTAATTTCGCTCCTGATCACCAGCATCTATATGTATCTGCGATACCTGATGTGACCGGGGGGAAAGCGGAACACGGACTGGCAGCGCCCGGGCCATACACGCCGTCGCTCCCTTCCGGATGCATTCGTTTCATGTGCGCAAGCAACAGTGCTTCAGCCAGCCGGAAAACCGGCTCGCCCCGTTGGTCCAGAGCCGTAAAAAAGCGCCCAGCGTTATGCACGGGTGTCTGAAAAGAGTGCTTCTTCCTTCGCTTCCCTCTCTCCCGAGAGGCGGGGTCCCCAACCCGGGACCACAGGGTTGATAGCGGAAGGGTACCGAGGGGAGCGAAAGCCGGATCAGGAGAAGGGAACCGGACGCCAATGCCGGAGTTCAGGACGGCGAGGCATGCCTCGCCCGCTACGGTCTTCCCTTTGTGCCTCTGTGATTTTGCCCCTCTGAATCTCATTTCCCCACAGAAACAGCGAAGAATAAAAAAATACCCCGCCTTCCGTCGGGGAAAGCGGGGCGGTATCCTCATGGGATGCGACTTATGGAGATGTCGCTTTCGCGGCGACCTTTTCGATCTTGTCCATGATGCGGAACTCTTCCCGGGTATCGAATTCCCAGATGGAAAAGGACTTGTTTCCGAACCGTTCGCCGTGCTTCCGGTACAGATTGAAGGGGGTCACCTTGAAGTAGTAGGCTACGGTCACCGTGGTGCTGCTGTCGGATACGGGGATGGCATTGATGCGGAGACGCTTCTGGATCTCGAAATCCGCCCCCTCGGAGGGTGGGCCGATATCGGAGTGTTCCTGTATCTTTATACCGTGGGAGAAATTACGCCCTTCCGAGAACCGGACGTTCTGCTTCACCACCGATTGGTTCCACCAGGTTAGCACCAGTCCGTTATCACGGTCCATGGTGTGGACCCGGTAGCTGTCCACCACGGCTTGGACCCCTCGCCACACCGCGTCATAGGGCTGCGGGATGGTACGCACCAGCGTCTTTTCCTGCTCTCCCGGCGATTTGCCGAATTTGGGCGGCGGAGGTGCGCACGCCAAAGCCAGGATACCCCCCAGCATCACAAGAATAACGGCCGCTTTCATACATCACCTTCTGCTGTTATAACGGTTCTTTCCCCATTGGCTCCGGAACTGGAACCGGCGGTCCCTGCTTCCGGGAAAACCTTCGTCGTATACGCCCCTCTACTAGTATGGACGACCGGGGAACAGGGGAAGTTTACCGTGATTTCCGAAAAAAACGCCTGTCCGGGACAGCCGATATTTATGACGGTAAATGCAATATATGCGACGTCACTTGCCGCTTGTCAAGTAATTTCCGTCCGACACGGCCACGGGCAGGCGGATCAGATCATTTTCCGGGAAAATACACCTCTCCGCCCTTTGTGTCAATGTAGCCCCAATTTTCACCCCGGCGCACCGCCGCCAGTCCTCCCTGGAATATCCGGGCCTCGTCATAAGCCGGGCGGATCACCATTCGTCCTTTCGGATCAACGAAGCCATACTTGCCCCCGTCCTTTACCATGCCCAGCCCTTCGGAGAAATTCCAGGCCTGCTCAAACCGGGGCTGGATCACAATTTTCCCCTCTTGGTCAACGTACCCGTACTTCCCCTCCACCACCACGACCGCGAGCCCCTCGGAAAAGTCCCACGCCCGCTCAAACCGGGGTTGAATCACCACCCGTCCCGTCCGGTCCACGAAGCCGTATTTCCCCGCGATCTTCACGGCGGAACGTCCTTCCGTAAACATCCAGGCGAATTCGAAGCGGGGCTGGATCACGATTTTCCCGGTTTTGTCAATGTACCCGTAAAAATCTCCCACCTTGATCGTGGCAAACCCTTCGGAAAACTTCCCGGCGTCGGTATAGGAGGGTTTCACCAGGACTTCACCGTTGCGACCGATATACCCGAACAGCCGACCATCCATGATCCGCGCCACCCCGTCGGTGAAATTCCAGCTCATTTCGAAGCGGGGTTCGATCACCATCTTCCCGGTTTTGTCGATGTACCCGTAACGTCCCTTGACATTCACCTGGGCAAGCCCTTCGGAAAAGGGCCTGGCGCCGTCGAAGACGGCCGGAATGACCAATTTCCCCGTACCGTCAATATACCCGAAGCGGCCGTCCTCCATGACCGGGCAGAGACCTTCGGAAAAGTCTCCCGCATCGAGATACCGCGGGCTGACAACCACATTCCCCGTGGCATCGATGAACCCGTACCGGTCTCCTTCCAGAATCCGGAAGAGATCCGTGCTTTCCGCGGCGTTCCCGGGGGACAGCACCCCGAACACCAGAACCGCACAGCAGGCGGCGGTTGCGAGCGTGATTTTTTTCATGTATGTCTCCCGTGTTGAACATTGCTCCATCCCCCCACAGGGGAATGATAGCTTCCGGCACGCCGACGCGCAACGGGAAAAAACTCTCGTGCTTATTCTTTCCTGCTTCCGGCGGAATTTTCGGCTGCCGTATTCACGGAATGCCTCAAAGCTCCTTCCGGAGAATACAACTCACCCCTCGTTCCGCTTCTGTCACTCCAACCCTGGAATCCAAGGTTGGGGCCCCCGACGCTCGGGGAGATCGGGCCCCGTGCAAGCTCTGCTTGCATGGTGAAAATAAGGGGATGACTCTTATCGGCTGTCTGAGTGCTTTCTACGGCTCGGTTCCCCCTCTCTGCCATGGGGATAGGGGGTGAGATATATTTCCGGGAAGCGAAGCGCCTCCGTGTCCCCCGGGGGAGGGCCTATTGCGGCTGACCGGCGCGCCCTGATCTCCGGTACACCTCCCCCCTCACGGTGAAGCCCGAGGACATGCGGCCCGGAACCCTCAGCCGGAGCCGGTCATTGACCGTGGGGCTTGAGGGCAGCGGCGAATCCCAGCACTGATTCCCGGTTTGGGGGGTGTACACGCCCAGGCCGGATGCGGTGATCCTTTTTTCCAGCGGCACGGCCGGCACGGCATGCCATCCGGAGGTGGAAACTTGTCTGAGGGCTCCTCCGTGACGGAAAACATGATGGAGAATATTTCCATTGCCGGCCAGAAATGCGGCGCAGAGCGCCACGAAGTACATCCGCCGGCCGAGGACATCCCGCACGGTCGCGAGGAAAAGGAGAATCGAACTGATCGCGGTCAGAAAGATAACGGCATTCGCCAGACGCGGGTCCGGAGCGGTAAGAAACCAGTATCCCATGCACAGAAACAGCGCCGTCACCATCGCCCATTCCACGGACCGGGATCGCGTTCCTTTCCTGAAACAGCATCCGGCCAGGCTCATTGCCCAGAACACCACGGCGACCAGCGCGGGATACACCGCATCCGTCTTGTTTTCCGCGAGCATCCTCCCAAACCATGGGCGCACCCATGTCCAGCCCCCCAGAACATCCTGCCAATGGGCGCCCGGAATCCGGGACCAGCTGTAGATCCAGCGCGCCATATCAACGGCTGTTTCGGCCGGCACCGCCCAATCCACCTGCAGGCGCCCGATTGTCGAAGGGTACAGCGGTGCTCCGGAAAGCGCCACCCCGTGTACCGCCCAGACCAGAACAATCACCGCGGCGGATAGAACAAGCCGGGAAAAATCCTTCCAAAACGCAAGCGACACATGCCGCGTGTATGCGGCGGCGAAACCGAAGGCAGCAAGGGAAAACGCCAGGTTGCTGAGCTTGACTGTCACCGCGGTGGCCGCCAGAACAACGAGGACCACGGTCTCCCGCTCCCCGGGCCGGATCCCGGTCTTCCACGCCGCGATCCCCCGGGCAAGCAGAAAAAACATGGTCATCTGCAGGAGAACAGAGGCCATATCCGGTGTCGGTGCGGACAGCCCGGTTGACGACAGCGCATGGTACGCGCCCAAGGGGAGCAGGAACAGAACGGGAACATATGCGAACGGGTGCGCGGTCAGGAGCCTTGACGGCTTCCTGATAACCGGCTCCAGCGCGGGCAGCAGGGTGGCCATGGTCAGCAGAAAGAGAAAGCTGTTCGCCAGGGATCGTCCATGTCCGAAGAAGGGAAAGAAATTGAGCGCGGCGGCATAGGTGAAGAAGGACTGGTTGAAGGCCAGGCGCCCGTGCAGGTTGCCGAGACCCGGAACAACGGGATAGGTGTTGATCCACCGGATTGCATTGAAGTGGTACAGGCCGGAGTCGTAATTCCCGGGAGGAAGCATTGCCCGTGAAGCGACCCAGGCCGCAGTCCCCAAAGCCAGAACTCCGAAGAACGCCGCCACGACCCGATCCGCACGCCGGACGGCGGTTCCGCGAAGCCCCTTCTGTATCGAAGGGATTGCCCAGACACTCCCCAGCGCCAGGACCGGGACTGTAACAAAGGCGTTTACGGGCAGGAAAAAGTGCAGGATCTGAAACAGCAGAAGGGTTCCCGCCCATCCCAGCCAGACGGTTACGGCGGGAGAGTCCGGCTTATGGCCGCCCACCCCCAGTAAAACCGCCGCGGCCCGCCCCCAGCCGTAATACATGAGTCCCAGGAACAGATAGGCGAGAAGCGAATACGAAACCGCAGTGAGATGCGTCATCGGATGCCTGCTCCTGTTGACAAAGGAGATGGGCTGACCTGCCCGATACTTGCTTCCCGTATCATACCCCGGCGCCCGACGGCGGGCAAGCGCAATCCGGCGCACCCGCAAAAAAACCCGGGATGCGTTGGCATCCCGGGTTCGGGGGTCCGGACCTTCGGCCCGGGAATTTCCGAGAAAACTTACTTCCGGCCCTTCTTGGCGGCCTTGGCTTCCTCGATTTTGACCGTTATTTCCTGGGTGCTGACCGCGACCTGGTCCTTGATGGACTTGGCGGTGTTGTAGGCGCTCAGGAAATTCTGGCTGTCGAGTTCGCTCTGGAGACCGGCGGCCTGCGTCTCGAGCGCGGTGGCCTGGTCGGCGTACTTCTGGGCGTCATCGGCAACGAGGTCCTTCTTGTTCGCGTCAACCGCGGCCTTGAACATGGTGATCTCTTCGCCGACGCTGGCGGCTTCCTGCTGGGCCATCTGGGCGCCGTTGGTTTCAAGCGCGGCGCTCAGGACCTGCATGGCGGCGTCAATGGAATCGGCCAGGGCGGTCGCTTCCTTGTACTTCTTCTGCTCACGAAGATTGGCGAGCTCAGCCATCTTGGCGCTGACCTGGTCGTACTCGACCTGGGCGAACACCTGGGCTCCCTTGTCCTGGAGCGTAATGAAGCTGGTGGTAAGAGCATCCGCCTTCTCGGCGGGATCGGAGGCACAGCCGGTGAAGAGAACAGCGCCCAGAGCGATGACAACAGCACCCGAAACGAGCTTCTTGAGGTCCATGGTACCTGAATCCTTTCCTTTTTGCTGAAAACCGTGCGTCGTGCGGTTCCCTCCGCGGGGCGGAGGGAATCTAATGGAAGTTCCTTAATCTCACGTTTGCCGATGGGTAGTTACCCATAAGGCGCAATACTGTTTTTTTGCCCACCATAGCAGGCGACCCTTTCCCCGTTTGCGCCCTTGCCCTCCTTTCCACGCGCGCGGATGACATTCCGCTTCGCAAAAGACAATAAGGTATTGATATTCCTTGGAGTACGTCCATTTCCAGGGAACCGGTGAAGGGTGTCTTTTTGACGGGCGATAATATACTGTATTTCCATATCGAGTGTATACATTTTTTTTGTTCCGGACCCGGTTGTCATAAAATATTTTCCTTGATTGTGGGTAATAATTCATTGTGAGGCCTTTTTGCGGTAATATTTATTCATTGCCTGTTCCGCTTAATCCCGAGCCCGATTCCTTGTTTTCCTCCGGGCCGTAACTCGAATTTTCTCTTGCCCTGAGTGCGGTGCTCCCGTATATTCCCGATGGAGGAGTATATCGGAGCACCCCATTCCCGTTACGGGAAACCGACGCGCCCCGAATCAACACCCAGAAAAGGAGAATCAATGAGAACGAGAAGGTCCTTCATCTCTCATATCCTGGTCGCCCTCAGCGCGGCGCTCACCGCCCTGCTTGCCGCCGCCTGCGGAAGCAAACCCGACGCCGAGACCGAGCCTTCGCCCGAGTGGCCGCCCAAGGAGTAGACAACCACCTGTCTTCCTGAGACGCCTGGATTTCCCCGGCGTCTTTTTTTTTGGCTTCGGCTCACGAAAATCCGCCCGTATCGAGCGGGGCCGGCCGTATGCTCCGGAGCGCCGCGCTTTTCGGATTGCCCTCCACTTTTTAAGATACCGCAACACTCCCGCCAAGTCACCCCTTTCTGTCACTCATGCAAGCCACCCCGAACGTGGTCCTCCACCCAGTGGGGACGGTTTCGGGGAAGCGCGGCGGCTCCGGCCGGTAATTCACCTCCTGGCCCCCTTCTTGCACCCCAGTCCTGTTCCACAAGGCCGGGGCCCCGCCTCTCCAGAGCTTGTCATTACCCAAGTTTTTGGGCAGGGTGTTTTAGTTTTCGGAGAGCCGGGAAAACCGTCGGAATCAGCATGAAAACGACGGGTTTTCGTGTGCCGCGATTTCCCCCTCTCTCTGGAGAGACGGGGTCCCCATCCCTGTTCCACAGGGATGGGGTGCAAGAAGGGGGAGTACGGGGGTGAGTTACCGGCCAGAGCCTCCGCGCTTCCCGAAAATATAACTCACCCCTCGGTCCCCTCTCTCCAGAGAGAGGGGATGACTCTATGGCAGAC
>JAWLHT010000144.1:0-13036 GCA_041690195.1 Candidatus Latescibacterota bacterium
AAGCAGCACACGCAAGACTCACGCGCATGAGTGATGTCTTTCCTGCCCCCTGCAAGGGGGAAGGTGGCCGCAAGGCCGGAAGGGGGTCTTGGCTGCGCTTGCCATGATTTGGTCCTGCTTTCTGACCAAACCCGATACCCATATTCATTTTTGATCTGTCTTCGTCTGTCCGGACTCACCGTTTGAACATGGTCATGTCTATCCAGCCCGGCTTCGGCAGGGGAGCCGCCCACTCCGGGGGAACGCTGCCCACGTTGACCGGTGCGCCGCCGCGCTCGTACAGGGAGTAGCACCCGGTGAGGAATACTTCCGTCTTTTTCCTGATTTCATCCAGCGGCTGCCAGTTTTCCTTCGACTCGAAGGTTCGTTGCATGTCAATGATCTGGGGAGCATACCGGTAGAGCAGGCTGTCCTGCCAGTTGGGGCTCCGGAGCATGGTCGCGGACGCCTCGCCGTGTTCGCCGACGATGGTTATCGAGAACGAATCCTGGTTCCGAACTCCCTGCAGCGAGCAGATGAAGGGCTTCTGGCCCTCCCATCCCTTGTGCACGTGGGTTTCCTGGAGGTAGTTCAGACCGACGTCCTTATCGGCGATAACGGAAACCTTCTCCACATCATAGCCGAGAATGCGGAGGAGCATGAACTTGGTGTGAAAGTGGATGGGAAAGTCCGGAGTCCAGCAGGTGGCCTGAACGCACTGGATTGGGCCGATGTTCTTGAGCTTGTTTCTAAGCGCCGGCACTTCGTTGTAATGCTCGTGCTTGGCGGTGGCGATGATTGCTGTGCCGTGCTTCGCCGCGAGGTCCAGAAGTTCGTCAATGTCCTTCATCCGGTAGGCGAAGGGGCGGCTCAGGTACACCGGGATGCCCGCCTCGATGTACGGGCGGGCCAGGAGGTACTGCCAGGGGGCTTCGTAGTACCCGCCAAAAATCACACCGTCCACCTTGCCCACCATTTCGTCGTACCGCTTCACCGCGGTGGCGCCCATGCGGGAGGCGAACTTTTGCGCTTCGGCCGGGTCGACGTCCCAGACATGGGTGATGTCCATGTTGAGGAACGGGGTGCCGAAGGTGCCGCCCCTGCTGGTTGTCGCTTTGTCCGGAGCAATTATATCGGACCAACTGTAGGGCATGAAGGAGTATGCGCCCACACAGGCGGCGCCGATGCGCAGACGACGGGCCGGAGCGGCCTGGACGGAGGGCGCGGCCGCCGCGGCGGCCGCCGCTCCGGCGATTGCGGCGGTTTTCAGGAATCCGCGGCGATTTGCGCCTCGGGAGGTCTCTTCGTTAAAGTCAGTCATGCGAAAATCTCCGATTCTTCTCAAATAATTCCGGCGAAAACCGGGGTGATGTATGGAACGGGGTGAATCCCGGCCCGTCCCGAAAGCCGTTTATCGCAATGTCACGTCCCACACCCGGGAGAACCTGGCTTTCCCGGCGGGTCCCTCAACGGAGAGCACGACTACATACTCGCCGGCTTTCGCGTACTGGTGTACGGGATTCTGTTCGTTCGAGGTGGTCCCGTCGCCGAAATCCCACGTCCAGGTGTTCACTTTCCCCCAGGTCTGGTCCTTGAAGGCCACTACTCTGCGGTCCATGTCCACCACGGTGAAGGTCCAGTTGACTTCCAGCGGTTTGCGGAAGCGGTCCCCGAGCGGCATGAGCCGGAAAGCCACCAGGTCCGAGGCGTCGCCGTACATGGTGGTCTTGTGGGAAAGATTCATAAACCCGGAATACTCGCCTTCCTTGTTGTTGCCGGCATCATAATCCAGCACGGACCAGGAAAGGCCGATGATCTTGTTTTCTTCGAGTTTGGATTCAATGGCCCGCTCCGGGGCGTCATAGGGCGCATAGTCGAAGGGAGTGATCCAGAACTCGAGCACGAGCTTGCCGCTCTGGCCGTTTTTGAAATTGTAATCGTATGCATAATTGGCCCAGGGAAGGTCCTTGGTGTACTGGGGGCAGCCCCAGACCATGTTCCAGTCCTTGCCCTCCGCCGGGGTGAAGATGTGGTAGTTCTGGGCGTGGACGCTGTGGAACATGAAATGCAGGTCCTCGGTGGAAACCCGGTCCTTGTTGGGATTGAAATGCTTGATCAGGGGCCCGCCGGAAAGGTCGCCGTCCACCACAACCTCGAATATGTCGTTGCACAGGTTGGTGGTGTCGAACTTCCAGAAATCGTCGTAGGCTTCATAGAGGAAGTACAACCGGTTCATCCCCTTGACCCAGCCGACTCTGACCGAGCAGGAGAAGTCCTTGGGATCTATGTTTGTACCCGCTCCCCGGACCGTGTCCGAAAGCTGGTCCGATCCGATGACATACTCCTTGCCCACGATTCTCCAGTCGTCGGTTTTGCCGTCGATGGTGGGGATCATGTTGGCGGGGAACTGAAAGATCTTGAACTCCACTCCCTCGCGTTCGAGCGCCTGGGCGGGAGCGGTGTAGGCGGTCAGGGCGATCGCCGCAGCGAAAAGAGCGCGAATCATGCCTGAAAAACCCCTTTCCGGAAAAGGTATACCTGGTTCTCACGTTGTGTGAAAGCAAAATATAGCAACAAGCCGTTCAGGACAAAGGAAAAATCACTGCTTTCACCGCTCCGGCTGAATACGGAGGGCGCGGGACCGGGTTCGGATGAAACTGCGGCGCCGTATATTCTTCAACACCCTTGCTCGATGAGGTGCGACCCTTCGCCGGCGCCGGTGAACAGTAATACGGCATCCCATGCCCGACCGGCGGAATTCCTCGCCGACCGGTGCGGAATGAATAGCTTACTCCACCGGTCCGGCCAAGATGGCGCTGGACAGTGGAATGGAGAACGTTTTCATCGATGATGGCGGCCGAAGCGATGCCGGAATTTATCTCTTGCCAGCGCACGCGTAAATCCATATCCTACGGGAAATCGTCTCGGAATGATTCAAGTTTTCAGTACCGTAATCAACAGGGGGGTAGCCGAAATGGATTCTGGGGAACTGAGAGTGGACGCGGGAACCGCCGACTTGCGCGAAGCCAGGGCTGGTTCCGAGTGGAAAAAAATAATCGATCATCCTGATCTGGAAATTTATTGGCCGAGCAAGACCACCTTGGTTGGGTTCCTTGTGGCGTGGGGCATTGTGGCGCTTATCATCACCGGAACCATGATCCTGGCGAGAATCGGGGCCTGAGTGATTCCGGCCAAAGCCATTCATCGTGTATCGGAAGGTTGAACCATGCTGGGCATTCATTTCCTCGACATTGTCGTCATCATCGTGTATTTCGGGGTAATTTCTCTGATCGGATGGTGGAGCGCTCGTAAAATCAAGGATACCGGCGACTTCTTCATGGGCGGCCGCAAGTTCGGGAGCTTTCTCACCGCCATGTTGAGTTTCGGCACGGGCACCCATGCCGACCAGGCGGTCGGTGTGGTCTCCATGAGTTCCCGGGTCGGTCTGTCGGGAATCTGGTACGAGTGGATGTGGCTTCTCGTGAACCCGTTTTATTGGGTCATGGCTCCCATCCTCCGACGGCTCCGGGTGGTGAACGGGTCGGATTATTTCCGCTTCCGTTATGACCAGAGCTTGGCCTCCCTCTATGCCTTTGTAGCCATTATCATTCTCATGCTGAACATCGGCACCATGGTGCTGGGATCCGGGCGGATCATCGAGGGGCTCACCGGCGGCGGCATCAACTTTACCACGTCGGTGGTCATCATCACCGTGCTGTTCGTTTTCTACGGTTTGGCCGGAGGCATGGTGGCTGCGGCGCTCAACGATGTGGTACAGGGACTTCTGACCATCGTCTTTTCCTTCGTCATGCTCCCTTATGCCATCTCCAAGGTGGGCGGGTTCACCGCGCTTCACGAGAAGGTCAACAGCGGGGCTTCCTATGACTTTTTCAATCTCGTGGCCCCGGAAGGCATCACCTTCTTCTGGATTTTCATGATCGTGGTGAACGGCATGATCAACTGGGCGGTCCAGCCCCACACCATCCCTTCCAGCACCGCCAACCGCACCGAGATGGACGCCCGTATCGGGGTGACCTACGGTAATTTCATCAAGCGCTTCTGCACGGTGGCTTGGGCGTTCACCGGGGTTGCGGCCATTGCGCTCATCCCCAATCTGGATAATCCGGATCACGCTTTCGGCGAAATGGCGCGTATTCTTTTGCCGGTCGGTCTGGTCGGCCTGCTCATCGCTTCGCTGCTGGCCACCATCCAGTCCACCGGCGTGGTGCTCATGATCAGCGGTTCGAGTATTTTTGTGCGCAACTTCTACGCCGTGTATTTCAAAAAACGCTCCGAGGAACATTACCTGTATGTCGGACGGATTATTTCCTTCGTGATCGTGGCGGGAAGCCTGGCTTTCGCCGTGCTCCTGCCGGGCGTGATCAAGGCGCTGGAACTCTTTATGCAGATACCCGCGCTCATCGGCATCCCGTTCTGGATGGGAATCATGTGGCGGCGGGCCAATCCCGCCTCCGCCTGGGCGAGTTTCCTCGCCGCGTCCGGTACATTCCTGTTCTGTGAACTGACGCTCGATCTCTACCTGCCCTGGCAGATGGTTGCGTACCTGACCGCGGGCATCGGAACCGGCATCATCGTTGGCCTCCTGACTCCCCGTCAGCCGAAAGAGCAACTCGACCGGTTCTACAACACGCTGAAGACCCAGGTGCTTGTCGAAGAGCACCTCGCCTCCGACAATGTAGCCTGATACTCCCGGGACAGGCATCTTCCGGACGGCGGATTTTTTTCCGCCGTCCGGTTGTTTTTTTTGGGGAGGACCGCGCTTGTTTGTACGGGGAAACGAACGGTGAGGAAATTCCAGAAAATAAGGAGTCAGGAGCCAAGAAGTCAGTACGTCACGGCGGTCAGTGCCAAAGAACCCGGCAGACCGGGCGAGGCATGCCCCGCCCCTGCGGCTTTTTCCCTGTGTGCCTCTGTGCCGTTGACCCTTTGTACCTCTTTCACTTTTCATTCTCATTTTTCCACAGAAAACCGCGAAGAACAGTTTTTTCGGTATCCGCCCGATTATGTCCGGACACGAAGGTTTTCGCCGCGTCCGGACGGCTCGGGGGAATTGCGCTCTGTCGAAATTCCCCTTCCCTGATATCCAATGTTCCTGTATCTTATGGAAATTACCCCAACCCAAGCGGGGGCAAGTCCGTGGGTCATGGGCGTGTCACCCGTTTCCGGGTCCATTCCCTTCACCGTTCCCGTCCGAGGAGGATGCCGTGAAAGTAAAGGCGCACAAACTGTTCGATGAGCATTACGATAACTGGCTTTCCGAGATCGAGGACCACTGGGATTACGATGACTGCATCGCTGACGAACGTTTCCGCAAATACTACACATCCTTTGACGGCGTGCTGGCCGACCCCGATTCCAGCCTCGTCTATCTCGGCATCACCTCCTTCAACGCCGACATCTTCCGCGCCTTCGACCGGAAGACCGGAAAATTTCTGGATCTGGGCTACGCCAAAATCGCCGATCCCTTCGACGCCAAGTTCCATCGCGGGCTGGTGAAGTCCCAGGACGGCTGCATCTACGGCGCCATTGCCCTCCTTCACGACGTGAACGATTACTGGAACGCCCCCGGCGGCTCCATCGTCCGCTACAACCCGAAGAATGGCGAGCTGAAGAAGCTCGGCATCCCGATGCCGCATGTCTACATTCAGGGCATGGTGATTGACGAGGTCCGCCGCATCGCCTATTGCCAGACCTTTACCCCCGAATACCTTGCTTCTTTCAATATTGACACCGGCGAATCGCGTAACCTCGGGCTCACCGGCTCCGGCCTGGCCATGGGGCAGGGCGAGAACATCATCCTTGACGCCAAAAGCCGGGTCTGGGGCTTCTGGGGCATCACCCGCGCCTGGCAGCAGCACGGCATCGGTTCCGATATGAACCGCCTGTTCCGCTATGATCCTGAAGAAGACAAAATCACTTTCTTCAAGCACGGCCTTCCCCAGTTGGAGGGACGCTACGGGTTCGCGGAGGGGGACGGCCTCTTTGCAGCTTCCAACGGCGCCATCTACGCCGGTTCCAAGGAAGGCGCGCTCTGCCGCATCGATCCGGACACCGCCGAAGTCGAACTCCTCGGCGCGCCCTGTCCGCCCAAACGCATCGCGGCGTTTGCCGAGCGGGACGGGTATCTCTACGGTATCGGCGGCCGCTTCGGGAACGCCTCTCTTTTCCGCATGAGCCTGGCGACCGAAAAATACGAAATGCTCGGCAAGCTCTTCGATCCGGAAACCGGCGATTCCGCCTGGCAGATCCACGACATGAGCATCGCTCCCGACGGCGCCATATTCGCCGGGGAGAACGATACCATGACACGGTCGGGGTATCTCTGGGAAATTACACTGTAAGCAGTCATACCCGAACCGTCCGCGACGCGACCCACGCCGTCGCGGACGGTTTCAATGGTTGTGCCGTCACGCGGAAAACCTGAAACCGCCCGAGAATACAGGCGTTCTCACGGTGGGGGACACTCTCCGGTGCGCGCCGGAGTACCGCCGCAGGAATGTGCTTCTCCTTTCCCGGCTCGGAGTACCACGGTGAACCAAATCACCACGTACTGAACTCCCGGTTTCATATGGGTTCTTCGCGGTATTCCGTGGGTAAATGAGGGTGACGGTGCAACGTGAAGGGTGAAAGGGGCAAAAGGCACAGAGACACAAAGGGAAGACCCTAGGGGTGAGGCATGCCTCGACCGGTCCGAACGGTACGCTCCGGTATCGGCGGCCGTTCCCCTTCTCCTGACTTCTGGCTCCCGACTCCTTCCTGCAGCACTCGTTTCCCCGCACAAATCAGAGAAACGCCTTTCATATCACCTCAACAGGAATTCCCATGCCCGACACCATTCCCGCTTTTCTGTACATCATGGACCTGCTCGGGACATTCGTGTTCGCCATCACCGGCGGGTTCCGGGCCATCAAGTACGAAATGGACATTGTCGGCGTGTTCGCCCTGGCCACCATGGTGGGGGTGGGGGGCGGCATGACCCGGGATGTCCTGCTGGGGAGCGTTCCCCCGGCGGCGCTGCAGAGTTCGGTGTACCTGCTGATTACCTGCGCGGCGGGTGCGTGCGTGTTCCTCTTCGCGCCGCGCATCGCTCCGACCTGGCGGATCATCCTCTATGCCGACGCAGTGGGGCTCGCCCTGTTCGCCGCCACCGGCGCGGCCAAGGCCTCCCTCGCCGGGCTTGGTCCGGTCGGGGTGATGTTCATCGCCACGATCGCCTCGGTGGGAGGGAGCTTCATCCGCGACATTTCCACCGGAGAGATCCCGCTCATATTCACCCGGGACATCTATGCCAGCGCCGCCATTCTGGGCGGATTCGCCTACTGGGCCGCCGACCGGCTGCTCCCCGCTGGAATGGCCTTTCCCGCTGCGTTTTTTGCCACGCTTGTCATCCGTCTCGTCGCCCTGCACTGGAACCTGAATCTTCCCAAATCCAGACGGCTTCCCGCCTCCCCTTCCCAGATTGCCCGCGGTTTCCGGTCAGCGCCGGACGCGCAGCGGGAGAAGAAAAGGACCGGGGAAACGCTCTGATCCCCGTCGATGGGGAGGGGTCGTACCGCGGCGCGAAGGAGCAGGTGAAATGTCGTATCGTGTGCTCGCTTGTGAAAAATTTAACGAAATTCTCGCGGAAGCCGGGAACGCTGTGTATTATTTTACAATGAATCCTCCGGAGCGGGGAAAGTGCAGACCGTACAGCGGTTTTCACCACGAAGGCATACGCCCGGACGGAGCGGAGCGGAGGTCCGCGGGGATGAGCGGCCGGAAGCGGAAGTGTCAGCAGGGGATTCTGATTATTGACTTTTCGTGGTATATTTCATATATTGGATTCTTGCCCTTTTGATAATCTCTTGTGACAATCGCTGTACATGCTCACCCGTAGGTTCACCCCCATGCAAGCGGAGTATCCATGGCACCCAAGCGAATCGGAATCCTGACCGGCGGCGGAGACGCCCCGGGACTGAACGCCGTCATCCGGGCGGTTACAGTCAAAGGCATCCAGAGCGGATATGAAATCATCGGTTTTGAGGAAGGCTGGCGCGGGCTTCTGAAGAAACAGTTCCGCACGCTCTCCCTTTTTGATGTTGAAGACATCCACATGCTCGGCGGCACAATTCTCGGCTCCTCCCGGACCAATGTCGCCAAGGTGGAGAATGGTTTCGAGATCGCCAAGACCAATCTATCCGAACTCGGCATCGATGCGCTTATCGCGGCGGGCGGCGAGGATACCCTCGGCGTGGCACTCAAGCTTTACAAAGCAGGCGCCAATGTGGTCGGCGTGCCGAAAACCATTGACAACGACGTGAACGCCACCGACTACACCTTCGGATTCGATACCGCAATCAACCGGGTTGCCGAGTTTCTCGAAATGCTCCGGACTACCACCGAGGCCCATCGCCGGGTCATGGTTGTCGAAATCATGGGCCGTCACGCTGGCTGGATGGCGCTCCACGGCGGTATGGCTGGCGGCGCGCACATGATCCTCATTCCCGAGATCCCGGTTAAAGTCGGTGAAGTGGTCGATATGGTGAAACGCCGCTTCGAAGCGGGCAACCGCTGGGCGATTATCGCGGTCGCGGAGGGTGCGACCATTCCCGATGTCATGAAGGATGTGGCGCATTCCTCCCAGCTCGACGACTTCGGTCATGTCCAGCTCGGGACCGGTAAAGGCATCGCCGATGCGCTCGCCAACGCCATCGAGTACGAAACCGGCTTCGAAACCCGGTCCCTCGTGCTTGGTCATCTGCAGCGCGGCGGCAGCCCCTCGGCGTTCGACCGGGTGCTCGGCACACGGCTGGGGGTGCAGGTCGTTTCCATGATCGAGGCAGGAAAGTACGGCATGATGGCTTCCCTTCAGGGCGGTGAAATGCGTGCGGTTCCGTTGGAAGACGCGGTCGGAACCCTGAAGACCGTAGGCGCTGCCCGGTACGAAGTGGCCAAGCTTTTCTTCAGTTGAAGTCGGTTCCACTCAGTGCGGTTCGTTGCTATGCACCGCTGACCGGCCGCCCGGCCGGGAGGCGGCGTACGGATGTTCGGTTCGGGATGGGGGCGGGCCTCCCGTCCCTCCGGGCGTCTTTCGTGGAGAAACGGCGTTTTCCCCGTTTTTCCGGTACTTCCGATATTCCTTTCTCCTCGTGTTTTCGTGCCTTTGGACCCTTGCGTTGGTCGGGCGTTCAGGCGCTTTGGTACGCAGACACTGATCTTCCACAAGGGGGTTTGCAATGCCTCTGGTTCCCATGCGGCAGCTTCTCGACGAGGCGGCCAAGGGTAAGTACGCAGTCGGCGCTTACAACGTCAACAACATGGAGCAGATTCAGGCCATCATGGCCGCGGCCCGGGAAACACAGTCTCCGGTAATCATCCAGGCTTCCCGCGGGGCGCTGAAATACTCCAATTTCGTTTATCTTCGTCACCTCATGCTTGCGGCGGCGGAAGAGAATCCCGAAATCCCCATCGCCATGCACCTTGACCACGGCAACAGCCTCGAGTCCTGCAAAAAGGCCATCTCGCTCGGCTTCACCTCGGTGATGATCGACGGCTCCCTGAAGGAAGACGGGAAGACCCCGACCACCTTTGAGGAAAACATCGAGGTCACCCGTAGCGTGGTCGAGTATGCGCATCCGCTTGGGGTCACCGTGGAAGGCGAGCTCGGCACTCTCGGCGGCATCGAGGACGGCGTCGGTTCAGGGCAGATCCATCTCACCGACCCCAACCAGGCTCAGGAATTCGTGGAGCGCACCGGTCTGGACGCCCTGGCGGTGGCCATCGGCACTTCCCACGGAGCGTACAAGTTCAAGACCGAGCCGAATCTCGCCCTCGACCTGGTGCAGGAAATCCACAGCCGCGTTCCCGAAACCGCGCTGGTGATGCACGGCTCCTCCAGTGTTCCCGAGGAACTGGTGGAGATCGTCAACCGTTACGGCGGCAAGATGCCGAACGCCAAGGGCGTTCCCATGAGTGCGATCCAGTCGGTGATTCCGTACGGCGTCTGCAAGGTCAACATCGACACCGACGGCCGTATCGCGATTACCGGCGCCATTCGCAAGGTGTTCATGGAGACTCCGGAGAAGTTCGATCCCCGTGACTATCTGGCTCCCGCCCGTACGGCGCTGACCAAGCTCGTGGAGCAGAAGATGCGGGAACTCGGAACCGCCGGACACGCCGAGGATTTTGCGCCCAAGTCTTTGCAGGATATGGTTGACTACTATCGCACGCATGATATGCTGTAATTCACCCTCAAGGAAAGGTTCTCAACATGGCTATCAAGATCGGTATCAATGGATTCGGGCGTATCGGCAAGCTGGTGTTCCGCGCGGCGGTGGCCGACGGAAACTTTGAGGTCGTGGGCATCAACGACCTGATGGACACCAAGACCATGGCCTACCTGCTGAAGTACGATTCCACCCAGGGCCCCTTCAAGGGTACGGTTGAGGCGGTGGCCGACGGCATCGTGGTCAACGGCAAGAAAATTCTCGTCACCGCCGAGAAGGATCCCGCCAACCTGCCGTGGGGCAAGATCGGCGCCGAAATGGTCCTCGAGTCCACCGGCGTGTTCGCCGATGACGCCGGCCTGCAGAAGCACATCGCAGCCGGCGCGAAGAAGGTGCTCCTCTCGGTTCCGCCGAAGTCCAAGGCCGACTCCCAGATCAAGGTCATCGTCATGGGCGTGAACGACGATTCCCTCACAGCTTCCGACACGATGGTCTCCAACGCGTCCTGCACCACCAACTGCCTGGCTCCCATGGCCAAGGTCATCCACGAGAACTTCGGGATTGCCAAGGGCTTCATGACCACCATCCACTCCTACACCAACGACCAGCGCATTCTGGACCAGTTCCACAAGGATCCGCGTCGTGCCCGCGCCGGCGCTGTCAACATGATCCCCACCACCACCGGCGCCGCCCGCGCGGTGGGCAAGGTTCTGCCGGAACTGAAGGGCCTTCTGGACGGTCTCAGCGTCCGTGTCCCGACCCCGGATGCCTCCCTCACGGACCTGGTGTGCGAGATCAAGAAGGAAGGTGTAACCGCTGCTGATGTCAACGCCGCTCTCAAGGCCGCCGCGGAAGGCCCCCTCAAGGGCATCCTGGAGTACACCGAGGATCCGATCGTCTCCAGCGATGTTATCGGCAATCCGGCCTCCTGCGTGGTGGACGGCCTCTCCACCGCCATGCTCGGCGGCAACATGCTGAAGGTGTTCGGCTGGTACGACAACGAGTGGGGTTACTCCAACCGTTGCATCGATCTCTTCAAGAAGATGGCGCAGTAATACGGCCTGCCACATCTGTCCCGCGGACTCCATGGGGAGTCCGCGGGATTTATCTATGGAAGTGAGGGATACCATGGCCATAAAGACCGTGAAGGATGTCGATGTCCAGGGGAAGCGGGTGATTGTCCGGTGTGATTTCAATGTTCCCCTCGACGCCGACAAGAACATCACCGACGACAAGCGCGTTGTCGAGTCTCTCCCCACCATCCGCTACCTGCTTGACCGTAACGCTAAAGTAATCCTGATGAGTCATCTCGGCCGTCCGAAGGGAAAACCCAATCCCGATTTCAGTCTTGCGCCGGTGGCGAAGAATCTCTCCGGGCATCTCGGCAAAGATGTCAAGCTCGCTCCGGACAGTGTCGGCCCGGAAGTGGAGAAGATGGTTTCCGCCATGCAGCCCGGTGATGTCGTGCTTCTGGAAAACCTCCGGTTTTACAAGGAAGAGGAGGGCAACGACCCCGAGTTCTGCAAGAAGATAGCCGCGCTGGCCGATGTGTATGTCAATGATGCGTTCGGCACCGCCCACCGCGCCCACGCTTCCACCGAGGGTATCACGCATTACCTCGACACCGTGGCCGCCGGATTTCTCCTCATGAAGGAAATCGAGTTCCTGGACCACGCGGTGAAGAATCCCAAACGCCCCTTTGTCGCCATCATCGGCGGAGTGAAGATCTCCGGCAAAATTGATGTCATCACCGCTCTTCTGGACAAAGCCGACACTCTTTTGGTCGGCGGAGGCATGATGTTCACCTTCATGAAAGCCCAGGGCAAGGAAATCGGCGCTTCGGTGCTGGAAGCCGAGCGGCTGGACATGGCGAAGGATATTCTGGAGAAGGCCAAGAGCTCCAGGTGTGAGTTCCTGCTCCCGGTGGACTGTGTTATCGCCGACAAATTCTCCAATGAGGCGGATGTACGCACGGTTTCCGTGGACAATATACCCGAAGGCTGGATGGGGCTGGATATCGGTCCCGAAACGGAAAAGATCTTCCGCGAGCGGATTGTCGGCGCGGCGACCGTGGTGTGGAACGGTCCCATGGGTGTTTTCGAGATGGACAAGTTTGCCCACGGCACCAAAGCGGTCGCGGATGCCATGGCGGAAGCCACGAAGAAAGGTGCGAGCACCATCGTGGGCGGCGGTGATTCGGCGGCGGCTATCGCCAAGCTCGGCATGGAGTCCGCCATGAGCCACATTTCTACCGGCGGCGGCGCGTCTCTCGAACTTCTTGAAGGCAAGGAACTCCCGGGCGTTAAGGCCCTCGACCGCTGAGAAAGGAACAGTGGAATGCGTAAGAAAATCATTGCCGGAAATTGGAAAATGAATCTCAATCACCTGGAAGCCCAGACCCTGGTCAAGGCGCTTCTTCCCAAGGTGAAGGATGTGCAGAACGTGGACATCGTTGTGTGTCCGCCCTTCACCTCGATCGCCGGGGCGGGAGAGGTGGTCCGGGGGTCCAACGTTCAGCTCGGCGCTCAGAACATGCACTGGGAAAAGAGCGGAGCGTTCACCGGTGAGGTTTCCGCAAATATGCTCTTGACTCTCGGGTGCCAGTATGCTATATTAGGCCATTCTGAGAGACGGACGTACTTTCACGAGACGGACGAGATTGTCGCCCGGAAAGTACGGGCGGCGCTCGCCTCGGGACTGGTTCCCATCGTTTGTGTCGGGGAGACCCGGGAACAGAGGGAAGCCGGTCAGACCGAGCAGGTGGTTGGAACTCAGATTCACGGAGCTTTCGAAGGGCTTTCGGTCGATGAGTTCGAGGGGATTGTGATCGC
>JAWLHT010000145.1:0-13032 GCA_041690195.1 Candidatus Latescibacterota bacterium
GCAGAACACCCGGTAATTAATGGAGCTTGTCATTACCCAAGTTTTTAGGGCAGGGTGGCTGCGTAGTCCAGGCAGTCGAAAACCGTCGGAATCAGCATAAAAACGGGTCGTTTTCGTGTACCGCGATTTCCCCCATCTCTCGGGAGAGGGGATAACTCGTTGGAAGTCATAGAGTTGCAGAGTGCGTCAAAGGTGTGGTGCACGTACAGCAATCACCTGCACCCTTTCTCCCATCCTTATAAACCTTGACAATGACAAGTAATACAATGGAGAGGAGTATCGTAAATGGAACGCATCAGCCGTACCCTGGGGATGATTCTTTTCGTAATTGTGGTGCATTCATCGGTTGTGTTCGCACAAGCCGTTTCGATGCACGCCGCGGAAACTGCATCCCGGGCTTTTCTGCGGCAGAAGGCGGAACAGGGCAGTTCTGTCGGAAAAGCTGCCGCGGCGAACGTAACTCGGGTGCGGGAACTTCGTGCGCCCGATTCGGATGCTACGGTGGGATTTGTGGCCGAACTGGCCCCTGTCGGGTATGTGCTGATCGGGCCGGATGAACGGATCGAACCGGTCATCTCCTATTCGCTTACCCATGACTTCCCCTGGAGTGAGTCCGGGCACTTCCTCGTGCGGGTGGCATCTGCGGATCTTGCGGCGCGGGTTGCCGCGATCGACCGAATCCCGGAGACAGCCGCAAATCTGGCAAAACAGAAATGGGAGCGATACAGGAGCGGGAGCATACAGCGGTTCAAGCCGGCGGTCTTCCGTCAATGGCCCACGGAGGGCTCGACCCTGACCGAAGGGTGGATCGAAACCACCTGGGGCCAGCTTGAACCCTATAACGAGTTTTGTCCACGGGACCTGGCCGACGATGGCAGTCCGCGTTCCTGGACCGGCTGCATGGCTACCGCGGTGGCCCAGATCATCAATTATCACCGTCACTGGGGAAACTTCACCCTTGACGGGGATGACCGGTATGTCACCATGACCCGGGGTATTTCCATCGACGCGGACAGCACCAGCGCGGATTTCCCGTCATTCAGCGTCCTCAACGATTACATCAAATCCATCGGCCAGACATTCCAGTCGGGAGGCCAGTTGAACGATTCGCAACTGGCGGCGCTCTTTTTCACGATTGGCGTTCTGGGGGAAATGGACTACTCCTACTCCTTCGGTTCCGGTGCGCATGATTTCATTTTCTGGGATAACCTGGAAAAAAAGGGTGTGGTGTATAACCGTGAATTCATGAGTTCACTGAACCCGGACTTTTATGCGCAACTGAAAACGAGCATCATGCAGGGATTCCCGGCAACCCTGCTCATCAACAAGAGCACGATCTGCTCGCCCAACCATTTGGTCATCTGCGACGGGTACAACACGGACGGCTTTTATCATCTGAATTTCGGCTGGGGCGATTCCACGCCGGACCCCATCAATGCGGCATGGTATTCTCTGCCGGAGGGCATGGGCGATGGCTATGATGTCATATGGGACGGGAACATGAACCTTCGGCCCCAGACAACCTCGGTCACCCTGCTTGCGACCGATGTCCGGTCGGTCGATCTCGGCGGCGGTCCGGTGAACGGCTACAGCCCCGTAAGAACGGTTCGGCTCACCAACAATTCCCTCAACACCATAACTGTGCAGAGCATCGAACCATCGGATCCGGCTTTCCAGGTTGGGCTGTCCGAAATGCAGTTCGCATCAACACTGGGCGCGTTCGATATCGTCGCGGGCCAGGCCAGGGAGTTTTTCGTCCGCTGCCGTCCGGACAAAATCGGGACATTCACCGGTGATGTGCTCATTGAATATCAGGAAGACAGTCCCGTTTTCACAGTAATCGATCTCGTTTGCCTCGGCGTGCCGGAGGGTGGTACCATTGTCAATGCCGGCGAGGTATCGGGCACGTGGACGCGCGCCCAGTCGCCCTATCACGTATGCGGAGATATACAGGTATACGGGGACTTTACCATCGAGCCGGGAGTAACGGTGATTTTCCGCGGGAAATACGGCATGGAAGTCGGAGTCGCCGCTAAATTTCGTGCGGTCGGCACACTGTCGGACAGCATTACCTTCATGCCCTCCGACCCGGCAGTGGGATGGTACGGGATCGATCTTTACGGTGATGGCGCCATGGAAACCCCGCAGGGCGAACACGTGATGGAATACTGCATCGTGACCGGGGGCAGGGCCGACGGTCCCCATCCCCAGAATTGCGGCGGCGGTATTTCCATGAGCAGCTCAACCGCCCTGATACGGAACTGCCTTATCCAGAACAATATCGCTTCCGGCTCGGGGAACGGGATTTTCATCGGGGGCCAGTTCGGCGATATGAAGACCGTCCGGGGGCCGCGCATTGTCAATACGGTGATCAGCAGCAACAGCGGTTCCTCGATGGGCGGCGGCATCATGGTTTCGAGGACCAAAAATGTCGTCCTTGAGAATGTGACAATAGCGGGCAACTCGGGCAACTACGGCGGTGGCATCACGGTGAACGGCGAAAGCACCGTCCATCTCACAAACTGCATCATGTGGGGAAACATCAGCGGCGGCGGTCTTGAAGTATGCCTGGGAATGGACCCCCACGGCGAAACCGTGAGCGACTCACTGTTTTTCAGCTATTGCGACATTGACACCCTGCGGGCCGACTGGTTCAAGCAGGGCGCAATTCCGGGGGTGATTGTCTGGGGAGAAGGAAACATTGCGGCGGACCCGTGCTTTGATTCGACCGGTCCGATGCAGTATATCCTGCTGCCGGATTCCCCCTGCATCGATGCCGGTTCTCCCGACCCGGGGTACAACGACGCCGAGGATCCCCTCAATACGGGCATGGCGCAGCGTCCGGCGGGCGGAACGACGCGGAACGATATCGGGGCGTTCGGCGGCGGTGGAGACAAGCCCGTTCGGGCCGATGAAAGCATACCTGCCATTTTCATGGTGAACGGCCCGTATCCCAACCCATTCAATCCCTCGACAGTCATTGAGTACACCATTCCCGAAAATGGCCGGGTAAACCTCGTGATTTATGATACGCTCGGCCGCAGGGTGGCCGTTCTCCAGGACGGTTATCTCGACCGTGGAACGCATCGCCACACCTGGAACGGAATGGATGAAAACAGCCGTCCGGTCGGCAGCGGCGTATACCTTTTCCGGCTCCGGGCGGGCGCCCGTACAGCCGGGGGAAAGATGCTTCTGCTGCGGTAGAGTCGTATCGTCATGTGTAGCTGGATGCGTGCAACAGGGTGGGGTAGAAAGGCGGGCCGTTCGTATCCAACTTATGTTGCGATATGGCGAGGCGTTCTCCGGACCGTGCCTCAGGAAAAGCCACCGGCACACATGAGTACTACAAGATGATCGGTGGAGGTGCTGGCCGGTAACTCACCCCCTTACTCCCCCTCTCTCAGGAGAGAGGGGAAAACCGAGCCAGCGGAAACACCGAGACGGCCGATAACGAGTCATTCCCCTCTCTCACCGAGAGAGGGGAATGAGGGGTGAGTTAGCTTATCCGGACACCCGTTCACTACAAATCGCTTATGCTTGCGACTATGCTTCCCCGGTCCCCCTCACCGGCCAAGCCGGCGAGGGGGAAGCCTGTACTGCGCATCTGCCCTCTGGGCGCGCCGGGACTCATGTGAAATCGGTGAATGGGGAATCGAGGTGACAGTCTGCTCCGAAGCCGCAGGTCCCCCCTTGCGAACACTCACTGTTCGGCGATGCAGTACAGGTTGTTGTGTCCGCGCAGGAAGAGTTCCTTCCCCACGATGACCGGAGACGCGTCGAAGCTGTCGTTCAGCGTGTTTGTGGCCAGCACCTCGTAACGGGGCCCATGTTTGAGAACCACGGTGACCCCGTTCTGTCCGGCCAGATACACCCGTCCGGCGGCCGCAACCGGAGAGGCGTACACACCCCGGACACCGTCGACGCGCTGACGGGTGTATTGCGGCTTTCCGGTCCGGGCATCGAGGCAGGTCAGCATGTTGGTGTTGCTCCGCAGAAAATACAGCAGGCCGTTATAGAGCAGCGGAGAGGGAACATAGGGCGTATCCCGGTTATACTCCCACACGACCGCCCCGGAAGAGGATGCGCCGCCCCGCGCTTTGTCCAGGGATATTGTCTGCAAAACACTCTCCTGGTATCCCCCCATGAGATGAACCAGGCCATCCGCCGAAACCGGCGAGGGGATGGGATTGGCGGTCATGCCCCGCGTTTCCCAGAGCACCCGTCCCGTTTCCAGATCATAGCCGCGGACACTCCGGATTGCGCTGACGATCACCTGCTTTTTCCCGTTGTGTTCCACCACCACCGGCGTGGCCCAGGAGGTGCCTTCACTGCGGTTTGCGCGCCAGATTTCCCTGCCGGTGTTTTTGTCCAGCACAGCCAGAAAAGAACTGCCGTCATGGTCCCACTGGACAATCAGACGGTCGCCGGAAAGAGCGGGAGAACTGCCCTCTCCCCAGCTGAACCGTATGCGCATGTCCCCTAAATCATTCTCCCATATCAAGTTTCCATTCATGTCATAGCAATAGAATCCCCGCGAACCGAAAGAGGCGATGACATGCTCCCCGTCGGTGACCGGAGAAGGCGATGCCCAACTGGCGGTTTCGTGACGGCCCTCATGGGGAGCCTCCACCCGGGCGGTCTTGCGCCAGAGCACGCTGCCGTTCCTCCGGCTTATGGCCAGAATGTCGTATCGCTGGGGTCCTTCCGCGCCCACCCTGCCCCAGTAATCGTCGGAGGATCTCCGGCGGTTCGTTCCCGCCGGAACCGCGGTCAACACGAAGATACGGTCGCCCCAGACGACCGGAGTGGCGTGACCGAGACCGGGCAGGGGGGCTTTCCACCGGATGTTGGTTTTATCGTCCCACCGGACCGGCGGGTCGCCGTGGGGCGCTTCGCCGGTAGAGCGGGGTCCCCGCCACTGCGGCCAGTTGCGGTCATGCCCGGATGTCGCCTGAGCCGCGGCCGGGTCGGCTTGCGACAGGGTGCAGAGACAGCCCAGAAAAAGGAGAGGTAAGTATTTCACGGTGCAGTATCCGTATGAAGATGTGAGTGGCCATGATCGAATATGAGTGCCGGGATTGAACGCCGGGAAGGAAGCCCCCTTCCATGCACCCCATCCGTACCGAAACGGTATGAATGGGCACCTCGTGCGCTGTCGCGCCACCTTCCCCCGAAGGGGGCAGGAAACACTTGAGGCGCCACACCTTCCCTTGCCTCCTCAGGGGGGAAACGGTTTCATCGTTCCCGCGCAGCGGCAAGGGACCGGGGATAGGGGCTGTCTTGAGCGGCTTTCCCGTTCCCGTCCGGAGTGACGCGGCCCCGTAGAACCCCGATACCCGCCTTTTTCATTCATTCCGGAGCGCCGGCAGAAGCTCGCCCCTCGTTGCCAGTACCGTTGCGGCGTATACCCAGAGCACACCGCTTCCCATCATCAATATAAGCAAAAAAATCATTGTCACAACCGGCGCATTGGAGCCGGGAGCCGCAAGGGCGGGGAATGTCGCCACCAGCGCCGAAACCGCGCCGATCATCAGACCCGCGGCCAGAGGGACCGAGTGTTCCGCAACGAGCAGCTCCCGGATATCCTTTTTGCTGAACCCGACCGCCTGCAGGAGCGCCAGCTCGCCCCGGCGTTCGGAAACGTTCCGTCCGATCACCACGCCGACCCCGATGCTGCCGAGCATTACACCGAAAGCGCCCAGAATGAGGAAGATGGATAGATAGGTGTTTTCGACCCGGCTGAAAGCGGCGAGACTGTCGGATGTGGGGATCAGGTCGAGCCCGTAATCCTGCAGCGCCCAGCCGATCTTCCGGGATGTTTCATCAATGCCGGAAAAGGGCGCATCCACGAGGAAAAACCGCGACCCGCTGATGGAGGGATACTTCCGGATGAACGTTTTTTCTGATATGATGACGTTTCCCTGGAAAACCGAGTTGGCGAGCCCGCCGACCAGCTTGATGGTGAACGCACGGCCTGCTTCGTCCCGGTAGGTGAGCGTGTCGCCGATCGCTTTCCCCAGCCCCCAGGTGATGACAGTCTGGTCGGCGATACCGGGAACGACATCACCGGGAAGCGGTTCATCGAGAACATCCCACGGCGATTCCGGGTTCACCTCTCCCGTCATGTTCACAAACGTGAACGATCCCCGCGCGGAGAGTTCCGACGGTTCGACGCCGAGCAGACGCGGGGTGGAAATCCGGTTGAGGTTCAGGCAACTGGCATCGTCGCCCTCCCCGACCCGGAAGGAGACGAATCTCACCCGGTCCGTGTCCAGGTCCCGCAGGGAATGGAAACCGCGCCCCCGCACGCTGTTCAGATCGTGCAGGATGGGAATGGCGCTTTCCCCCGCCAGCGCGAAGCCGCCGGTTCCGGATGCCCTCGATTCGGGATTTTGCACACTGCCGCGACGATTGGCTCCCACCGTGAATACGACGAAAACCCCGGCCGCCAGCAGACCGGTTATCGCCAGACTGCGGAACCTCCTTCTCCCCGCGCCGCGGACTCCGATGCTCCCCAGGCCCGGGGAGGCGTTCCCCGCTTTGGACGGGTATACGGCCAGGGCATATTGCGCCAGCGCGATACCGCCGATCAGAAGGAGCGATCCCGCGGCGAAAAAGGTCGCGACCATCCGCTCCGTTGCGCCGGCCAGCGAGAGTCCCACGATGACGAGAGCGCTGAGAAGACAGATCACGCCCGCCGCGAGACTCAAACCGTGCTTTTGGCCGGATACGGTTTCCAGCCGTGAAACGCCTTTCTGGAGATCGGCAACCGTCTGACGGAGACGGTTGCCCGCCACCAGAACAATGGTGAGAAAGTTGACCGCTGTCCCGAGCGATAAAGCGGTGAGAACGGTGGGAGCGGACACATGGAGGTGCAGGGAGGAGGTTCCGACAATGTCCCGCCAGACGCTTTTCAGTGCAAGCAGGATGCCCTGGTGGTAAAGAATGCCGCACAGCACTCCCATAAGGCTTCCGGCGATTGCAAGCGTCATGCCTTCGGCAAGTATGAGCCGCCGGACCCGCTTTTTGGTGAATCCGACCGCCAGCAAAAGACCATACTCCCCCGACCGCTGCTCGACGGAGAAGGCAAAGAGCAGCCCGGTCAGCAGCAGGGCCGCGGTGATGATAAAGAAACTCAGCCCCAGGAAAAGCTGATCGAAACCGATGGACTCCGCGCCGGCGTCGAGACCTTCGCGACGCACATCGCGGAAGAAAAAGCCGAGGGCGGCCGGATCGACCAGTGCGGTCAGGGTCTGCCCGATCCCTTCCCGGTTCCCGCCCGGAAACCGCACGACGGTCAGCTCGCCATACCGGTTTTGCCACAGCTTCCGGGCGGCGTCAAGGGAGAGGAACGCCTTGGGCGTGCCCCGGTAATCGTCCCAGTACTTCTCGTCCCTGTCGCGGATCCTGTCCAGGTCGATGGAATCGCCGAACTCCCAGTTGCGGCAGTTTTCAGCGTCTCCGACCCCCGGAAAATCGGGCATCAGGTTACGGTCGGCATAGGTTCCCCGTATCGGAACGACCGCTTTCACCCGGAATTCGGCGGACTGTTCGATGAGGGAGCGGAAAGAACCCGGAACATAATAGGTCAGGGTGACCGGATCGCCGGGCTTCGCCCCGAGATCGCGCGCCAGCCACTCGTTGATCACAATCTCGTCTTCGGCGAGACTCAGGCTGTCGGATGCGGACACGAAGGAATAGGGCGTTGCGCTCCCGTTATGCCGGATCTCATTGACCAGGTAGGAAAAGACGCGCTGGGCGTCCGGATACTCCTTCTGCACCGCCGCGAGAACCGGAGAGTCCAGGAAAACGCGCTCCGACTTCAGTTCGACCTGTTGACTGTCCGGCAACGGGGTCAGCGTGAAACCGGCATCGGCAAGTGTCCAGATTTCCCGGAAAGCCCGCCGGAGTATGTCCGCCGAGAGCGGACTATCGGGCCGTTCCGCGACCAGGAACACGTTCGATTTCCCTTCCAGCCCCATCATCCGCCCGAGCGCATCCAGCGGAACGAACACGGTGAGCGGAGCGACCTGGTTCACCTTCAGGTTGAACCCGCCGAATTCCGTGTCCGGGGCGATGGCTTTCACGGTAAACCTTCCGGCCGCTCCCGGTCCGGAATCCGGAGACCAGGCCATTTCTTTCGGGACGACTCCCGGGCTGTGAATCCGCAGCAGGAACTCGTCGCCAACGCCGAGGCGCAGACGGCCGGCGAGATGGGTGTTGACGATCACCCCGCCTCGGGAGAGCCCGCCCCGAAACACATCGGTATCGCCCAGGACGGCGAACCGGCTGTCGAAGCCCACGACCTGCACACGGTTGACTCTCCGCTCCCCGCCATCGGCAATCGCCATGCCCGTGGTCATCAGGAGCGGAGCGACCGGTGTTTGCAACCGTTCCGCCAGCCCGGCCGCGACACGGGCATGGATGAAGCGGTCGCCGGAGACGAGCGCGTAATCCGTTCTTCCCAGCCGGTCGAACACGATCCGTCGCAGGCTGTACCGGATGGAATCGCCGATGATCAGCGCGCCGGCGAGAACCGCGACACTCACCATGACACCGAGGAGCGTCCAGAGGTGGGAGCGGCGATAATACGCGAGGCTGCGGAGGATGTACCGCGGGGTGGTCATGCCTGCCCGGCCCTTTCCAGCGAACCATGCTGAAGGCGGTACACCGAGTCCATTCGATTGGCCAGGTCCGGAGAATGGGTAACGACGATCACCGCAAGATTCCGCTCCCGGTTCAGATCCAGGATCAGTTGTCCCAACCCCTGCGCGGACTCCTGGTCGAGCGAACCGGTCGGCTCGTCCGCCAGGAGCAGTTTCGGACTGTTGATCAGCGCCCGGACCACCGCGACCCGCTGACGTTCGCCGCCGGAGAGCTGCGCGGGAAAGGAATCGGAACGGGATGCAAGCCCGACCCGCCGGAGCAGTTCCCGGGCCCGGTCTTCCGCATCCGCCCGCGCCGCTTTCTTCACCAAAGGCAGGGTCGGAATGAGGACATTTTCCAGCACGGTGCACTGGGGCAGCAGATGGTGGAGTTGAAAGACAAACCCGATTTCCGTGTTGCGGACTTTCGCCAGTTCGCGGTCGTTCAGTTCGGACAGGTTCCTTCCGCTGAAAACGACCGAGCCGGAGGTGGGACGGTCCAGCGCGCCGATGATGTTCAGGAGCGTGCTCTTGCCGGAACCGGAAGGCCCGACCACGGCAATCGCGTCTCCCGGAGCGACAGCGAGCGAAACGCCCCTGAGGACGGCCAGTGACTGCTTTCCCGCGGGGGAATCGTACCGTTTGTCGATATTGTTCAGTTCCAGGATCATGATCGGGGCCCATCGTTTGCCAGCATGTTCCGGTACAGGGCGGCCATATTCTCCGCCATTCCGTTCAGGGAATACTTTTCGCGCGCCGCCGCGCGGCCCCGTGCGCCCAGTTCCCGTACCCGGTCCGGCTGGGCCAGGAGGGATGCCAGCGCATGGGCGAGGGCTTCGCCGGTGTTCGGTCTGTATATGAGACCTCCCCCGGTGGCTTCGACGAATTCGGGGAAGCCGCCGACGTCCGGCTGAACAACCGGAACCCCGGCGGCCAGGGCTTCCGCCTGGTACGCGCCGAATGCCTCCCCGTGGAGGACGGGGACGGTAAGGAGGGTCAGGGATTCCAGAAACCCGATTCGGTTAGCCTGGTCGAAATGCTCGAATATCCGCACATCACGGGCGTATCCCTGACGGGAAATGTTCTTCAGCATCGCGCGGATAAACGTTTTGTCATCGCCCGAGCGCCCGCCGGTCAGGTGCAAGCGCAGGTTTCGGAACCGCGCGTCCCGTTTCAGGCGGATGAACGCATCGACAAGGACGCCCAGGCCGAAGTACTCCGACATCCGGCAGAGATACCCGATCACCGGGGGATCGAAGGGGAGCGGGGATTGTTTGTAGCCCTCCGGGGCTATGCCGTTCGGAATGACCCGCATTTTCCCGGCGGGAATATTCAGCTGATTCCGCGCCTTTTCCGCATAGTACCGGCTGGGAGTGACAAACATGTCCACATCGGCCACTCGTTCGGCCATCAGGCTCCACACAGTACCCCGGTATGACTCGCGCATAGGATCGACCCACTCGTCTTCATCCTGGAGGGAGCACACCACCCGGGCGCCGAGATCGTATTTCAAGCGGCGGGCCAGCCCCAGAAGAAGCGCGTTGGAAAGATGCACGATATCCGGCTTCACCGCTTCTCCCAGGAACCGGACGAGGTGCTCCAATTCCCCGGCCTGACGGCCTTCCTCGCCGCGGAGCATGGAGATGGTCATTTCCTCCAGCCCCGAGGCGCGGGTTGATCCGGCCTTTTTCGCCGCATACCGGAGAAAGGGCCGTGAATCGAACAGACTTGTCAGCCACCGGGGAGCGTGACGGTAGGGCGGGAACACTTCCTTCAGGTACAGGTTGATCGCGCCGTAGAAGATCGGTGTCTCCCCCGCTTTCCCGTTGTGCCCGAAATCGGGCGGCAGATACATGGGAACCAGGAGCGTTTCATGCCCGAGCGAGTTGAGCGCCCTAATCAGGTCACTGTCCCGCATGCAATTCTGGCAGTAGAACGTTCCGCCCGACCCCGGGGTGACATGCACGATTTTCATTTGCCCTCTCCGAAAGCGTAAACCCGCCCGTCGGCCGCCCCGACCACGACCATGCCGGTGACAACGGCGGGCGACCCGAGGATGGGAGCGCCGATTTCATGGGACCAGGATTCAGTGCCCGTTTCGCAATCGACAATATACAGGCGGCCATCCGTCGAGCCGAACACCACCCTGCCGCCGACGATAACCGGCGACCCGTCCACCTCGTCGCGGGTGACAAATTCCCAGACCCGCCGGCCGGTTTCCCGGTCGATACAATGAAGGGAGTGATTCCGCGAGCCGATATATACCCGGGCGTCTCCGACCGCCGGGGAGGAGACAAATTCACCCGGATTCTCCCTGTCCTCGTACTCCCACACGATGTTCTGCCCGTCGATATCGACGCACAGCAGCTTGCCCTCATAGTTGCCGATGTACGCCCGGCCTTCGACCAGGGCGGCGGAACCGGCTATGTACGAGCCGGTATCCACCGCTCCCCGTTTCACCCCGTCGGCCGCCGAAACGATGTGGAGCATCCGGTCGCAGCCCCCGAAGACGATGGCGCCTTCACCGGCCGCGGGCGCGCCGTTGATGTAGTAGCCCGTTTCGCAGCTCCACTTCAGTTCGCCGTCATGCGCGCCGAAACAATACATCCGGGCGTCATAGCTCCCCACTAGAACATTTTTCACGCCGGTTTCCGGATCGACTGTCCAGTTGGCGGAGCCCATGATGTTCGCGCCGGTTTCGGAGCGCCACCGCAATTTTCCTGAATTCGCGTCGATGGCGAAAAAGTCGCCGCTCAGATTGCCGATATAGATCGTACGGTCGAGCAACAGCGGCGAGGCTTCAATATCGTCCCCAGAATCGAACACCCACCGGATACTCCCGTCTCGCAGGTCCAGGGCGCGGACCTTGCCGTCTTTGGCGCCCACAAAGACGGTTTCGCCATCGGTCACCGGCGAGGAAACGATTTTCGCGCCGGTATCGCGGGACCAGAGGAGCCGGGGACTCACCGGAAGCGTTCCCGTTGCCGCACCCGAAAGGTTGCGGTCGCCCCGAAAAATCGGCCAGGAGGATTGTTCCCGGCCTGTCGCGACGATATCCTGCTTTCCGGATTCCGAACAACCGGTTGGAAAACACGCCAGGATGAGCATGAACAGCAGCGGGAAACACGAAATAACTTTTTTCATACGTCCTGTACACCCCATGGGTCACGCGAACAGTAGATATTGTCGTCAGCCTGCGTCGGGATTTGTCCTTTTTTCTGTCTGCCCGGACCGGGAGCGGCCCGAAAAAGAGTAACTCACCCCCTGGCCCCATTGTCGTAAACTTAAACGCTTGATGTGCAATTACCAGGCGATGAGTTCTGCAAAAGCGAGATTGGGGCGATTGCAGAGTTTATTCATCCAGATAGCGAAGTTGTGCATGGCGAATTTTGCTGCGAGTCGTGCATGGAATCCATCCCAGGCATGGGGTCGTTCATCTTCCAGGCGGAAGGTATGGAACAGTTTATCGAATACCGTCTCGATGATCTGCCGGTGTGAAGCCAACCATTTTCGTACCGTTTTCGGCCACGGGTGCTTGCTGTTCCGTTTGGGAGGATTCAAAACCTCAACTCCGAAAAACTCACGCCAGGCTTCATGCCATGATTTACCTTCGGCTCCGCGGTCGGCAAGATATGGGCCGAAGGCAGGCTTCCCCACGCTGGTCAGTCCGGGCTGGGGAGTATGCCGGGCAGCGAGGAACGTATCAATCAACGGCTGATCCTTGGCACTGGCGGGACCATATCCATAGCCGGTGAATATTCCTTCCGGGTGAGTGGCGCACAGGAGTTTAAATCCTTCAAACCACCCCCGGCGGTTGCTGTAGCCGATATCGGTAAGATTCCATAACCAGCCATCGCCCCTCCGCTTGGAATCCCGGGTCGGAACCGCGGTGGCGTCGAGCGATTCATACGGACCGTTTCGGGCATCAAGCAGGGCAACCAAATACAGGAAAAACCGGGTAATTTCCTCTCTCTGCGCTCGAATAAGACGGTTGAACTGGCCTTGCGTGGGTATGGTGGGAAAGAGGTGACGAAGATGCAGACAGGCGTACCTATGAAAATCCCGTTCGCCCTGAAAGTGGTCCCACTGGCTGAAGAGGGCCAAAGTAATAATTTCACTCGGGTACAGGGACATGGGATTGCCTCGCCGGTTCTTGTCTATTCCATGCTGAATGCAGAAATCGTCAGCCATCACAAATAAATATGTCAAAAATTCATCCGTGTCAAACATGGGTAAACTCCTTTGTTACTGCGTTTACCCATTGAACGCTTCAACCCTTTTCCTTATTCACATCAAGCGTTTAAGAGAAAATGGCAAGACAAAGTTTCACTATAGAGGAGCAGCGGAGTTGGTAACCACGTGTGGGATCGTACTCGGCGTTGTCTTT
>JAWLHT010000146.1:0-12858 GCA_041690195.1 Candidatus Latescibacterota bacterium
GCAAATTCTACGAGAAGATACTGGGCGTCAGGTCATCGTCCTTCCCGATCCCCTGTACAACGGTGCTATCGGGTGCTGTATTGAGGCCATGAGATGAACAGGTTTGCCCGGTTGGTGTGTTTGGAGAAGCGGTGTGTAACGTCTTGTTGCGCGGCATTACTGAAAAGATGCATTGCCGTATGTCAGAGAACATATACATTATGCCCGATTACCTGCTTAGAGGTGGTCCCGGGGCGTAAGTACCGATAATTCCTCTCGAATACTTATACATCTTCCCCGAACGGGAAACGAAGCGGACGGGCAAGAATTATCGTATCCGTAGAAAGGCGATAATGATGTGTTTCAAGAACCTCCCCCTCCTTGTCTTAATGGTGTTGGGGGCATCGGGACCGGTTTATGCGGAAGAAACGCGACCGCCAAAGCAGACCGCATCCGTTGTTGCTCCAGGAACCGGGCCGGTTCTTCTGTATGACGGAAACACGCAAAAGCCCGCGCTGACCTTCACTGAAGGGCCCGCCTGGCTTGGTGGTAAACTGTATTTCTCAAATTACTACATGTTTTGGAAGCCTTTCAAAAGCGTTGAAGAAGGCGGGCCAATGGTGATTGAGCAGGACGGCTCCGTACGTATTCTCAACAGGGACATGCAGACCTGCGGACTCAGTCCTCTCGGCAACGGAAATCTTGCCGCATGTGATATACTCGATTCTCGTATAATCGAGATCACCCCGGAAGGAGAGCTGGTGCGGGTGCTTGCGGAACGGTTTGAGGGGATGGGGCTGGACGGTCCAAATGATTTGGTGGTTGATCGCAGAGGCGGAATCTATTTCACAGACCCCCAGAGTTCACGGAAAAAGAAGAAAGAACTGCCCGGGACAGCAGTGTTCTACCTGAATCCATCCGGTAAGCTTCACCGGGTGACCGAGTGGAATGTGCTTGGGTTTCCAAATGGGTGTGTTCTCAGCCCTGATGGACGGACTTTATATCTGAACGATTCACAGAGCTTTGACGTCCTTGCTTTTGATGTCCTTGAAAACGGTCTCCTGTCCAGAAAACGAAAATTTGCGGAACTCCACCGTCCAAAAAATGACCCGAAAGCTAAACGCAGTAATGCGGATGGAATGACCGTGGATGTGGAGGGGAATATTTATGTGGCAACCCCGGCCGGGATCCAGTGTATAGACCGGAACGGGACTATACGGGAAATCATCGAAATGCCGGTCTCGCCTTCAAATTGCATTTTTGGGGGTGAAGATATGAAAACGCTTTTTGTCACCTGCAGGGATAAGATATATTCACTACGGACCGTAACTCCCGGTGTGGCGTATCCTCCGGAATGAATACGGCGCTGAATTGCGGCGGGAGTAATGACCCGAGTCACTTAAAGCAATTTGAGGTGGATGGGCTGCAGCAGCCTTGAGTCAGATGACCGATTAGAACATACAGAAAACCGGCCGGTTAATGCAATTTCAACCGGCCGGTTTTCTGTATGTTCAGTCTCAAAAAACTGACGCGGAGTCCCGTTCGGTTTGTAGATGGCGATGATGGAAACATGGAGTGCTGTTTCATCTCTGACTTCCGGGTTATATGGAACCCGGAAGTGTCATAGCCCGGCAGACTGGTCATTTCCCATTTCAACGCCCGTTCGGGCCAAGTCTGTTTGGCACTTTCGTGCTGATATCCGATAGCCTGAACGGCCGGCATAAGTGGGTGAGTGGAATAAAAGCGGGCGACAAAAAGACTCCAGACCAGAAAGAGAATAATAGCTGTTGCATGTGAAAGCTGACGATTCAGGAACGGTGTATGTGGTCTGTTGGGATATGATTCAAGGGCGGTTATATGAACGGTCAGCCATGCTGCTCCTGAAGCATAGCCAGCCAGAACGTCAGATGGCCAGTGTACTCCAAGGTATATTCTGGAAAAGCCGACTAACAATACCACGACTCCACCAAGTCCGGTAATGAGGAGGCGGTATCGGTTGCGGCGAACTGCCAGAAATATGTAATAACCGAGCAGCCCATAAAATGAGAAAGCTACGAAACTATGTCCGCTTGGAAAGCTGAATGTCCGCTCGTAAATTAGCGCGCCAAGGTATGGCGGTCTCGAACGTTGCACGAATTGCTTCAGAAGGTGAACGAAAATTGAGCCGCCGGAAACTGAAACGAGAAGCGCGACCAAATGGTGCCATCGTTTCTCCATAAAAAAGTACACGCTGCAGAGGAACAACCCCATCGCGATAACTTGCCAGTTTCCTAAAGTAGTAAAGAAAAGCATTATCTCGTTCAGAATTGGACGGCGGAACGATACGATTGTCTGCAGAATCAGCAGGTCGGAATGTATAAGAGATTCCTGGCCGATCAGGTCTTCAAACACATCGAAAAAGAGCCACATGAAAAAAAGTGTCAGCAGCGCACCTATGGTAACATGCAGTCCGTATCTCTCTTCACGATCGAATCGTTTCCGTAGAGATTCACTGAATCGAGGATATTTCGCCCGGAAGTCACGAACATGGCGGTTCCGTACAACTCTACGATGCAGTCGCCTGATTCTGCCGCTGACTTTTTTCACTGTCCCCATGAATTCGATTCTCCATCGACGATTTGGGAGACTGCAATTAGCGGTGTGATTAATGAGAATGAAGTGAGCAGGAATGGTTCGGCAGTAGATGATTGGAGAGAATCATCCGGCTAGGGTTCTGATGCTTGACTGATTCCAGGACAGGGGGAATGGAGTTCGGCCGGGTGTACGGGGAACACGGTCGAGATGGTAATGTATGTGACCAACCCTAACGAATCGTACCGACTTGTTTGGGAACCGCTTAAAACCTGATGAAACGCAGATAGCGAATAACGTATCCCTGTCTTTTTGCTTTCAACATCCTGATTCAATCCATCACTCGCATCACCAGTCAGACACGCTTCTCCGTCTTACGTTCCGTTTGAAAATAATCTTGTACTGTCCGGGGTGTACGCAGAATATGTACCACTCATGCGCAGAGGCGGTCGGTACGAGCTCATTTCCATGATGGAAAACGGGAAATGGATGTCCCATGAAACAGGGTGCTGACCTCAACTATTCCTTGCATTGGAGTTCTGGGAGACCTGCCCCGATTCTTGCAAATCGGGGCAGGTTGCAATTTTGGAGAAAGAGACCTGCTGGCAGGCGCACCCGGCAATACGTCACCGGACCATGGCTGGCAGCACGGATCAAGGCTGAACACCGTTCAGGCGTTGGTGATTGCGATTGGAGGTGTGTTCATCCATTTCCCGCGGGTGAAATCCGGAAAATCGACCGACCTGCCCCGATTTGCAACAGATTGCTCAGAGAGTGCCGAGATAACGCTCCAGGTAGCGGCGTCGTAAACATCCTGCGGAGTCTGGGTCTGGTTTTTGACCGCCTTGATGAACTGGTGCATCTCGATGTAATCACCGCCGCCATGTCCATAATTGCGGGCAACGTCCCCGAGTTCTTTCCACATGGGGTGCTCATACTGTTTTTCGTACTCGGCAATGTCTTCCCATTGGTCCTTTTTCGGGCTGCGTCCTTCAATGTAGATCTTGTTCAGCGTCCCGGAATAAAGTCCATTTGTTCCCTGGACCCGGAAGATGAGGTCGTATGGCCGTGGTGTCTGGGTGTCGTGATAGAGGGTCACCGTGAGACCGTTATGCGTCCTGATCAGCGTCGTGTTGATGTCTCCCAAAGAATACTGAAGTTTCGCGTTTGGATGGTCCGGACCGAACTTCTCGCGTATCTCATGGTTCAGACCCCGCGATTTGGTGCTCATGGATACGAGGTAATCAAAACGGTCGCCACGATTGATATCGAACCACCAGGCAATGGGGCCGATGGGATGGGTGGGGTAGAGATTCCCGTTCCTGGTTACCGAATGACGGCCGCGCCAACGAAGGTTTCCCTTGCCATCGAACTTAACGAAACGGACGTCGTGCTGATAACCGGCTTCGGCGTGAAGGAGTTCTCCGAAAAGGTTTTCGCGAACCATCATGAGTATCATCATGACATTGCGGAAATAGTTGACATTTTCCATCATCATGCAGGGCATGCCGGTTTTTTCATACGTTTCGACAAGTTCCCAGCACTCCTCGACAGTGACCGCCGCTGGAACTTCGGTCGCGGCATATTTTCCTGCCTTCATCGCCGCCACTGCTATGGGAGTATGCCACTCCCATGGCGTCGCGTTTACAACAGCATCCAGATCATTCCGGTCGCAAAGCCGCTCAAAATCACGAGAGCCTCGAGAGTAGCCGTCCGGGCTTTTCATTCCCTTGTCGGTAACAATTTTTTGGGCACGCGCAAGGTGTTCGGTATTGATGTCGCCGATAGCGGTTACCTCGACACCGGGTATGTCCAGCAGAATTTTGAGCAGACCGGTACCCCGGTCACCAACGCCAACTACGCCTACCTTCACCACATCCTTTGTCTGCCCCTGTGCCGTCTGCGCTGCCAGTGTGGCGGCCCCGAGCGCGGCAGCGCTTCCTTTCATGAAATCGCGGCGAGTAAACTGCATTTTCTTCCTCCCGTTTCGGTTTATACCCGGAAGCGTTCTTGTTCAATTACCGACTCAAGTATGTGCGTGACCTCAGTTGCCGTCAGCTTCACCGGATTATTGCCGTTTCGAGTGTTTTCAGAAATAAAGGGAATGTCAGTTCGTGATAACCCGTAATCGCTCAGCAGGGGAAGGCGGAGTTGGCAACGCCAAGCGGCGAGACATTCGAGCAGAAGGTCGCAGGCGCGATCACGAAATGCTTCTTCGTCTCCGCCGACCAGACGTCCGATTTCAGCGTATTTATTGAGAACTCCAAAACCGGATTCGCCCATCTCTTGCAAGCGTCTGATGTTCATCCGGGTTACCGGTTCAAGGAGGACACCGCAGATTACTCCATGCGGTATCGACCATCGTCCCCCAATCGTTGAAGCGAGACCGTGCACAACTCCAAGCCCGGCATTTGTAAGCGTGATTCCGGAAATAAGCGCACCATAAGATATATCCGCGCGCGCGGATATATCTGTTGCACCATTTGCATACGCTGCTGTGAGAGAGCTTTTCATCCGGGTCATTCCGCTTCGAGCAAGACCATCAGTCAAAGGAGACGCCTTGATCGAAACAAAGGATTCAAGCAGCTGAGTGAATGCATCCATACCACAAGCGGCGGTAACATCAGCGGGGCAGGATACCGTCAATTCCGGATCCACCAACGCGTGGTCCGGTATGAAATTATCGTGACGGAGTGACTTCTTGAATCCTCCCGGGCCCACCCGGCTCAATACAGCGTTCTTTGTGGCCTCACTTCCCGTTCCGGCAGTAGTCGGTACGGCGATGAAGGGAATCTTGGAGCCATCATGTTCCTTCCCGGCGCCGACCCCTTCAAGGTAATCGAAAACAGAACCTTCCCGGGGAAGCATGGCGGATATTGCTTTCCCGGCATCTATGACACTTCCACCGCCAACAGCGAGAACAACATTGATCCCGGTGTAACGGAATTCTGCAGATACACGGTCAATCATATCCGGCGATGGTTCACCTTCGACTGAAACGTTGTGCCAGGACACACCGAGCTTTGAAAATGAATCGGTCAATTGCTCAAAATGCCTGGAACGGACAAATGAATACCGTCCTGTAACCAGCAGCACTGTCCTGCCGTAACCAGAGACAATGTTCGGAGCCTGAGCGAAAATTCCGATCCCGAAACGTATCGCGGGGGTTCGGGCGAAGATGAACGGTTCCATAATCACAAGCTCCTGAATTCGGGACAGAGCACCCGGTGGGGAACACCCTCGCGTGGTTTGGCCATCCACGGTGCGACCATGTCCCTCCACTTGATATAGTGTTCGGCTTCCTTATGCCGCGCGGCTGCTTCCGGCGATTCGTACGCCTCGTACAGAAGAAACCGTGTGTGATCATTCACACATTGCAGAAAATCGAACCTCAGATTACCCGGTTCCCCGATGGAAGCGCGATGATTCTCGATGGTAGCACAGATAAAGCCGTCCACATGTTCGGGGAGGACATAGATGGTGACAGTCGTAACGATCATGGCGCTCTCCCGTTGTCCCAGTAACGCAACACCGAAGTGACAGAGTGTACATAAAGACTGTGATACCAAATTGAATACCGACTATTACTCCTGCGGGTGAATGGTGATGTGCGCGAATGATATGAACGAATGTATAACTATTGAGTTGCATGGGCTGACACGGAAAGATGGAAATAAGCATCCTTCTGGAATAATCAGCAGAATCTCTGGCCAGGCAGGCATTTACCTTAAGCCTACGTTGCCCATGTTGCGTGAAATGATTCACTTACCCCTGCTCGCAAACTTTACGTACAAGCTCCCGATAGTAACAAAAATGTGCAAAGGGTATATCCGGCGGAGCCTCGTGGTCGAGAGTCGGGATGAACCCGCCCTGTTCCAGCAAAGGCGGTATCATTGCATTGACTTCGTTTTCGATATCGCTTTTGGAGAGGGCGAGCTTCCGCTTGTCCAACCCCCCCTGGATGACCAGATTGCGGCCGTACCGTTCACGCACCTTGCGGATATCCATGCCGGCCTGAACTTCGAAGGGGTACATGGCGGTAATGCCCATGTCGATAAAAAGCGGAATGAGTTCGTCGACATTGCCGTCGCAGTCCAGCGCAAAGAAAGGAACGCCGTGGGCCCGGAAGTGGTCGAGTACCCGACGGTAAGGAGCCAGCATGAATTTCTTGAAGAATTCCGGAGAGATAAGCGAACCGCCGCGATAGGCCATGTCCTCGAAGAAATGTACACAGTCGGGAATGACATTCTTCAGCATGGGTGTGGTGAGACGAATGATGAAATCGGCGTAGAAGTCCATCATCTCCTGTACCCAGACGGGGTCATCGTAGAAGGCGAGCACCAGGTTCTCGAAACCGACCCATTCCCGGAGGGGACCGAAGAAGCCGACTGTGCGTCCTGAACCGAAAAAGACCGGGTAGTCGCGATTTTTTAACTCCGCGACTCGAAGGTCCCAGAAGAGCGGATAGCGGGAGGGTGATTCGGGATCGAGTCGTTTAACGAATTCCCGGAAGCTTCCCCGGTCGGTAACCGGAAAACCGTAGAAATATGGAATGGACCTGCTTCCTTTGGAAAGTTTCACCTTGACCCCGCGCCAGTCGACCTTGACGATGTCGGTGTCGGATTCCTCTATGATCTCTTCAGAATATACAGGAAGGATGTCTTCTTCCACTCCAACGTTTTCATAGCGGTCAAAGCCGAAATACTGATCGAAATCAGCCCGCTTGGGATATCCTTCGGCATGCCAACGGGATTCGGTTTCCGGCCATGGCGGCATTTCCCGGTATGGCGGACGGTCGGTGCTGCCAAAACGCATTGTTTTTTGGAATCGTTCACGTTCTGTCAAAATCCTTACCCCTCGCAATATGAACTCGGTGTATCGGTGAACCATTTCCATGAATATAATATCCGTACACCCTTGCCGCGAACCCTTTTTGCCACTGCCGTGCGGTGTGGTCATATGAAATATTCACTGCAAGGGTAAACGCAGAGGCATCTTCGGGCGGTGTCGAAACGTGGAGTGCGGAGGAATGCCCTTGGAAAAAATAAGCGTCTTGTCCTGCAATCCAGTAGATTGCACGATCAACGTCCGGGTAGATATAACAATCAATGGATATCAGCCGACCCATGCTTCTCAATCCCTTGCCTCTGCGCGGGAAAGATAAAGCCGGTTCCCGGAGGGGGCACGGAAACTACACTCCGCGCATCTACCCGTGGAAAGGTAGGAAAACGGTGCTGGAAAGTTTTCCCGGTCCCCTTCGGGGAAGGTGGTGCGTTATTGCCGAAAGGGATACATAGAAAAGAACACACCGTACTTCACTTGACGGTAAACTGGTCAGAATGCTCCGCGGTTTGGTGTTCAAATCCCGGTCATGGGCGGGAATAGAGGGTATGCCAGCTGGAGATTAAAGGGGAAAAAGGGTGAATTGGTTTCTTGTTCCTTCACCTCTTGTGGCGCTTGACTGGTATGATAGAGAATTAAATTCTTGATATCGGATTCGATTCGGAAAGTGTTTCACTCCCGCGCAGGTTCCTTCGGCTATCGGCCGTTCTGCATGACAAAACGGAATGGCATAATCACCCAGCAAGGCACGGCGCGGTCATTCTGACGAGCGGGTTGGAATCGTGTCTTGCGGGCGGCCGTTTCAGCCGGCTTGTGGAAAATTGATGGTCCGCTCTGTACCTCGACCGAATCCACATCTCCCTTGGTGTTCACCAGAACTTTCAACATGACCGTACCCTCGATACCGGCTCGTTTCGCCATTTCGGGATACTCCGGTTGAACGGCGGTTGTTCTTTTGGGAGGCTCCTCGACGTTGAAGTATTCGAATATCTCTTCCTCTTCGGCGGAGGCGCTTGGGATGGAGTTGCCGGCCGTATTGGGAACAAGAATCGCGGGTGGCGCTGATGGTGCTTCGGCCAAGTCCAGTTTGGTATCCTTGATGGTGATGGTATCAGGCATGAGGTCGTCCGATGCGATGGGCAAGGCGTCGGGTATGAACGGCTTGGGAGGCGCGGGGGTACGAACGACCTGCCGGGTTTCCGGGATGTTCTGGAGTTGAATGATGACCGGGGGCGTTTCTTGCACCCGATCATGGGAGCGCATGGGAGGTAAGGACCGGGTAAGCAGGAATCCCGTGGCGACTATCGTTCCGGCCAGCGTGATGAGAAAAATGTACGGTGAACGGGAATGGAACTCCCGGTTTGTCAATCGAAAAGGCATGATGCGTTTTCCCATGCCGGCGCAGGAACACCGGCGGAATCCCTGTTATTGTTTTCTCCGGTCAAAGAATTCCCTTTCTCTGCTTGCTCCGTCGGAATTCGGCTGGTCGAGCACAGACATGAATCGTCGGGCGGTATCAGCCCAAACTGGGTCGGAAAGGGCGGCGCGATATTCGTCTCGTGCGGGGCCGGTTTCTCCTCTTTTCCGGTGAATTTCACCGAGCAGAATATGCAGTTTCCCATGACCCGGACTTGATTTCAGGCCCCGTCGAGCCAATAACTCGGCTTTTCGCTCCTCCCCTTCGGCAAACAATGCTTCCGCCAGGTCACCGATAACTACAGAATCCAGCGGAGCGAGATTGTGCAGGCGCTCCATTGTCGAGATAAAGCGTTTCCGCTCTCCAAGGTTACGGTACAACTCCGCCAGCTCAGTCAGCAGTTCGGTATCGGTGGAATCGATTTGCGACAGGCGATGAAGGTGGCGCGCGGCGGAATCAGGGTCGTTTGTCGCACTGCTGGCCCGGGCAATGATACGGAGTGCAGTCCTGTTTTCTGGAGCTTGTTCAATGACATTTCCGGCATATTCACGCGCCGCGGCCGGATCACCGGTGTCAAGTGAAAGCCGGGCCGCCCAGAGCAGGGTATCTTCGTCAGGATTCCCCATTTTGATCAGTTTGCGCAAGGCGGAGAGCGCTTCGTCCTTATGCCCCAGGTATTCCCGTAGACCGGCAATGGTCGCCAGAACAGCGCGGTCAGGTGTGATACGGTGCATAACTTCGTACATGGTCAACGCGCTGTCGTATATGGCGGCACGTGCGTACACTCCGGCAAGAACCGAAGCGGAGGCGTAGTGGTCCGGATTAAGGGTCAATACCCGGAGGTACTCGGCACGGGCACGGTCAGTTTGCTCCATGCGCATGAGAAGTTCGGCGAAGGAGAAATGCACCTGGTACACCGTATCATTCAAGGCAATGGATTTCTCATACTGTGCTAAAGCTTCGGTATACTCGCCGCTATTTTTGTATTGAACCGCGAAGCTGAAGTGTTTACTCGCCTCCAGCAGTGAATCAGTGTGGCTCATGGTTTGAGCATACACGTTCATTTGCGGACCGCGAAACAGCATGACGATTATGATAATAAAAAGATGCATCATTCCTGTCCCGGGGAAACGTCGAACGCTGAATGGTCTGGTAACACCAATATTGATCTGACCATCGTATCAGCCGCATGGTTTCCAAAAAATAATACAGTTGTATAATATATGTCACTGGTAACGGAAATAAAAGTCTTCGCGAAAAATGATAATGAAAAAGCGGTGTTTCGCTGATAAGTAAGGGTAAACGAGCGGAGTGGATCAAAATTGAAAAGAAATTGGGAGCCAGAAGTCAGGAGACGGGAGAAATCATGATGTCGGCGGCCGCCACTGCCCGAGTACGATTCAGTCTGTTGTGATGAGCCGAAAAGCTTCTTCCGGATGTTTATCAACATATGGGCTGAAAAAGGGCTTGCCTCGGGATTCGGGATTTCGTTTTTTTATTTGATACGTTTTTACGGTAAAAGGCAACGATGGCCCAGGAATGGCGGCACGTTGTTTCGCGTGAATGAAGCTGCCGGTCAAGAGGTGAATCATGGCGGAAAACGCGGTTCACATAGTGGCGCGTGGCAGGGTACAGGGCGTTGGGTTCAGGTTCTTTGTTCGGGAACAGGCTGCCCGTTACGGCGTTCGTGGGTGGGTCAGGAACAAGGCTGATGGTTCGGTGGAGATACTCGCAGAGGGGAAGAGGGAAATACTGCAGAACTTTGTGGAAGTGGTTCGGGAAGGCCCCCGGTTCGGACGGGTATCGGACCTGGTTGTGGACTGGGTTGAGCCATCCAATGACTTCACAGGTTTCAACATAGAATTCTGAGATGGAGCGCAAATGGATCTCAAGTCGGTAATCCGCGATGTACCAGACTTTCCGAAACCCGGCATTCTCTTCAAAGATATCACCCCGCTTCTCAAAAACCCCGAAGCATTCAGGGAGTCGATTGAACTCCTCACGCAAGCGGTTGAAAAAATGAACATCTCCGCCGTAGCTGCCATTGAAGCTCGTGGTCTCATTTTCGGCGCGGCGCTGGCGGTTCGTCTCGGTGTGGGATTTGTTCCCATCCGGAAGCCCTGCAAGCTGCCCTATGCCACAATTAGCGAAAGTTATCTCCTGGAATACGGCACGGACACTATCGAGATGCACCGTGATGCCTTCGAGTCCGGCGACCGGGTTGTTCTCATCGATGATCTCCTCGCTACCGGAGGAACCATGGCGGCAGCGGTCAGGCTGGTTGAAAAGACAGGCGCCACGGTTGAAAAGATTTTGTTTGTCGTGGAACTCCTCTTTCTCAATGGCAGGGAGAAACTGCAGGGGTACGACGTTGAATCCCTGATTACCTTCTAGCATTCACGATATCAAAATGACATATGATACCAATGCCGTTCTCGACTCTCTCCGTAGTGTGATGTGCGGTATTCGCACAGCCGCGCCGGTCATTCCATATTCCCGGGAACGGGCGGCGTCCTCCGATATCCGCATCGGATATCTTCATGGCGCTCCGGTCCGGCGTTTGGTGATTACGTTTCGGGGACCGGGATGCTCATGGGTCGCAAGGGGCGGGGGATGCTTCATGTGCGGACACCATGCCGGAACTACCCGGGGTAAAATCCCAACTTCCGCTGAGTACATCGCTCAGTTCAGTTCGGAAATCGGACGATACAATCTCGATGATATACAGATACTCTCGATTTACAATTCCGGTTCCGTTCTCAATCCTGACGAAGTAACTCCGGCTGCCCTCGAGGCGATTTTTTCTCATGTCAGACGTATTCCGCAAATCCGAAAAGTCGTTCTGGAAACCCGTGCTGAGTTTGTTGACCGGAAACGGCTTGGAGCATTGAAAGACCTGCTGGGCCCGGACCGTATCCTGACCATTGCCTTGGGTCTGGAAACCTCCGATGACCGTCTGCGCACTCTCTGCATCAATAAAGGTTGCACCTTGAAGGAGATCACCCGTGCCGTGTCTGAGGTCAACGGCTACTGTGAAACACAGTTGTACGTTCTCCTCGGGCTTCCATTTCTCACCGAACGTGAAGCTGTCGAAGACTGCATCCGCTCGGTTCGGTGCGCAGAAGGCCTGGGTGCGGATGAGATTCACATCGAACCGCTCACACTGCAGCAGCATACCTTGATCGAACATCTGTATCGGGCCGGTCTGTATCGGCTGCCTTCGCTCCATTCGATTTACTCCGTTCTGCGGGAGGTGCTTCCGGAGATTCGTCCCTATGTGAGTCCGTTTCTCCATATGCCTCTGCCGGAGAAGATTCCTTCCGGATGCCCATCCTGTACCTCCCGTCTCATCCGTGGGTTGCTTGAAGATTACAATTTTTCCCGTGACCATGCGTCACTTGAATGCGCACCCTGCGTCTGTCAGAATGACTGGGCTGCGATGATGGAAGAGCGCGATCCGCGGCCGATCGAATCTCGCATTGCTGATGCACTGAGTGTTTTGAAGCAGAAGGGACAATCGTGATTATCCGTCGATTCATCATGGAAGACTGGCTCGCCGGACACAAGGACGCTTGTCGCTTCAACCTCGGAGAGAGCGGGATGCCGGATATCACGGTGGGAGAACTCTTATCGCGCTGTGGGTTCAGTGAGGATGTTATCGAAGGCGTCACGTTAAAGGATCTGGACACACGAGGCTCCGAGCGTCTCCGTCGGGCCATCCACGCCACATACGCTCCCCCGGTCGCCTTTGAGCATCTGACGGTCACCACCGGCACCAGTGAAGCGCTCTTCATCCTCTTCAACCTCCTCCATGAAAGCCGTCCTGTCGCAGTGGCCCCTCGTCCGGCGTTCCAGGCTCTCTACGAGGTTACCCGTGCCCTGGGAATAGAACTCCGGTTTTACGATCTCAAGCCGGAGAATGGTTGGATTCCCGATCCGGAGACCATCTGCAGCCTCATTGACGACCGAACCGGAACCGTGGTAATCAATACTCCACATAATCCTTCCGGCATCAATTTTCCACGTGACGCGGCGGATATGGTGATAAG
>JAWLHT010000147.1:0-12828 GCA_041690195.1 Candidatus Latescibacterota bacterium
TTTGACCCGGCGGTCAGTGTACACAAATACAATCCGCTACTGACTTCATGTCCATAGGCATCCGTTCCATTCCAAACCACACTGTAGCTTCCCGACCCTTGTTCACGATCAACCAGTGTGGATATTTTCTGTCCTGGGGTTGAATAGATCGTAAGCGTCACATGGTCCCGTTCCGTAATTTGATATGGAATGATTGTATGTGCATTGAACGGATTGGGGTAATTCTGCAGAAGCGCAAACGGCGCGGGAACATCTTCCGAGACGGCAAGCGGATTGTCGATGAGTTGCAACTTGTATATGGTTTTGGTATCGCACCCGGTAATCCAGAAGGAAGTCCCGTCAAAGGCTATGCCGGAAGGAATCTTGCATGGCATGGTAAACCGATAGGCATAAGAATGAATGTCGGAATAGTGGTAGCCATAACAGTTACTGGAATCAGGATCTGAAGAATATTGGGTGCACCACAGGTATTCTCCATCGTATGCCAATCCATACGGGAATCCGGTGAACTCAAGGAGTTTCCACGTGTTGTTTTCCAGGTCAACCTCCGCGATCTGGCTGGATCGACCCGAATCCAGACAACAGTACAGCCGTTCGCCGACAAAGGTCAGTCCCGTGGAATGGTACTGCCCCCCCGGAATCCCATAACCGTAGGTGCATGGCGTGGTCGAGAGAACATCGCCGGATTGAGGATCGACCTGATATACGATGAGGGAATCCGCACCGCAGACCCAGAGGTGCGTTCCATCCCAGGCGAGCCCTTGGGTGTTGGCGTCCGGAGCGGGGATGGTCCGGAGCACGGAACAGTCGGCGGGATCAAGCTGGTAGATGACATCGGTGCTGTCATCCACCACCCATAGGTTTGCGCCATCCCAGACGATATCCTGCGGTCTGGGTCCCGGAGTGGGATAGGTGGCGTCTATACTGCGTCCGATGTTGTATAATTTCGAGACCTGTCCAGGCGCTTGGCCGGAGAAAGAGGCAAGTGTGACCATGAATGCCATAAGGGATATCGTGAGTTCTTTGGGTATACGCATAATAACCTCCCGAAATGCACTGATTTACCGTCAAGAAAAACATCGCACCCCAATATTGGTTTGTCAATCAGGGAATCCCTGATTGTTGTGGCCGAAAACCCTGAATACATTCTCGAAGAATTCCCGAACGGACATTTTCCCCGAAGCTCCCGCAAAGCATATATGCAAGTTCATGCGGGTTCGGGACCGGGATGTATCGAGCAGATGCATGAATACATAAGCTGTATGTCGAAGCGGCTTCGCTTGTTTCGGCTTCGGATGCGGCGGATACGGATGCGGAAGCTACAAAGGTTCTAATCTATTAGTAGCGCATATAGCCGACAATTTTACTCTTGCCAAGTAAAATCTATCACCGAGAAGCAATATTTTCTCGATACCATTCAAGAAAACTGGAATGGCAATGAGATGACACTGTGTACCCTCCCCGCAACGGCCGGAACAGACGGAGCAACACGGAGGCAGGAGCCGCGGCGGCTGTTACAGATAGAAACACACACCCCTGGGCGGGGCAGAGCCTTCAAATAGGACGAAATGGTTCCCGGCAGGCTGCTCACGAACCGCCCATGTCGCCACCTTCTGCCCGACCGGACGGGCGAGCGCGCTTTCCGGGGCGGATGGTCCCCCACCATTTGCCACACCGGGAGAAATCCGCGCACCGCGCTCCGCCGCCGGGATTTCCGGGCCCGGCGCACCGGTCCGGAGCGTACTTTTCCCTTGCGCCAATCCCCCAAGATATGGTATCATTTCCGCATATCCAGCCCTACATGTTATAGTTACTCTATTCGAAAGATGGGGGCATGCGGCTATCCAGACTCGAAATCTACGGCTTTAAAACTTTTGCCCGGAAACTGGACGTTTCCCTTTCCGGCGGAATAACCGCAGTGGTGGGACCGAACGGCTGCGGCAAGAGCAACGTGGTGGATTCCATCCGCTGGGTGCTCGGCGAGCAGAAGCCCAGCCAGATCCGCCTGGAGCGCATGGAGGACGTGATTTTCAAAGGCAACACCACCCGCAAGCCGTTGGGCATGGCCGAGGTCTCCCTCACCATAGACAACGAATCGGGCCGTCTGCCGGTCAATCTCCCCGAAGTCACCATCACCCGCCGTCTGTTTCGCTCTGGTGAATCCGAGTACCTCATCAACCGCAAAATCTGCCGTCTGGCGGACATTAACGATTTGTTCATGGACACCGGAATGGGAACTGATTCCTACAGTGTCTTTGAACTGGGAATGATCAACTCCATCCTTTCCGACAAAACCGAAGACCGCCGTCTCATTTTCGAGGAAGCCGCCGGAGTCACCAAGTACAAGGCCCGTCGGCGTACCGCCCTGAACCGGATGCTGTCCATCGAGGACGACCTGAACCGGGTGGGCGATATCATCACCGAACTGGAGCGGCGGACGGAGTCGCTCAAGCGCCAGGCCCAGAAAGCTTCACGGTACCGCGCCCTCCGGAGCGAACTTAAAGCCCGTACGGTGGCTGTGGCGTCCCACGAAATCGGAAAACTCCGCGCGAAGGTCGAAACCGCTGAAACAGAACTTGACCTTCTGCAATCCCAGAGCGGGGAACTGCGCGACCGGATAACCACACTGGGGGGAGACTACGAGTCCCTGTCCGTGGATATCCTGGAAATCGAGCGGAACCTGGAAGAAACCGCTTCCCGCTTCAACGCTGTCCGCAACGATATCGCCGAGCGCGAAAAGGAGATGGCCCGGCTTGACTCCCGCATCGAGTATCTTGGGGAAACCGCCGCGAAAGCCCGGGAAGCGGTTCGCCAGAACGGCGCCGCCCTGGAGCGCATCGCGGAGTCCCACGGGACCGGCGCGGGTGAGCTGGATATTGTCGCCGCCCGTCTCGAAGAAGTCGCCAGTACCGTCCGGGCTGCCCGGGAGGAATATTCCGGGTTCGAGGGCACGGTGACCGGGAAGGAGCGTGCATTCCGTCTCCTGGAGAACGAAATGCGTCTCCTGGAAAAGGAAATCGCCTCCTGCCGGGCCATGATTGTGACGATCCGGGTGCGGAGGGAAGGCGGAGAGGCCCGGCTGGGAGATATTTCCCTCCGCGTCGCAGAACTGGAAAAAACACTCCGCGAAGTGGAAAGCGAACGATCCCGCCTCCATGAAGAACGGCTCCGGAACGCCGGACGCGAACAGGACGTGAACCGCGAGCTTGAGGAATCACGTGCCGCTCTTGCCGGACGGATCCGTGAATTGGAAAGCGTGGATGAAGAACTCCGGGAGATGCGGGAAACCCAGGCATCATTCCGGGCGGAACGCGACTTCCTGGCCGAGGTGATCCGGACCTATGCCGGGTATTCCGATGGGGTGCGAACCGCAGCCGGCGCCCCGGAACTTTCCGGGCGGGTGCTCGCCGTGCTGGCCGATTGTATCTCGACGGATGAGCCATACGTGACCGCCATCGAAACAGCGTTGTCGGAAAGCCTGCAGAGTGTCCTTGTCGATTCACCCGAGGCAGCGCTGGACGGCGCCCGGTATCTCGCCCGGGATACCCTCGGCCGGGCTGTATTCCTCCCGGTGGACCGTCAATGGCCGTCCTCGGCGGAGCGGCCGGTGTCCGGCGATGGGGTGATCGGCGCGGCAGCGGATTTCGTCCGGACCGAAGAACGGTTCAGTCCGGCGCTGCGGAGTCTTTTACGAGACGTGACCATAGTGGACTCGCTGGAAACCGCGTGGCGGCTCCATACAGAACGGGGCGGGCGCTTTGTCACCCTCGACGGAGCAATGGTGGGTTCCTGCGGAGAGATTCACAGCGGGAGCAATCCCGGAGGCGAGCGAAATTCCACCCTCGGGCGCCGGGAAAAACTGGACCGTGTCACCGCGGATTTCAACCGGGCTTCCGACTCCGTCCATGCGCTGGAGAAACAGCGCGCCGAACTTTCCGGAGCCATCGAGACTATCCGTGTATCCATCAGGGACCGGGAACGGACCTTGGAGGAAATGCGGCGGGATACCGCGCAGATCGCCTCGGATGAAGCGCGGGCGACGGCCCGGCGGGACGCGTCCGGAGAAACGCTGTCCGCGCTTCGCCAAGAGGCGGAACGCATCCGTGATTCTTTCGACGACCTCGAAGCGGAAATCGCCGAACTGGAGGAGAAAGCATCCGGACTGGACACCCGATACCGGAACATGGAGGAACAGTCGAAGGCGGCCACGGAAGAAATCGTCGGTCTCCGGGTCGAACTGGAGACCCGCCGCACCGGTCTGAACGCCTGGGAAGTGGAACGCGCCTCCCTCACCGAGCGAAAAGCCGCCCTGACCCGGGAGATTGACGCACTCCGCGACCGCCGGGAAACGCTGGCCCGAACTGGACGGAACATCCTGGAAGAGATTGACCGGGCGGAACGGGAGATGCTCGAAGCGGGAAACCGCCGGCAGGAGCTTTCCGCGGAGTTGGAACGATTCCGGACCGAATACGACCGTCTCCGCACAGTGAAGGAAGAAGCCGAACACCGCTATTCCGAAATCCGCTCCCGGCGGAGCGAGATGGAGCGAATGCTTCAGAATCTGCGGCGCGAACAGTCTGAACTCGCCCGACGGGAGTCGTCCCTCACTCTGGGACGCGATGAAGCGGTTCTCCGGGCCCGGTCCATTATGGAACGGCTCACCGATGAGTTTTTTATCGCTCCGGAGGATATTCCCGCCTCTCCGGAGGACCCGGATTTCGACCCGGAAAACGAAAAGCTCCTCCTGGAAGACTTGCGCCGGAAAATCCATGCTGTCGGCGACGTGAACATGGCGGCCGAGGACGACTACCGTACGGAGAAAGAGCGTCTCGACTTCCTTTCCGGTGAGCGCGATGACCTGGTTGAAGCCCGGCGCACCCTGGAAGATACCATTCAGCGTATCAATTCCATCGCCCGGGAACGATTCAGGGAAACCTTTGAACGGATCCGGCTTAATTTCACCAAAACCTTCTCCGGCTTCTTTGAGGGCGGTTACTGCGATCTGGCTCTGCAGGAAGGCGAAGACCCGCTGGAGGCGGCCATCCTCATTACCGCGCGCCCTCCGGGAAAAAACGTGCGGTCCATCAATCTGCTCTCCAGCGGCGAACGGGCGCTCACCGCCATCGCCCTTTTGTTCGCCATCTATCTCGTCAAACCAAGCCCCTTCTGTATTCTCGATGAAGTGGACGCTCCGCTTGATGACGCCAATATTGACCGTTACCTGCGGGTGATCCGGGAGTTCTCCAGGAACACCCAGTTCATAATGGTCACCCACAACAAAAAAACCATGGCCGCGGCGGACAATCTCTACGGCATCACCATGGACGAACCGGGACTGTCCACTTTGGTGAGCGTTCGACTTTCGACGGTGAACGTGCCGGGGAGCCGCGACGCCGCGGCGGAAACGCCCGCCGGGAGCGGCTCTCCGGAATAATCCCCTTGACTCGGGATGGGAAAGGGAGTACCCTGTCCCTTACCGGCTTCCCGGACATCTTGCACCCCGGAGAACAAACGGGCACAACCGGCGGGACAGGCGGCGGCGGTCTGCCTCACTCACCGTGGAGGAAACTCATGCATGCCACACGGCGCACTTTCCTGAAAACCGGGATCACCGCGGGCGCAGGACTGACCCTTGCCGCACCGCGGGGTTCCGCGGCGGTAAAAAGCGTGTCCGGAGAATTCAGCATCCTCGGGCTCAAGGGAACCGTCCGTCTCCAGCTCGCCGAAGAAATTCCCGACGGCGCTGCGTTTCAGATCGACGTGGAACAGATTTCGTCCGGGGTCGCCACGGCGCACATCCGGCTCTCCACCGGAAAGCCGCTCGCGGTGGAAAAGCTGACCATTGCGGTTCCCGTCCCCCTCCGGGATGTGCAGAAGATATGGTATTCCCAGCAGCTTGACGGACTCGGGCAGCATGTGTACGTGGGCATTCCCTGGTCGGTGGACATCCCGGCGGCGGGAAACTGCGGCTCCCTCATCGCCGGGGCGCTCAACCGCTCCGGCCGCAACCGGGGCATCCTGGCGCTGAAGAACCAGTCCGGCGACGGCTCCCTGACTTTCGGCAACAACTACGCGGGCCAGTTTCTCAACATGGCGGTCAACCGGTTCGTTCCCGAACGCCCCTACCATACGGACGAGATCGACGAAACGGTCTACCTGAGCCTGGAAGACGCCCACTGGGTCACCGTAATTCGCCGGTTCGTGGAGTGGTACGACCGGGTCTGGAATCTCTCCTACAATACGCCGCAAGCCTGTTTCGAGCCCGTGTGGAACACCTGGTATCCATCCATGGGCAAACTGAGCGACGAGTTTGTGGACCGCAACGCCCGGAAATGCGTGGAATTGGGGTTCAAAAACCTCATCATAGACGACGGCTGGATGGTGGGCGGCGGCGACTGGGTGGCAAAAAAGGAAGTCTTTCCCGATTTCCGGGCCACGGTGGACCGGATGCACGACCTCGGCCTTCGGGTGATCCTGTGGTATTTCTCCATGAACATGGACGAGCGATCCACGGCGTTCCGGGAATGGAGCCGCTACCGCGTACTGGCCGGGGGCAGCCCCCGCAATGTGATGTGCGTTCGCTGTCCCGAGGTGCGGGATCGCATGGCCTTCCACGCCGGGGAACTCATGCGGATGTACAATCTCGACGGGCTCAAGCTGGATTTCCTGGACACGGATGTGGGCGGTCCGCTGGTCAACTGCACCGGCGACCACCCGCACGACTTCGACTTCGTCAGCGACGGCATCCGCGATGTCGCCCGTCGCATGGCCGAAGCGGCCCGCGCGGTCAAGCCCGACGCCATCCTCGAGTACCGCCTGAACTACGCCAATGTCGCCAATCGTCAGTGGGGCAACTGCTACCGGGGACAGGACACTCCCTCCGACCCGGATCTGGCGCGCCGCCACCTGGGCCTGATCCGTTCCTGGTGCCGCGGGGTCGCGCCCCACTCTGATCCCGCCTACTGGCCGCTGCAGGAAACGAACGAGAACGTGGCGCGTTTTCTCGCCACCGCCGTGCTGTACGCCGTCCCGCAGATCTCCGTCAATTTCGCCGAGATCAGTCCGAATCACACCGAACTGGTACGGACCTGGATCGCCTTCTACAACGAGCACCGGGAGCGGATGTTCGCCGGAAATTTTGAACTGCTCAGCGACGATCCCCATTACTCCGCGGCGCGGATTTCTTCCGGCGGGCGCACCTATCTTCCCTGCTTCCTCCAGGTCTGGCCGTCGTCGTTCCCGGTTCTGCCCGATCACACGGGAACGCTCATCCTGTTCAACGGCTCGGGCGTCCCCCGAATCACCACCCGTCTGGAAGGGGTATCCGGCTCGTTCCGGCTCTCCGCGACCGATATGTTCCATAAGCCTTCCGGCAAGCCGGTCACGGTCCGGAGCGAGGGAAACACGCTGGTCCTGAATCATCCGGTGGAAGTCGGCGGGTTGATGTATCTGACGAGAAATTGACGTAAGTCGAAAGAAGGAATCAGCAGCCGGAAGTCAGGAGAAATTGTCTCAGCGGCGGTTACCGGGGGATTATCGAACCGGCAACGTAAATTCATAGCGAATGCACCGACAAGATACAGTTCATTCAACCAAGGAGTACACACCAGTGAAGAACCAGATCAGCAGACGCCGGGCGCTCGCGGCCGGAGCGGCCGCCGCCGGCCTCGCCATGGGAGGGGCGTCCTCCCGTCCGGAAGCGGCGGAGCTTCCCGATGTATGGGGCGACGACTTTTTGACCCCGTGGAGCGCGCCGGATAATATCAAGCGCGATCTCACCCCCGGACCGAGCCACATCCGTCTGAGTTGTCAGGCCTACCGCATGAAAAAAGCGCCGAACGGCAGCTACGGCGACTGGGTGAAAACCATCCGGGAGGCCGGGTACACCGCCTGCGAGGCCGGGGCCGCCGGCTGGGACTACAACATCACCGATTCCGAAATCCGGGAGATGCAGGCCGCGCTGAAGCAGCATGACGTGGAGTTCTATACCCTCCATGTCTGGATCAACATCATCGATCCGGACCCGCAGAAACGCGCCGCCGCTCATGCGCTGAACTGCAAGGCCATCGAGATGGCCGACCGCCTCGGCATGAAGTTCATCCTCACCCACACCGGCGGACGGAATCCCAAAGGCAAAGATATCCCCCACCCCCTGAACTGGACCCGGGAAACCTGGGAAATGTCGGTCGCCGCGGTGAAGAAAATCCTCAAAGACACCTCCGGAAGCAAGATCGATCTCGGATTCGAGGCGGTTAATTCCTGCAACAACAACACGCCCCAGTCCCATGTCCGTCTGAAGCGGGACGTGGGCGATCCCCGGGTCAAGGTCACCCTGGATCCCTCGAACATGCTGCACGCGGGAACGTTCTTCCGGACGAGCGAGCTCATTAACCTGTGCTTCGACCTGCTCGGCGAGGATATCGTGTACGCCCACGCCAAGGATCAGACCTGGACGAGCATGATGCCCAATATCGAGCGCGCGGTGCTCGGCCAGGGCAGCATGGACTACGAGCTCTATCTGGCGCATCTCAGCCGCATGAAGAAACCGCGTTGCCTCCTCATCGAGCATCTGCCGGAAGACAAGTACGAGCCCTCCCGGCAGTATCTGCTCCAGACCGCGAAGAAACTCGGGGTCAAACTTTACGGTGCGTAAGTATCGGGCCCTTGCAGACAAAGAGCCCCCGGCGAATGTTCGCCGGGGGCTCTTTGTCTCACACGATCCATTTTCCGGTCACCGCGCCAGCGTCACTTTCAGCGGTTCCCTCAGCTTGAACCACAGATCGTCAATGGGTTTGAACTTCCCATCCTTCGTCCACTCATAGAAAACATAGGCATTCTTTTCATAGTAGGACGAGCCCTCGGGAATCTCGTGGCAGGCGGCGCGCCAGTCGTCGGCGTCCCATCCCAGGTCGTTGTTGTCGTCCCGCTGAGAGTACACGAGACTCCGGAACCAGTAGAGGCCACCGTTGTGTTCGCTGATGACCGTGTGGGAATTGTAGAGCGGCGAGGGCTCGTTGGTGAGAACATTAGTGTTGTCCCAGGCCAGACGAATGCTTCCCGTTCCATAGCCCTTCTTCACGTTGCAGAGGCTGATCCAGGGAATGTTGGGCGGGAGCGCGCTCCCGAGCACATGGTTCTCCATGCGGGCTTCGTTGTAGATATCCACCGAACCGGTTTCCCCTATATGACCCGGAAGCATGTCTTCGGTGCAGTTGCGCCAGCCGGCATGGGTGAAGTCATCCGTGCCGAAAGCCAGTTCGTCGTTGCGGATGGCCAGAGTGTGGCACTGCTTCTTCGTGGTGATGCGGGACTCCACAAGCACATATGGTACTCCGTCATAGAAACGGTAGTACACCTCCATCCAGGCGATGTCCTGCCCCGGAATGAGCTGGCTCCTCCGCATGGAGAAGAACACCGGTCCCGACTCTACCTCGTGGGGCGGGTCAACGAAGTTGTGGGCATAGTACCATTTGAACCAGGTGGTGGGAAAATCCTCGGGCACATACATGAAGTCCGGGTTCCAGTGCATGGTCCCGTGCACGAACCGGAAGGAGGGATTTCCGGCGAATTTCAGGTCTATCCGGTCGATCTGTCCGGAGGCTTTGTCGGTGATCATCCGGAAATAGGGGTTTTCGATGGTGTAGGCTACCCCGGAGCCAACCGCTTTCAGCCCGGAGGGGTACTTCGGTTCGGGTGGATTCGGGTTGCCGTGGCAGATGTAATAGACCCCGGTCATGTGCGCCGGGACATCGGCAAAGAACGCCACTCGAGCCCGGACCATGATTTCGGGCTTTTCGGACCTGTTGTTCCAGTGATAGGGCCGGACATCGTATACCTGGCAGGGGATTTCCTCCCAGCGGTCTCCGTTCTTCCGGACGACCCGGATCACCCGCTTTACCGCCGCGTCAACCCCCTTTTCGTCCCGCGATGGCATGGACTGGTTGAATTTCACCTCCGCTTCCACCGGTTCGTGGATGCGGTCAAAGCCGGCGGTTTCCTGGATATACACCGCCTGGTGCTTCGTCCAGGCTTTGTTCCACTCCGCCGGGTTGTCCAGCCCGTGAGATACTCCGGCCGTCCAAAGGAACATAATGGCCATAATTCCGCAAAACCAGCCCATTCCCCTGCGTTCCATGTCGCCGCCTTTCATTGATATATCGTTCCATACCCCGAGGCACAGCCTGCCGCGAACCGTTCCGATACGGGATACTACGCATGACCGGAGGAATTGTCAAGCGAAGTTGCAGGAGAGGCCATGAGTATCCATGGCCAGCATTACGGCGCGTCGCTCCCTATCCGGGAATACATTCCGGAGAACAGTCTCCCATACAGGTAATTATTCGTCTCTCCGCGGCTTTCCATGGGCAAACAAGAGAGGAAAGGGGCCAAAGGAACAGAGTATCAAAGGGGAAAGACGGTAGGGGCGGGGCATGCCTCGCCCCTACCGTACGGACGCTCCTGCAGTGACGGCCGTTTCCCTTCTCCTGACTTCTGGCTCCGGACTCCTTCTTTCTGCATCCCCACAAGTCCGGAAGCGCCAAATATTCTTGGACTGATTCCCGGCCAGGAATGTATATTATCCTTCCGCGATTGGATTTCGACGTCAACCCCCTTCTTTGTGGAGACCTGCATGAGCCGATCCTCCATCATCAAGCCAGCCCTGCTCGCGGCGATCCTCTTTCCCCTCGCCGCTTCCGCCCAACTCCAGCAACCGGCCATTTCGCCGGTAGTGGACAGCAACCGGACGGTGACTTTCCGGCTCGTCGCGCCCCGGGCGAACGCTGTAAATGTCAGCGGCAGTTTTCTCGATGCACCGAAACCGATGAGCAAAAGCGCCGATGGTCTCTGGAGCGTTACCGTGGGACCGGTCACACCCGAACTCCACTTCTACTCATTCGAGGTTGATGGCGTCCGGATGATTGATCCGCAGAATCCGGTCATCCATCCGGGGATTTTACCAAGTTCCAGCCTGCTCCTCGTGTCCGGGCCCCAGACCGCTTTCTTCGAGGAACGGGATGTTCCCCGCGGACGGGTGCATTACCATCGCCACCGGTCGGCTGCTTTTGGCGACGACCGCGGATACTGCGTCTACACGCCCGCCCATTACGACCGCAACCCGGACGCCCGCTTTCCGGTGCTCTATCTCCTCCACGGCTACACTGACTCCCAGGAGACATGGCGGGTCACCGGTCGGGCCGATGTCATTCTGGATAATCTGATCGCCGAAGGCAAGGCTCTCCCCATGATCATTGTGATGCCCTATGGGTACGCCACGCCGAAAGAGGGAGACGGCGAGGGTGAGTGGTTCGACTGGTTCGCACGGGTTACCCCCCGGTTTGAACCGTACCTGGTCCGTGAGATGATTCCCCTGATCGAAAGGGAATACCGGGTCAAAAGCGGTCCGGAAAGCCGGGCGGTGGCCGGGCTATCCATGGGCGGGGGCCAGTCGGTGTACTGCGGCCTGAAAAATCCCGGCGTCTTCGGGTACATCGGTGCATTCAGCTCAGCAGTTTCCCTGGATGTTCACGCTCCCCTGCTTTCTGACCCGTCAGCGGTGAACAATGCATTGCGCCTCCTCTGGATCGGCTGTGGAAAGGAGGACTTCCTTTACGGCAACAACACCGGGTTCATCGATATTCTCAAGGAAAAAGGAATCCGGCATACCGCCCATATCACCGGCGGCGCACACGAGTGGCGGCTCTGGCGGGAATATCTGCACGAACTGGCGCCGCTGCTTTTCCGGTGAACGGCTATCCGCGGGGTGAAGAATAGGCGCTTCCGGCGTTCCCGATGCGGCTGAACCTCCTGCCGCCTCCGACTGCATCTCCCTGCAGGGCGCCAGCACCGATTCTCCGGGTCGGCAGCAATACCCGCGTGGGGAGATGAAAGAGGAATGGCCTCTCCCCACGCTGTTCGCTTTTTCAGTTTGCCCCCTTGACAAGAGGGATATCCGAAGGACAGGGGTTCAGCGGAGTACATGAATGGAAACAAGCGCCCGGACTCTCTAACCCTGCTGAACCCGTTTTCGTGGATATCTCCCGCCTCAGGGAAGAACCTCAGCGGCTCAGGACCGGTTGCCGGTCTGACCGTTATCCATAATAGGTTTTGAATTCCAGTCCACGGTTTACTATCTTATCCGGACACCAGAACTCTTCCACATCCCTCCGGCTCCGGGAACCGCATGGCTCAGGAAACGACATTCTCGCGCACCGACATCAATACCGGTCTCCGGGGATTCTTCTACTGGGTTGTCTTCATGGGCGGATACTGGCAGACCGCTCTGGCCAGTTCGCCCATTTTCGTGGGATATGTGCTGTCGCTCGGGGCGGACGAATCCGCGCCTTCCGATATAATCAGCCTGCTGTATCTCATGGGGATGTTCCAGCTCTTCAGCCATCTCATCACCAACCGGTTCCGAAACAAGAAACTTGTGGTTATCCTGTGCGGGGTGATGGAACCGGTGATCCTCATCCCGTTCATCGTCATGCCCTTCTTCGTTCCCCCGAAAACCATTCTGTCGCTCATCCCGTTCATCATCATGCTCTCGGCGGGGTTCTACCACATCGGAAACCCGCTCCTGAACGCCTGGTACGGCTCCCTCATCCCGGACAGCATCCGGGCTTCCTACATCGGACGGCGGATCATGTTTTCTCAGCTCACCGCCATTCTTTCGATTTTCGCCGCCGGACAGGTGGTGGATATTTTCGGCGGGCTGGCCGGGTTCTCCGTGGCGTTCACCATCGGAATCGTTCTGGCGGTTACGGCGAATCTGAGTCTTTCTCCGGTACGATACACGCCCCAAATCACCAACCGTCAGATACGGTTCAC
>JAWLHT010000148.1:0-12816 GCA_041690195.1 Candidatus Latescibacterota bacterium
GTTATCGGCCGTCTCGGTGCTTCCTGTGGCTCGGTTCCCCCTCTCTCTGGAGAGAGGGGGAGTAAGGGGGTGAGTTACCGGCCAACACCTCTACCGACTATCTTTCGGTACTCATGCGTGCCAGTGGTTTTTCTTATGTTTACGACAATGGAACAAGGGGATGAGTTACTTTTTTTGGGCAAACCAAATACCACCGATTATTATATGGAGAACATAGGCCCAGTATGTTACATTTTGTTTACAATTATGCCTCGTCACGGCTGTACATATAGAGTTGAGCGCCTTGCAGTTGAGGAGCGGAAATCAGGGCAAAGACTGGGAACAGCCGGCCGCCGCTCACTGCTTCCATCCCTCCCGGTCGTATTCACCCGTTTTGCGAAGGGAGCGGATCGTTCCCCAGCCATACTCCCAGAGGGTGATCCCGCAGGCGAGGGGATGGAACCACCATGCCGAATCCGGCTTGCGGCGGTATCCCCGGAACGCCTGGACGAGGAGGGGGAAAACGGTAATCGTGGCCAGCGCGAAGTGGATGTAGCGCGTCTTCGGAATGCCCTGGTAGTCGTAGGTGCGGCGGCTGCCCCGGGAGTGGTGGAAGAAATCCCGGATACGGCGGGCCTGCTTGCGGCGGAAGGTGGCGATCCGGTCGCAGTAGAGGTGGAGGATGCCGGTTTTCATGATCCCGATCCGGCCCCGTCCCGCCGCCGCCATCTGCTGGAACACGTCGATGTCGAAATAGTAGGGCCGCCAGGAGAGCCCCTCCAGCGCCCGTCGGCGCACCATGAAGCCGTTGGCCCCGAAGGACGGCACATGGCGCGGGTCGACCTCCACAATGTACGCCTCCGGGGTTTCCTCGACCGAGCGGAGCGGCATCCCGGTGAAACGCCCCGAAAGCCAACTGCAGCGGTTGTAGTTGCCGAGGAAATAGCTCAGGGGGTCGTTCATGCCGAGGAGGGCGCAGTAGCGGTTCACCAGGGTGTCGTTGGGGTCCAGAGTCCAATGGAGCGGCTCGACGCTGTCGATGGTGTCGTCTTCGAAGAGCCGTGCCGCGCGCCGGAAATACTGCGGGTCGTCGAGGATGTTGTCCGAGTCCACCAGCGCCAGGATTGCGCCGGAGGAGGCCCCGATGGCCGCCGCCTTGCCCGCCTCACCGGTCCGGAGGGGGTTGGGGACAATGCGCTCCACGCCGTACCGCTCCGCGATGGCGAGCGTACCGTCGGTGGACCCGGCGTCGGCCATGACGATTTCCACGAGTTCGCGGGGATAGTCCTGCGCCCGGATCGCGGCCAGGCAGCGTTCGAGCGTCCGCGCCGCGTTCAGCGTGGGGAGAATGACCGAGATGGAGGGAAACTGGTTCATCGGGTTCGCGTCCGGTTTGGGTGTGCGTACAGTGAATCTGGAGGGAAAAGCTCCCTTGTGGAAACGTCCGGCCGGGAAACGGGTTGCACCAAATTACGCCAAATCGGCCCCGGAATCAACGGAAAAGCGAGTAGAAGACGCGGAGTTCCGGGTACCCGTGGAAATCACCCAGCCGGATGCGGGGCATTGGTAGGGGGATGTGCGTGACCACCCCGAACTGCCTGTCTGAATGGGGATGCGTGGGATAAACGCCTGATGAACTGCGGATAAAAAGAATTGAGCGCCCCAGTGTTCATTATTTTTTATGGGTACCGGGTTTGTTCAGAAAACAGGGCCAAATCATGGCGAGCGCAGCCAAGACCCCCTTTCTCTACCCCATTCGTACCAGGGGCGGTATAAATGGGGGCCCCGGGGCCTTGCGGTCACCTTCTCCCTGGCAGGGGGTGGGAAAAAACATAATTCATGATCGTGAGTCTTGCGTGTGCTGCTTCGGTTCGTTGCTCACTCAACCCGATAAGCGTATTTTTTTGTGGCTATTTTTTGGTTGATTGAGAGCATTCGGACCAGAGGGAATCCCGGTGTTGTCCAACTGGGCGGGGGTTAACAGCGATATGAGTGATACATGGTTTTTCCGAAGAGCCCGATACTGCTGAATCATTGTATGTCGTCACCAGCTCTATCGCTCGTGTCACGGAGGATATGAGAAATACGTCTGCGGCACAGAATCCGTTGCCAGCCATGCCCGACGCCCGTTTTTTGCTGCACTCCGGTATTTCGGTCCGTACATCCCGGCTGACCCTTTGCACGGGCTGCATCATTAACGGGCGGCGCCGGATTCGTTCACTATGAAAATGTACAGATAACGCGGGTATCGCGGATGCGGTTACGGTGACTTTTTGTGATGATTTGACCGTGAACGGAGGAGGCCGGCTCCGGCCGCTTTGCAAAGGGATATCTCCCCTATTTATCTTGACAAATGCGCCGGGGAATGTGTTATTTACAGTACTTGCGGCAGAGAAGCCGGATGGATTCCGGACTGTTGACCCGGGCACGGATGAAGGCAGGAACGAATGGGAAAGGGACAGGACATGGCGAGACGGCAGGCTGAGGGCGGGGAAGCGGCGGTCGATACCCTGAGCAGCGTCCCGGGAACACAGGCGGAGAACAGTATCGCTCGGCGGGCGGCAACCGCCCGGTCACGCAGCAAGGCGCTGGCGAGGCGTCTGCGGCGGAGCAGCCGGATGGCGACACTGACCGCGGATATATCCGAAGGCATTGAGCGGGTCGCGGGGCTATCGGACCGTATCATCGCTTCTTTCGAGCAGGCCCGCGCCAGGACCGATGCCGTTCTCCGGGAATCGGGGGAAGGCGTCCGTCTTCTGGAAGAGCTGGCCGATGCTTCCGGAGAGATCCGGGAACTTTCCGCCGGGAACGCCATCGCCCTGGAGGAATTACTCGCCGATTTTCGCGTGAACGCCGGAGCCACCCGTCAGCTTATCATCGCCATCCAGACTTCCGCCGAACATCACAGCGATCTTTTACGGACTGTGCAGGAGCTTTCCCGTGCCGGTGAGGAACTCACATCCCTTTCCGGCCGTCTGGAACGTTTGCTGGAGCGGGCGGATGTGGCCGGGCTCAACGCCGCCCTGGAAGCGGGAAAGGCCGGAGAATCCGGCGCCGGGTTCGCCGTGGCTGCATCCATGGCCCAGAAGGAGTTTGCGTCTTTCGACCGCAAGGCCGGGGAATTTCTCACCCTCCTCGGGCGGACCGGCGAGGCCCACGAGGGGCTTTCCACACGGATCGGTACCGCCGCCGACCGTATCCGGGCCATCGTGGTGATGACCAAGGGAGTGCGGAACGCACTCGATGATGCCGCCGGGACTATCGAAGAACTGCGGGGACTCACCCTCGATGCCGTGGCCAAGCTGCAGGGAGTGCTGGAAGGGATGGATGCGGTTGCGCCAGCGCTCGATGCCCTTCCGGGGAGTGTTGACCGGGTGCTGGTGAGTATCGAGCAGGCCGCCTCGCGCATCGAGGAGCAGGAAGAGGCCTTTTCCGGAGCGGCCGGGCACGCCGAGCGTCTTTTGACTTCCACCGGCCATATGACCTCCGCCGGGGATCTTTCCGCCGCCCTGGATGAAGTGTATACGGATTCCGATACTTTTATCCGTTCACTGGAGACCACTGTCGAGCGGGTCGGAGTCACCATCGAATCAATTCACGACGTTCTTCATGCGCTGGAGTTGCTCAAGCGGGGAACCGGCGGTCACCGTGCTTCTCTGGAGTCCCTTATCCGGACCGCGGACGAGGCGCTGGCTGAGTCCGATACATTTCAGAACCGGATGACCGGGCTCCGGGGCAACCTTGAGAGCGCGCTCGGGGTGCTTCGGGATGTCGCCCGGGAACTGGGCGTTCTCCGGGAGGACGAGGAAGCCATAACCGCGGGTCTGGACGCCCTTCGTCCCCTCTATTCCGGGGTTTCCCGGTTTTCCGGACGTTTGGGGGTCTATGCCGGGACAATGGCGGCTCTGGCGGCGATGGGGGGAATGGAGGCGGTCCGGTCCGGGAATGCCCGGGATGGATTCGCCGGATTGGCCGGGGAGTTCGAGGCGGTGGCGGAAGAGTCGGATTCGCTGGAAGGAGTAGTGGGCGGACTGGGCGAACGTCTGGAGGAACGGCTCCACTCCATGGGGTGTAGCCAGGCCCGTATGGACTGGCGCGGACTGGCCGGCTCTTTCGAGGGGGTGATCGCCGGAATGCAAACCATGATCGAAACCCGTCTGGATGGGGCGGTACGTCATTCCCGGTCTCTCGCCGCGGCGCTTTCCGGCCACGGGAAGGGGATCGCCGGGGTCATGGCCCGCACCGACGCAGTGGAGACCGCCGCCGGGGACGCGGTCCGGTCGGTCACCGAAGCGGTTGGGCAGGGAGAGGGACAGCAGGAGTCCTTCCGGCAGATACTGGCTCTGGCGGAAAAGGTTACTGTCCTGGCCGATGAGCTGTATCCAGAAGAAGAGGTGTAGCTGCCGGCCTCCATGAACAGTTCACTCAGGGAAGCCCTTCCGGTCCGCCGGAGGGGTTTTTTGCTGATTTGTCTTTCCCCGCGGATACCACATCATCCGTAGACCGTTTCCCCTGCGCGTTCCGTAAAGATACGAAGGGCATCTTCCAGGGGGACGCCCGCAATTTCGATTTTGGTGCGATCAGCCGTACCCTGACCCTGGGCGGCGGCCTGCAGGATATGTCCGACGTGGTCCTTCCCCAGGATATGGGCTCCGACCGCATCCACGGCGACATAGTCCTGCCCGGCCACGGTCAGTCCCGTCTCAAAGGTTTTTCCGCCAATTGGTCCCCGTCCGATCATGGCGGGATGCCCCACAATGATCCCGAGATTGATGGGGAATCTTCTGCACATGGCGGCAATGAATCCCTGCATGTCTTTGTAGAAGGAATGGGGGTGCTTCCGGGTGCTCCGGGGATGGCCGTAATAGTCCGCCGCGGGATAAGACATGGCGATGTTTTTCATGGTCAGGGTGACTGTCGCTTCATAATGAACCTTGTGCTGGGCGAGCGAGACGAGGGTTTCATACTCGAAAACCCGGGGATTGACCATAACTTCGCGTTGGGGCCCGCTTTCAAGGGCGACGCTCGTGAACGGTGAACGATTGTGGTCGAAAAACTCCACTTCTTCCTCCCGGATGACCCGGTCAATACCGAGAATGCGGAACACGTCATCCGTTTCCGCAGCGCCCGAGCCACCGGTAACCGTTATGCGGGAAGGGTCGAACCGCTTCACATACCGGATGGCTGCCCGAACCGTATCGGACTGCGTGCAGGGAGTAGTATCTGACGGCGAAGCCCAGGTTTCGTTGGGCTTGATGGCGACATGCTTGCCCCGGAACAGGGCGGATATGTCTCCGAGGAGATCGAGGGCCTGGGGAAGGCCTTGTTCCACGCTCTCTGCCTCGGATATGGCGACAATCGGCTGCATATGATCAACTCCTTGGATAGGAATGATTTCAGGGAATTGGGGGGAAACCGGACACAGGCAGGGAATGAAAACGGCGTGTTGGGATTGTGTTGTATATAATGTTATTATAATGCATGCCCGCCATCAGATGCAATCCGTCGTTGGCAGCGGTCGTAGAAAAGGGGAAAATGCAGGCGAATGGCATAGGCCGTCACAGAAAAAAGCGCCCGGGGCTATCAACTCCGGGCGCTCCGCTCATCACCTGCCGAGGCTGTTGGTCAAGCGATGAAAAGACCGGCGATATATTTAGCCGCAAGGACATAGTAGGCCGCCGCGGCAATCAGGGTAATCAGTATCTCTTTCATGGCGTTTCCTCCGGCGGACGGTGTGGGTTTATATGGAAATTTCATATCGTCTTCCTCTATCTGACAGGTAAGACGATATCAGACGGATATTTATTTCAGGCTTTTCAACGAGGAGCCCCTTCAATTGCGTGCTCACAAGACAATTGGTTGAGTAACTCGTCAGCGGTTACTCACTCTACCCCTTAAGCTGCATGCACATGGGACAATTTCTGAACGGGATTAACTCTGACCGCCAGTGGAGTCAACCGGGGGAAATTGTTACGGTTCCCTCTGCATCCTGATTATTCCGCGGTTCCCCCATCTTTTTTACGGACAGCCATTATTGTGGGGTTGGCAAACGGCGGGAATGGGTGTACATTATAAAACAACAGGTGTGGGCATAAGCGGCTTCGGACCGACGGGACCGGCGAAGCCCGGCCGTAAAAAGGAGGAGTACATGGAGAAGCCGGTACGGTGGGGAGTGCTGGGTATAGGGAGGCACTTCATCCTGAGAACACTGCGACCCATGCAGCGTTCTGCTATGGTGGACCTGTCTGCGGTGGCGTCCAGAAGCATCGAAAAAGCCGGGGAAACCGCCGCCCGTTTCGGTATCCCCCGGGCGTACGGCTCCTATGAGGAGATGCTGGCCGACCCGTCGATAGAGGCGGTCTATCTGCCCCTGCCCAATGATATGCACGCGGAATGGATCCGGCGGGCCGCCGATGCCGGCAAGCATATTCTCTGTGAAAAGCCGCTTGCGCTGAGTGCCGCTGAAGCTCGTGACGCGTTTGCTCATGCCCGGGACCGGGGAGTGCTTCTCATGGAGGCATTCATGTACCGTTTCCATCCCCAGTGGGTACACACCCGGGATCTTGTCCGCACCGGCCATATCGGGAATCTCCGGGCCGTCCACACCTTTTTCGGGTATAATAATCCTGATCCCAAAAATTTCCGCAATATCAAAGAAGCGGGCGGAGGCGCGGTTTACGATATCGGATGTTACGCTGTCTCCACTGCGCGGCTCCTCTTTGCCCGGGAGCCCGAACGGGTTATGAGTCTGATCAGTCGTGACCCCGAGTTCGGAACGGACGTTCTCACCTCCGCCATCCTCGACTTCGGGGGACCGCGCGCACTGTTCACCGTGGGCACGCAGACCACCGCCTGGCAACGGGTGGAGGTTTTCGGAAGCGGGGGAAGGATCGAGGTGCGGATTCCGTTCAATGCTTACGACGACGTACCCTCGGTGGTGACGGTCGCCACCGGGATTGGGGAACGTGATGTGCCTGTGGGTCCGGCTGACCAGTTTCAGCTCGAATTCGAGGCATTCTCCCGGGCGGTACGTGAGGGGGGGCCGGTTCCGGTGTCTCCGGAGGACACCTTGGCGAATCTTTCGGTGATGGACGCGCTCTTCCGCTCCGAACAATCGGGGGGATGGGAACCGGTCGAAAGGTAAAAATCTGCCGGGAAACGCGGTGCCAGGCACACAGCCCCGTCGCATGTGGCAGGACCGCCGGTCTGAAGCAAGCCGTTTGTGCTTTCCATGCTTTGGCCGCGAAATATCTCTGTCCGCAAGCGCATGCATCGCGGTGTTGGTACACTATTGCTGAAGACGGGAGCGCGACGCGTTACCGAGCGTCCGCTTTCGCCGCACCATCGGAACTCATGTATTTCAATCCCAGTGGAGGACACCGAGATGAACCGTCGCGATTTCACCCTGAAACTCACCGGAACGGCTTTTGGCCTGGCGGCGCTGAACGCCGGAGCGGATGCCGCGCCACGGGAGCGCGGGCAAGTTGCCATCCAGCTTTACACGCTCCGGGATTTTACCGGGAAGGATTTTACCGGAACGCTGAAAAGCGTGGCGGAACTGGGGTATGATGCGGTAGAGTTTGCCGGATACGGGGGGCTTTCGGCCCGTGACCTGAAAACACGGCTGGACGATCTGGGACTCGGATGCGCCGGAACGCATGAGGGCTTTGAGCGGCTGGAAAAAAACACGGACGAGGTCATCGAGTATAATCGGACCATCGGAAACCGCTTTCTGGTTTGCCCCTCCATGCCCGGAGAATGGCGCGAGAAAGGGGCGGCGGGTTACAAGGCTTTCGGCGAGCGGATGAACGTAATCGGAGAGAAGGCCAAAGAAGCGGGAATGCGGGTCTGCTATCACAATCACAGCTTCGAATTCGCCAAAGAGGACGGCAAGTATCTTATCGAATATCTCTTTGACGCAACCGACCCCTCGCTGGTGGGCGCCGAAGTCGATGTCTACTGGGTGCAGCACGGCGGGGAAGACCCGGCCGCCTTCATTCGCCGTTATTCCAACCGGTGTCCCCTCATCCACATGAAGGACATGGCCAGGGGTGACCGCTCCTTCGCTCCGGTTGGAACGGGAACGCTGGACATGCCCGCCATTGTCGCCGCCGCCCGCACGGCCAAGGCGGAATGGTTTACCGTGGAGCAGGATTCCTCCAAGAAGCCCATCCTCGGCGAGATAGAAATCAGCCTGAAGAACATGCGGCAGTTGCTGAAAACCTGATCCCGGCGTCCGGAACCGGACCTGCTCTCTTTTCCGCCCGGCGGGAGAAGGGGCTCCACCGTATCGGGTACGGTACGGATTGGGGTACGGAAGGAAGAGCCCCGTTCCCGGACGCATTGGTTGACTACAAAAGCAACGGCATATACCTATTATGATTCAAAACGGGTATGAACCATCATCTTCGGGGAGACGATATGGATTCGATCGATTACAAGGTCAACCTGGACGAGACCATCGAGCGTCTCTCCGCTCTTTACAACCGGGAAGCTCCGGACCGGGTATTCGCGGCGTTCGATGTCCTCGGCCCGGCGCTGGAACATTTCCGGACGGAGCATCCGGAAGGGTTCTGCCCCTATCCCGATCCCGGGGAACGGATCGCCTTTTGGGACGCCCTTCTCGCCGAACGTCGTCCGCTGGAAGACGACTCTGTTCCCTCGGCGTATCTGAGCGAGTTCGACCAGGGTCTCTATGGCGGTCTTCTGGGCGGCGACGTTCAGTTTATGTGCCACGATAACGGCTGGATATCATCCATGGTGGCGCCGATCCTTTCAGGGTGGGACGCATTCGATTCCCTTCCGGGCCCGGAAGAAGTAACCGCCTGTCCCTGGTTCGAACGCTATCTCCGTCAGTTGGAGGTATTTGTCCGCGGCGCGGAAGGGAAATTCGGTGTCAGTCATTTCATTCTCATTGACGGGCTCAATTTCGCCTTCGAACTGGTGGGGGCAACCCGAACCTACGAGGGGCTTCTGCTCGAGCCGGAAATGGTCCGGCGCGCCGTGGCGCTTGGTTTCGAGATCAACCTTCGGGTCCAGCGGACATTTTTCGAACGAGCCCCCCGTCTGCGGGAAGGGACATACAGCAACATGGTCCAGTGGGTTCCCGGACGGGTCGTCTCGGAGAGCGTGGACCCGTTCCACATGACCTCTGTCGAATACTTTGAAGAGTGGGGCCGCGCCAACATCGAGCGGATGTTCTCCGCTTTCGACGGCGGTGTGTTGCATTTGCATGGAAACGGGCGGCATTTGCTCGAGGCGGTGTCCACTCTTCCGGGGCTCCGGGCGGTATTTCTCGGGGATGACCGGGGATTTCCTCTCGCTTTTGATGTCCTCGGCGACCTCCGCCGCCGCGCGGAGGACCTGCCCTTCGTGGTCCAGACCGATTTTCGCTCTTTCACCGGGAAGCTGGACGCCGGTCTTCTCACCGGGGGCGTTCTCTATCAGGTGTCCGGCGTACCCGACATCGAAAGTGCCAACCAAACCATGGGCCGGGTCCGGAAATACCGGGTATAATCTTTGTAATGCGCCGTACATGCCGGGGACTCTGCGCGGGTCCCCTTTTTTTTCGGCCCACGGCGTACAGGTTCCAGTTTCGCTCGGGCGGCAACAAAAAAACATTTCCCCGTTGTTTGCGGCTGTACGGTTACCTCTCCCGTCTCTGCCGGCCAGACCTCGCGATGGCAATCACCGAACCCGTAATGCTCCCTGTTTTATTTCCACCGGCTGGAATCCCCCGGGCACCCTCCCTGTCATGCGGTCTCCGCTTATGCAGTTCTCTTTCCGCGAGTCATATGCCGGAAAAAGATTGCTCTTTGTGCAATATACATTATATTAAAATAAACATGTTGTGTTGCTGGCATTGACCGCTTTTTCCGTTTGTCCGCGACTTGCCGCGACGGCCCCTCCCGCCGCGCAGTTTCCCGCCGTCCGTTCCCCAGCCATACCATCGCTTCCGGGCCGGACGGGGTATTCGCCATATCCGGGCCGTTCTCCGAGTAATCTGACTGAAATTCGCCGCAGGGAGGATATATGACGTTCCGCAGCGTTACCACCGGCTTCCGGTTGTTGCTTTGTTTGTTCTCCGTGCTGTTCGTTCTGCTTCCGAAGGGAACGGCAGACGCACAGTATTTCGGCAGGAACAAGGTGCAGTACGAAGAGTTCGACTTTCGGGTGCTTTCAACCGAACATTACTCGATTTACTTTTATCCACGGACGGAAACGGCGACGCGGGATGCCGCACGAATGGCCGAACGATGGTATACCCGCTTCAGCGATCTGTTCAATCATCAGTTGCGACGAAGAAATCCGCTCATATTCTATGCCAACGACGCGGATTTCCAGCAGACCAATGTCATATCCGGGCTGATCGGCGAGGGGGTGGGAGGTGTAACCGAGGGAATGAAGCAACGCGTGGTAATGCCGCTTTCCGGCTCCTATAGCGATATTGACCATGTTCTGGGCCACGAATTGGTGCACATGTTCCAATACGACATAGCCCGGGGCGGCTCCTCGCTGGCGGGATTGGGCGGGATCAACAGCATTCCCCTCTGGTTTATCGAGGGGATGCCGGAGTATCTCACCCTCGGCAGATACGATCCGCACACCGCTATGTGGATACGCGACGCGGTTCTGCACAATTCCCTTCCCACCGTTGACGACCTCTTGACCGATCCGGACTATTTTCCCTACCGGTGGGGGCATGCGTTCTGGGCCTATATCGGCGGGGGCTGGGGCGACGAGATCATACCCCGGCTCTACCGGTCCGCGCTCACCATGGGCTGGGAGTCCGCCCTGACCCGGGTGCTCCGGAAGAATGTCAAGACCTTGTCCGAAGAGTGGAAAACGGAACTGACGGATTATTACACCCCCCTCATGGAAGGCCGAACTCCTCCGGACAAGGTGGGACGGCCCATCAATATCGATTCCGACATCAACATCGGACCTTCGGTGAGTCCGGACGGCAGCCGGGTCGCGTTCCTTTCCCAGCGGAACATCTTCACCATAGATCTCTTCCTGGCCGATACCAGGTCCGGCCGGATCATCCGCAAGCTTACCAGCCAAGAGCGGGAGGAACATTTTGACGCCCTGCGGTTCATAGATTCGGCGGGAAGCTGGTCCCCGGACGGGAAGAGGTTCGCATTCGTGGCGTTCGCGGAGGGAGACAACAAGATTGTCATCATCGACGCCGGCAGCGGCCGGGTGGAACGTGAAATCCGGGATGGCTCCATTGGAGCCATGTACAACCCCTCCTGGTCCCCGGACGGGCGCAGAATCGTTTTTACTGGCCTCCGGGGCGGGCTGAGCGACCTGTATCTCTATTCGTTCGATGATGGTTCCATACGTCGCCTGACCGATGACCGATACGCCGACCTCCAGCCAGCCTGGTCCCCGGATAGCCGTACCATCGTCTTTGTAACCGATCGTGGTCCGGAAACCAGCTTCGATCAACTGGTGTACAGTCCGATGAGTATCGCGCTCATGGATGTGGAGAGCGGCGATATTCGGCGGCTCTCATTGTTTCCGGACGCGAAGCACACCAACCCGCAGTTTTCTCCGGATGGGCGGTCGCTCTACTTCATTGCCGACCAAGACGGCTTTCAGGATATTTACCGTGTGGCAATCGGTTCCGATACCATCTACCGCATCACCAATATCGCCACCGGGGTGAGCGGCATCACTCCGCTTTCCCCTGCCCTTTCGATCTCTCCGGGTAGCGGTATCCTGGTGTTTTCGGTGTTCCAGAAAACCAATTACAATCTTCGCTCGATCCAGCCGGAAGATGCACTCGGCACACCGGTCGCCCGAACCGGCGGAATCGCTGCGGCCGGATTGATCCCTCCGGCCGACGCATATGGCGAAGGGCTTGTATACACCTATCTCAACGACGCGAGCAACGGTCTCCCGGAGGACGCGAACTTCCCGGTCAGAGATTACAATCCCTCGCTCAAGCTTGATTATGTCGGCCTTCCCTCTGTCGGGATCACCGCCGACCGATACGGGACCTCGCTGGGCGGAGGCATCGGCGCCCTGTTCAGCGATATGCTCGGTAATCACATGCTTGGCATTGACGCTCAAATCAGCGGGAGCTTCGAAGATTTTGGCGCGCAGAGCTACTATATCAACCGGAATCAGCGATTTAACTGGGGGGTGGTCGGCAGCCGCATTCCCTACGCCAGCGCATACATCCAGGCCCGTGATATCACCACCACCATCGACGGTCAGCCGGTGGATGCGCTCGAACTGGAACAGATCATTGAAAAAGTGTATGTAAGCCATCTGAGCTTTAACGGAGAATATCCCTTTTCGACCTTCCGGCGCCTGGACTTCCATGCGGGAATCATGCGGCTTGATTATGAAAGCGAATCCGAACGTCTCGTGGTTGTCGGCGACGAGATCATATCCGATACCATCCGCGATCTCCCTGCGCCTTCTCCCCTGGACCTCTACCAAACATCCATTGGCCTTACCGGAGACAATTCCTATTTCGGGTTCACTTCGCCCGTCCGCGGGGCCCGGTACAATGTCTCCGTAGAACCGACCTTCGGCACACTGGAATTCCAGAGCGTGACCGCGGACTACCGCCGCTACTTCTTCAACCGAAACTTTACCTTTGCCATGCGGTTCCTCCATTACGGCTATTATGGCCGGGACGCGGAAAACGACCGGCTGTCCCCGTTCTATCTCGGATACGAAACGCTGGTGCGGGGATATGAACTGGATACGTTCAATGCGGTGAACTGTACCCCTACGGATGATGACTGTCCCTATCCGGAGTTTTCACGGCTTGTCGGCAGCCGTATCGGGGTCATGAACTTCGAGTTTCGTGTTCCGCTC
>JAWLHT010000149.1:0-12811 GCA_041690195.1 Candidatus Latescibacterota bacterium
GTGCGCCATCGTCTTGTTCAGGATATCATCAAGGCGTACCAGGAACACGAAAACAGGCGAAGCGGGAACGAGCCCGAACAGGAATAGTCTGATGCCGTTCGATTCCGGGTGTGGGGGAAATACCGGGAAAGCATTGGCCAAAACCGTCGGCGGATCGTAGAAACGCCTGGATTGACTTGTTGCTCCATAAAGAAGCAGCGAAATATGTGGTGTAATGAGAACGGAAAGCGTCCACCTCCTGCGTGATGCACAAACGACAGGCAGGCAGCAACGTTGGCACGGAACGAGTCGGCATCGCTTTCCGGAGCGTGTCAGTGTTTTTTGAAATCATGAGAGTAAGGTAGGATCAAGACCGTTGGCGGGCCGGTTTCCCCTTCGGGAAACCGGCCCGGGCACACGGCGTGTTATCACCAGAATGGAAAGGAAAGGCCGGAGCGTATCGCGCGGCTGCATCGGGTTGGTGCATCCGGCAGGGATACCAGCTATGATGGAAATTGATATTATTGTGGGCGATGATGTCACCGGGGATCTGCCGGTTGACATTGAACGATTGCATGCGTATGCACTCATGGTATTTGGGAGTGACGGAGTGTCTACGGGCCAGGTGAATATTGTGTTTATCGACGACGAGTTCATGGCGCAGCTCAATGAAACGTATAAAGGGAGAGCGGGAACAACCGATGTATTGAGTTTCAACCTCACTGATGAAGTCGCGGACGCGCTCAGCGGAGAGGTGTATGTATGCCTTGACCGGGCAAAAGCACAGGCGGAGGAATTGGGAGTACCGTTCGAGGAAGAAGTTGTCCGGCTGGTTACCCACGGGTTGCTGCACCTCGCCGGGCACGTGCATGACACTGACGAGCAGTACGACGTCATGGTACAGCGGACGGAATCACTCGTGGGAGAGTACTTTACCGACAGAGGCGAAAAGTGATAAGTGTAGCATTGCTTGCGGTGTTCCTTGTCACGGTGTTTACTTCCCTCATGTTCACCGGAGCGGATCAGGCGATTGGTTTGATCTCGCGTGATTCGTTGGAGAAAATGGCGGAAAACAATGTCCCCGGAGCCGGACTCGTTCTGCACATGGTGGGCCGCAAACGACGGTTCCAGTTGATGCTTCTCACCGGGAGAATTGTTTCAGTAATTGCGGGGACGGTTGTCCTGGTTATCTTTTTCTCGCGGGTTCTTTCCGGCGTCGTCGATGTGGGATGGGGTTCTTCCCTCGCTGCGTTTCTTGTTTCCACACTGGTCTTCGTGGCTGCCGATGGTATATTTGCTCGCATTCTATCCGTGGGTGAACATGAAGTTACCGTGTCGAGATTTGCCTCGTTCCTCTCGCTGTTTCATGTCCTTTTTTTCCCGTTCACTGCGTTGATGGACGCTGTACTCACCGTATTCATCAAGAAAAATCTCGAACTTGCCGCCAAGGAGGAAGCGCTCAAGGAGTTTGTGAAATCGGAAAGTGAGTCGGGTGTTATCGAGGAAGAAGAGGGCGAAATGATTCAGGGCGTCCTCAGCTTCTATGATACAACCGCCAGAGAGGTAATGGTGCCCCGGATCGATGTGGTTGCTGCGGACGTCACCATTCCTGTCACCGATCTGATTACACTCTTCCGTATCGAAGGCCACTCCCGTATTCCCATTTACGAGGACAGGATCGACAATATTGTCGGGGTGATCTATTCGAAGGATCTTCTCATTGCTATCGCGGAACGGGGGAAAGATCGGGTTTCTGTCGCCGAAATCATGCGCAAGCCTTACTTTGTACCCGAGGCCAAGAAGTTGTCCGAACTGCTCAAGGATCTCAGGAAAGCGAGAACCCATCTTGCCATCGTGGTTGACGAATACGGAGGAACATCCGGCATCGTTGCCCTGGAAGACCTCCTGGAAGAAATCGTGGGCGACATTCAGGACGAGTACGACCAGGATGAAGGAGACTTCACCTGGATCGACAGTCAGACGGTTATCATGGATGCCGGGCTGAACATAGATGATGTGAACGATATTCTCCGCGTTGATATCCCCAATGAAAACTTTGACACACTGGCAGGATTTATCTATCATCAGCTCGGTTTCATCCCGGAGGGTGGGGAAGAGGTTGTGTGGGGGGAAATGCGGTTCATCATCAAGGAGATAATTGGGAATCGCATATCCAAGGTTGTGGTGAAACTGCCCGAGCCCCGACCTGAAAACGAACATACCGAAGTTTGACCACTCGCCGGATTATCCTCAGTTGCATGCCGCGCCATTTTTCGGACCACAACAGTTGGCATTTCACGGATCAGTCATCCCTGTCCACCGGAGGGACCATGCAAACCGTTGGAATTATCGGTACCGGTTATTGGGGTAAAAATCTCGTACGTACATTTGCGGGGCTGGATTCCTGCCGTCTGAAATACATCGCAGACAGCACGCCTGAAATCCTCGCCGGTGTATCGAAAAGCTTCCCGCAGTGTATCGCCACCGACGATTACCGTCGCATTCTCGATGATGATGATGTGACCGCCGTGGTGATCGCCGCGCCGGCGGTGAAGCATTATCCTCTGGCCAGGGAATCGCTTATGCGCGGAAAGCATGTGTTTGTAGAAAAGCCCATGACCCTTGATGTCGGACACTCCCGTGAATTGGTGGATCTTGCTGACGATCGGGGCGTAAAACTCATGGTGGGGCACCTCCTTCTCTACCATCCCTGCATAACCGCGATCCGCGAGTATATTACGGGGGGAGAAATCGGCGAGGTTTTTTATATCTACAGCCAACGGTTGAATCTCGGAAAAGTGAGAAGTGACGAAAACGCGCTCCTTTCCTTTGCTCCGCATGACATTTCGGTGATTCTGCACCTTCTGGACGAGCATCCGGCGGCTGTTTCCGCGTCCGGCCGGTGTTATCTCCAGGATGGAATTGAAGATGTCGTTTTCCTGAACATCTTCTTTGAGAAACGCGCCATGGCGCATGTACATGTAAGCTGGCTTGACCCGCACAAAGTCCGTCGCACCACGGTGGTCGGATCGAAGAAGATGGTTGTGTTCGACGACATGGAAGCCCAGGAAAAAGTGAAAATCTACGACAAGGGTGTCGACCGTTCCAGCGAATACGGCTCTTATGGCGAGTTCCTTTCCCTGCGCAATGGCGATATTCATATTCCCGATATAAAGATGGTCGAACCGCTGCGTATAGAGTGCGAACATTTCATTGACTGCATCGAACGGGACCGCACTCCGATAAGCGATGGAAGAAACGGATTGCTGGTTACCCAGGTTCTGGATGCCGGGCAACGTTCTCTGCGGTCCGGCGGCGTACCCATTGAGGTTGATTGATGAACTGGTTTACAGCAAGAAAAAAGGACGATACAGCCGATACAACGCAACCGGTCACCCGGCGATCCGGCTGGGTGACGGTGTTGCGTTTCGGTCTTCTGCTGGCGATTCTCGCTTTCGGCGGGTGGTACATCGCAACGCATTTCGATCGGATCGCGGGAAACGCGCGGTTCACACCGGTGAATGTACTGTTGCTGATTCTGCTGAATGTCTGCACGATATTCATTGAGTCCACCAGGCTTCGCCTACAAGTGCGCAAGCTGGGTTGTAATATCGGACCGACCGTTTCCTGGCACCTTATCGCGCTGATCCAGGCAGTGAACCATATTGTGCTCAAGGCCGGCACTTTCAGCGGAGGATGGTACCTGTCCAGACGGTATGGGATATCCTTCACTGCATATGTCGCCCTTGTGGTTACCTATATCGTTGTGCTCGTGCTTGGTTCGGGAGTACTGGGACTTGCCGTATCCTTTCTGTTTCTCGCCCTGGGGCAAGATATTCCCCTGTTCGTTCCCGCTTTCTTTTTTGGGCTGACACTTATTTCCGTCGCGGTACTCACTCTGGCTCGCGTTCGCCTTCCGTTGCATCGGTTTCCCAAGATTACGGTCCGTTTTCTTGAATCGGTTCGGTTCATCTATTCTGATTATCGGCTCCTTGTGGCGCTGGTCGGCGTGGAAATGCTGTATTACTTGGCTTCGGCGTTGCGGTTCATGACCGCACTCTCCATGTTTTCCGGTCAGGCCGGGCTGATGGATGGCGTCACCGTGGTGACCGTGGGAAATTTTATGCGTATCGCCTCCATTGTTCCGGGCGGCCTGGGGATCGCGGAACTGGCCAGTGGATGGGCTGCCGGAATTCTGGGGGCCGATGCCGGTCTCGCCGGGCTTTCCGCCGGTCTGGACCGTTTAACCTATGTTCTCCTGGTCATGCTCTTTGGGGGAGTTGGATTTCTCGCCGTATCGGGTGGAAAGAGCTTCTTTCACCCGTCCCCGAACAAGGTGGAGTTTTCTGAATCATGATACCGTGTGGCCGACGTTTGTTGTTTCTCGGTCGGAGTGGTGATTGTTACGTCCGTGGTGTTGATGGTTGAGAAGTCACCGTAATCATGCTTCGTTGTAATAGATGCGGATTTCGCTCAACCGGGGCGATAGTATCTGACTTTTTCCAGTTTCTCCAGCGGGCTGAATCAAAACGTATTGTTGTGAGGGTGATGGCTGCCGCTACGCGGTTGTCGTGTCGAGCCGACGGGACCCGGGTTCAGAGATGCAGGTGAATGAAGCCATGCCTGCCGGAGCTGCGGAACTCTCTGTCACCTTCGGCGACATACCCTTGTCAAGGAGATACATGAGAACAATTTCCGCGGCACATAGCCGGTTCTGACCATACCCGATGCACCTGTGCCACAATGATGGGGATGAATGCTCCCTCCGAACCAAGCGGCCGTTTTCCGAATCCGGTTGCTTTCCGGGCAAAATGCCGGTATATAGTACCGGAAAAGATGACAGCGCAGGATTGACATGCTGCATACATGTGGAGAATGGGGGCAATGCATCTTCGGGATTTTATAAGGCGCCAGTATATGCGGCAGGGTTGGACTGTCTGCGTTGATCTGTCCGAAATGAATTCCTGTGTACCCAACGGGTGGGTCGGCCCTCCTCCTGATTTTCTTGCCGTACGGGGTTCCCGGAGAATCGCCGTATGTATCGAAACGGCCGGTGAGCTTCAGAGTTCCTACCTCCCTAAAAAGTGGAAGTCAATAGTCCGGAATCACGGTGTATCCCTGCAGGTTGTTGTCCGCGATGAGAGCGCACGCGAGCAGGTCCGGAGGGTCGCATCCCGGGAGGAAATTCCCCTGGATTGCCTTTTGGTTAAACGGGGGACCCACCGTGGCGGCGGACGAGGGAACAGCTTTTTTACACGCCGTGTCCGGTTGTTTGCCCTGGTGACGGCTCTGGTTTTCGCGTTCATTTTTACAGCGCTGGTTCTCCCCGCCGCCCGCAAATCGAAAGTCCCCGAATTCTATCGTCCCCACGACAGAGAGCGTCAACTCGAAGCGCTGAACAAAGAGCAGAGCGGTGTTGAGCGGTGATCCGTCGCTGCCTTGTCTGATGCACCCTGGAAGTTTCCCCCCTGTATCTTCAGGGTCCCCCGGTTGGCATGTTGTGGAACAGGGTTTCTTCACCCTTTCCGGAGAATGTGGTTGGCTATTCCTTCCGGCTGACGTATATTTGATTCTCCCGTAATTGATTCGTGACACTACCCGAAAAAAACAGCAGTCCGAGCAACGGAGTAGAGGATGAATATTTCAGTTCTTCCTGTTCCAAAATCCATGGTTACCGCCAACGGAACCTTTCCGCTTCATGAGAATACACCGATCCTCCTTTGTCGGGGCTGCGGCTTCGATGTTGTATCCACTGCACGTATTCTGGCCCAAACAGTCAAACGCGCCGCAGGTTTTTTCCCGCCTGTATCCAGAACCGGAGGAGGTCCGGAACCCGGATGCATCAACCTGTGCATCGAGGATGGGCATGACCCGGAGGCGTACCGGTTGGATATCGGTGACGGGAAGGTCGTTGTCTCGGCATCAACCGCGCGTGGGCTTCTCTATGGAGTCCGGACTCTCGAACAGATAGTGGAACAGACCGAGGCTGAACTTCCGGCGCTTTCCATACAGGATTCGCCGGATTTCGAGAATCGGGGCTTTTATCACGACGTTTCACGGGGTAAAGTGCCGACACTGAGCACCATGCTACACCTTGTGGAAAAGGCTTCGAGATACAAGCTCAATCAGCTTCAGCTCTACATCGAGCATGTATTCGCATTCCGGAAGGACCCGGACATCTGGAAAGGTCATGATGTCATCACTCCGGGAGAGGTGCTGGCGCTCGATGCACGCGCTCGTGAGCTTGCGGTGGAGCTTGTTCCGTCGCTTGCCTCCTTCGGACACATGTACGAAATCCTCCAGAACCCGAAGTACTTTCACCTGAATGAGTTCCGTACTTTCGACCCCTCGCGCCAGATGCTCTGGAAAAACCGGATGGAGTATCATACTATCGATGTTTCAAATGAAGAGAGCTATGCGCTTCTGGAGCGGATGTTCGATGATTATCTACCCAATTTCAGTTCCGGGTGGTTCAATATCTGTTGTGACGAAACCTGGTATCTGGGAATGGACCGGAACAAGGAGCGCGCCGGAAGGGAAGGGATAGGGAACCTGTATCTCGGACATGTTCTCCGGCTCTGCGAAATGGTGAAGGCGCACGGTAAGCGGGTCATGATGTGGGGTGATATTCTGGTGAAGTATCCTGAACTTCTGGACCGGCTGCCGAAAGATATCGTTTTATTGAACTGGGAGTACGGTTCAGCGGTGACCGATAAGCAGAGCGCACTCTTCGGCTCCAAAGCCAATCCGTGGTACAACTGCCCCGGAGTGTGGGGATGGAGCAAGTTCATAAACACTGTAGACAGCGGGTGCGGGAATATCCGGAAAATGGTTGACTATGGCAGGAAGCATGGAGCCGTGGGCATCCTCAATACGGACTGGGGTGATTACGGGCATGTCAATCCCCTGGCCGGGTCATTTCACGGCTTTGTCTATGGCGCCGCGCTATCATGGAACGTTTCTGCCCCGGACGATCCGCAATTTGACCGGATGGTTTCCATGCTGGAGCTTTCCGACCCGACCGGACGGGCAGCCGGCCTGCTCCGGGAGTTGGGTGGACTGCACGCCCGCTGGAGGGTGATGCTGGAAGGAATAGACAGCTCGTCCGCGCGAAGATTGCCGGATAGTTTCCTGGTAAAAACCTGTCGCCGCGCCCCGGAAATTGAACGTGAACTGGCTCTGCTCCGGGAAAAAGTTCCGGCGGAACGGAGGATTGATTACGATGAGTTCCTCTGGAGCGCCAGAGCCATCACCCTGAACGGCAGACTCGCCATGCTGGCCAAACGGCTGGCCGCAAAAAAGCTGGGCGCTTCCAATGCCGCCGAGCTGAGGACATTCGCCCGTGAAATGCGTACTCTCGCGAAAGATCTCGGCACAATCTGGCGCGCCAGGAACAAAGAATCCGAACTTTTCCGAATTACGGAAATCATGGAAGATATCGCGAAAGAGGCGGAAAAGATCGCGAGAGGATAGAGCGAAGGGCAGATAGCTGGCAGATCGTGTTTTCGATGTCCCGGTCGAGGTGAGATGTGTCTTTGGGCGGCCCCGGTCCGCTTTTTCTCACCTCCCGCCAGTTGCAGCCAACGGGCCGTGTGCGATTCCGTACACGGCCTTTCTTCTTTCCCGCCGCAGGCTCCTTCACGCTCGCGTGTTCGCAAACGCCGATACCGCCCGCTCGATATGTTCATCCGAATGCGCCGCTGATATCTGTATTCGGATACGTGCTTTATCCCTGGGGACTACCGGGTAGCTGAATGCAATGACATATATGCCTTCCCGGAGAAGACGCTCAGCCGTATCCTTGGCCCGCCGTGCATCGCCGAACATCACCGGAACGATGGGGTGGCTCCCCTCTGGCAGCATGAATCCCCTTTTCCGCATGAGCGTGCGGAAAAGGCTTGTGTTGCGTTCCAGGCGCGTTTTCAGCTCAGGATGCTTCTGAATGAGTTCAAGCGCCCGGATGGTGGTTGCGGTTATTACAGGAGCGAGCGTGTTGGAAAAAAGGTAGGGCCGGGACTTCTGCCGAAGGAGATTCACGATTTCCCGCCGGGCAGCGGTGAACCCGCCTGAAGCGCCGCCAAGCGCCTTGCCGAAGGTCCCGGTGATGATGTCCACACGATCGAGGACACCGCTTGCTTCCGCGCTTCCGCGCAAGGCAGCCCCGATGACCCCGGTGGCATGGGAGTCGTCCACCATTACCAGCGCGCCGTACCGGTCCGCAAGGTCACAGACCGAACGGAGGTCGGCGACAATGCCGTCCATGCTGAATACCCCGTCAGTGGCAATGAGACGGATCCGGGCATCGGCTGCGCTTTTGAGGCTCGATTCAAGGCTCTCCGGATCGTTGTTCCGGTAAACGAAGCGACGGGCTTTGCAAAGCCGTACGCCATCGATGATCGATGCGTGGTTGAGCTCATCGGAAATCACCGCGTCTTCGGGTCCCAGGAGGGTTTCGAACAAACCGCCGTTGGCATCAAAACAGGACGAGTACAGCACGGCGTCTTCCTGCCCCACGAAATCGGCGATCATGGTTTCCAGACGGCGGTGAATATCGAGGGTGCCGCAGATGAACCGCACGGAACTCATACCGAAGCCATAATCATCCAGCGCCTTGTGTGCGGCATCGATCAATTCCCGGCTGCCGGCCAGTCCCAGATAGTTGTTTGAGCAGAAGTTGACCGCTTCGCGCCCGTCGGCGAGACGGATTACCGCTCCCTGGGGAGAGGTGATTACCCGCTCTGTCTTCAAGGTTCCCTCTTCGAGGGACCGGGCGACCGGTTCGGTAAATACACTGGGATCGGGAATCATGGACACTCCTTGGACAGGTGTTATTTTACAGAACGCAAATGCCCGTAAAGGAATTGTGACACTCGGGGCAACTGAAGACACGAATGACACGGAATGACGCAGATCCGAGGATGCGGAGGACTTTCCTGAGTTCCGTTCGCTATGGACCCATGGGAAGCCGCTGCCCGCGGTACAGGTCTCTTTTCCCGTTCGCCGGCTGTATTTTTTTTCGGATATGGTGAACTATGCGAGAAAAAGGTCGTTTCCCCGGGCTGTATATTTGATATATATTTTCACCACTCCAGTACTACTTTGACCGCTTCTCCAGCATGCAGGAGGTCGAAGCCATGCTGAAAGTTGGCGAAGGGCAGACGGTGGGTAATGAGTCGTTCAACTTTCTCCTGTTGCCGGAGCATGAAGTTCTGGCTCTGGAACCACGTGTCGAACATCCGTCGGCCGTTGATGGCCCGGATGGTTATGCCTTTGAATATTATGTCCCGGGCCCAATCGATGGTGATGGGAGAACCGGGGATTCCGAGAATGCAGGCGGTTCCGCCATTCCTGAGGAGGCGGAATCCCTTGCTGATTGCTTCGGGATGGCCGGACATTTCGAGCAGAATCTGGGGGCCGAGTCCATCGGTGTGGGCCAGTATGGCTTCATCCATACCCGGATCTGCGGGGTCGAGGAGGAGATCGGCGCCGACCTCTCCGGCCAGGCGGCGCTTGTAATCGTTCGGCTCGATAACCGCAATACCGGCGGCTCCCGCGTACCGGGCTATGGCCACCGCGAAAAGCCCGATAGCCCCGGCGCCGGTGACCAGAACGGTTTTTCCCGCGGGCGGTTCGGCCATCACGGTATGCATGGCGTTTCCAAGTGGATCGAAAACGGCAGCCACATGGTCCGGAATGGCGTCCGGCACCGGCCACATGTTCCCCGCGCTCATGCTGATGAATTCAGCAAAACAGCCGTCCCGGTCCACCCCGATGATTCTTACATCACGGCAGATATGTCCCTGTCCGGTACGGCAGAACTCGCAGATTCCGCAGGTGATGTGACCTTCTGCGCTGACCCTCTGTCCGAGCCGCAGGTGACGGACTCCCCGGCCGAGAGCGGCAACCTCCCCCGCGAATTCATGTCCCGCCACCAGCGGGGGACGGATGCGTCCCTGACTCCAGGGATCCCAGTCGTAAATGTGAACATCGGTCCCGCAGATGCCCGCCGCCCGCACCCGTACCAGAACCTCATCTTCCCCGGGGGAAGGCTGGGGAGCTTCGGCGAAGGTCAATCCCGGACCAGGCCTCTCCTTGACAATCGCTTGCATGCATATACCTCTCTTCGATAGCAGTATACCGGCTTCCGTATTCTGTTGCGCGTTCCAGGGAAATAGGGAACCCGGAACAAGAGGAACTGGCGTTCCGAAAACCCGTTGACATGCGGGTCGCGATTCGGTAGTTTCATCTTACGCTTGACACCGTGTGTTCAATAAGTTAAATTTATATTCAATATAATGAAACACGGTCGTCTGTCAAGCCCCTTTTTTCTGGAGAAACACCATGAAGCCAAAGTCAGACCTGCCGGAACTCGGCAAGAATATTGCAGTTATCCGCAAAAGTAAGAACTTTTCGCTGGAAGAATTATCGAAGCGAAGCGGTGTGTCCACCGGCATGCTCTCTCAAATAGAGCAGGAAAAGGTGAATCCCACGGTTGCGGTGGTATGGAAAATCGCTTATGGCCTTGATGTTCCTTTCAGCGACCTGCTTTTGCAGGATGAAGAAGAGCACGTTTTCAATCTCATTCACAAAAATGAAGCGGTCACCCTGGAGCGGGACAACGGGAGATGCATTTTTCGGATAATATCACCGCTCTCCATGGCGGAGAAGCTGGAACTCTACACGCTCCAGCTTCGGCCGGGCGGAGTGCTGAATAGCAAGTCCCACGCCAAGGGTACCGAGGAATTCATTACCGTATTTAGCGGAAAAGTAACCATCGAGGTGAATGAGAAGGCCGCCATGCTTGAATCGGGCGATTCCATCCACTACAACGCCGATATTGACCATATCATTCGCAACTTATGCGATGGTGACAGTATTCTTTACATGGTGGTGCGGTATCCGGGATGACGGGAGAGGGCCGGAAACTGAAGGATAGACAGGCTGCAGTTTCCGGGCAACGGCCGATTCTTTTCCGGAGGCGAACCCCAAGCCCCGGGATACTCTGCTCTGCGCCCGGGAAACGGGAGCGCGGACATGCAGCGCCAGACCCGGGGAATCGGCAACAATCCCCTTGCATCCAATGCTCCCATCAAATATCTTTCCATTGATAATATCGAAGGGGAAATGCGCATATGAAGTGCGTATGAGTGTTCTGCGTTTTCTCCTCGTGAGACGGAGGATTGACTGTGCAGTACGAGTGCTGCTCCCTGAAAGGAGGGGTGCCGGGAAGGTTGACTCTGTCGAGAGCGGCTCAGGTGACATGCTTCCGGTGATATGCCGTATTCTCTACTAAAAAGGAGTGCAGAATGAAGCGGTTCGAGCAGTTCATGGCAATTGGCGGCGCGGTGCTCATCATCGGTTCCGGTTGCGCGCAAGTGCAGGATTCCCTTATCGGCGGAGCGACTTCCGGGATCAGCCGCGGAGTGGGCAGAGCCGCCGGCGAACGAGCCGAGCAGGGTGCGTATAACCGGCTTGCGCCGAAGACCAAGCTTCCACAGCCAAAGACGCCCGGCTGGACCCAGTTCATGACCATGCATGCGCAGATCGTGTTTATGTACTCTTTCTCCGCCGGCGGGTTCTGGCTTGGTTCCACCGAGTATCAGCCCGGTGAGTGGACCAAGTTCGAGTTCAAATCGAAGGATGAATCCTCCATCGTCATCGAACGTGCGTTTCTCAAGCGGCTGGACGACGGGAATGAATGGTGGCGGGTATCCTGGTCTGATGCCGAAGAATCATGGGTATATGAAGCGCTCATGACCAAGGAGGGCGAACTGCTCCGGCTTCGCGCCAGGGATTCCCAGGGGAATGAAGGCGAAATCCCGGTGACCAAGGGCGAGACGGTCATCTATGTTCCCCCTACCGAGCTGACCAAAGAAAGCATACAGGGCGCCACCGTGGGCAAAGAGAATCTTACCACTCCCGGCGGCACGTTCACTACCGACCATGTGAAATACATGGCCATGGGAGCCGAGGGCGAGGTGGAATTCTGGCTCACGGACCAGGTCCCCGGCGGTGCGGCCAAGTATCAGATAAACGACAAAGAGGAAGGCACGGTCTGGACCTGTACCCTGAAGGAAAAGGGCAGCAACGCCAACACAGTTCTCAAATCCTTCTGATACGGAATTCAATCAACAGAAAAAATGCCGCGCCGGGTCCGGTGCGGCATTTTTTCTGTTTGCCCGATCGCCATGGATACCCGGAAATGAAGAATTGCGGACGGATGACCGGGTTATTCCTCGCCCAGTGTGAAGAAGAAAGCAGCTCCCTGGCCGGGTTCGCTTTCCGCCCGGATATCTCCGCCGTGCCGCAGGATAATGCGCCGGACGAGGGACAGGCCGATGCCCGTGCCCGGAAATTCGGCTTCCGTGTGGAGGCGGCGAAACGGGGTGAAGAGATTGTCGGCGAATTTCATGTCGAATCCCGCGCCGTTGTCGCGCACGAAAAAAGTCCGTCGGTCGCCTTCCCGGGCTTCCCCGAATTCGATTCTGGCATTTTCACGATGAGAGGTGAACTTCCAGGCATTCCCGATAAGGTTCTGGAGCACCTGACGGAGCAGGGTTTCATCTCCCTCCACGACAATACCCTCCGCAACGACTGTCTCCACTGTCCGTTCCGGCTCGGATGAGCGCAGTTCATCGATGACCGCCATGGCGTGGGCGCTGAGGTCAACGGTGGTGTACGTGAGGGCCGCGCGGGTGGTGCGGGAGAGCTGGAGCAGGTCGTCAATGAGCCGGGCCATACGCTGGACCGCCGCCCGGATTCGGGTGAGATAGTCCTCTCCTTCCGCTCCGAGTTTCCCCGAGTAGTCCTCCAGAAGGGCAAGACTGAACCC
>JAWLHT010000150.1:0-12791 GCA_041690195.1 Candidatus Latescibacterota bacterium
TTGATCGGTACTGTTCATGTGTACTGAAGAAAAAAATTGAACCACGAACCACACGAAAAGCACGAAAAATGAATCAGTCTTATTCTGATGATGAGAATGACGATTTCGTGTCTTTCGTGTGGTTCGTGGTTCAATTTTTTTCGTATTCAGTATTCCGGGACCGTACCGGATGAGAATCACTGAAACGCGCGAGAACGCAGATGTCCGGATCTGCCGGAGGCGGACACAGAACTGCTTCAGTCAATTACGCCTACAACTGCACCTCCAGCATCCCATCAAATGCAAGCCGGTGAAATCGCGCTATTTATATTGTACATTCGCGCTCCCCGGTGTATATTGTCCCGTATCGTGTATCCTTCCTGACCGTCGAACCTGATTCCGGCAGCGCCGGACCGGCTTCTTCCGGCCGTATACCATGAAACGGCTCCTCCTTATCACCCTTTTCCTTCTCCTGACGGCCGCGTTCGCTTCCGCCGAATACCGCCTTGTTCCCATAGAGGGAACCATCGACGGCGGGCTGGCCGCTTTCATCGACCGCAACATCCAGGAAGCCGTGGAAGCCGGGAGCGATGGCATCATCTTCCGGGTCAACACCCCCGGCGGCCGCATCGACAGCGCAGTCCACATCAAGGACGCCATCCTCAACGCCGAAATCCCCACCATCGCCTTCGTGGACAAGAGCGCCATCTCCGCGGGCGCACTCATCACCCTGGCCGCCGACAGCATCTACATGGCCCCCGGTTCCTCCATCGGCGCAGCCACCGCCGTGGACCTCGAAGGCCGCAAAGCCTCCGAAAAGGTCATCAGCTACATGCGCGCCCAGATGCGCTCCACCGCCGAATCAAAAGGACGCCGTCCCGACCTCGCCGAGGCCATGGTGGACGAGGATATCGTCATCCCCGGCTACGCGGAAGAAGGCAAGCTCCTCACCCTGACCTATTCCGAGGCGCTTGAACTCGGGGTCTCCGACGCCACGGTGTCCGATCTCTCCGGCGTTCTTGAACTCCTCGGCACGCCCGGTGCGCCGGTGGAAACCGCTCGTATCAACTGGGCCGAGCGGGTGGTCCGCTTCCTTACCGACCCCATCGTGGCCTCCCTGCTCATGAGTCTGGCTTTCCTCGGCCTCCTGGTCGAACTCAAAACCCCCGGCTTCGGGCTCGGCGGGGCCATCGCCGTCATTGCCTTCACCCTCTTCTTCGGCAGCCACTACATTGTCAAACTCGCCGGAATCGGGGAAATCCTCCTCCTCGCCGCGGGCATCATCCTGGTCCTCCTGGAAATTTTCGTTTTCCCCGGCTTCGGGCTGGCCGGGCTTTCCGGCGCGGGCCTTATCATGCTCTCCCTCTTCTTCAGCCTTGTCGGGAACATGCCGCGCCGCCAGGACTTCACCGCCGCCACCCAGACCCTCGGCTGGACCTTCCTCTTCACCGTGGCGCTCGGAGCCATCCTGGTCCGTTATCTTCCAAAGTCCCGACTCTTCAGGCGGATTTCCATGAGCGCGGTCCAGAGTTCCGGGGACGGATACGCCCCCTCCGGCACGGGCAGCGCGCTCCTCGGCAAAAAGGGAATCGCCATCTCCGATCTGCGCCCCGCCGGAAAAGCGGACATCGACGGATTACGGGTGGACGTCGTCAGCGAGGGCGGGTACATAGAGAAGGGCAGCGAGGTCGAGGTGACAGAGGTGTATGGGGCGAGGGTGGTGGTGAGGAGAGGGTGATACTCGAACAGGTTCGGCGTTGTGAAAAATCGGTTAATTACTGATTGCTTCCTGAGTAGGTGGGTATCATGATGAATAGAATGAACTGGACACGCGAACAGTTATTAATCGCCTTCAAGCTTTACTGTCAAATTCCTTTTGGCAAGATGCATTATCGCAATGCTGATATTATAGATTATGCAAAACTAATCGGACGAACACCGTCCGCATTGGCAATGAAACTTACCAATATTGCCAGCCTTGACCCTCATATTACTTCCACAGGGAGAAGAGGACTACGCGCCTCATCTAGTGCCGATAAGGCCATGTGGGACGAAATGCAATCAGACTGGGATTCATTTGCACTTGAGATGCAAGAGGCGGAGAATCACTACGGCGAAATATCTGCAAGCGCAGAGATAGGTTTGCTCAAGTCTTCAGAGTTTAATGATTCCATTGACTATTCAGGAATTAATAGAGTTATTCAGGCAACTACACGCGTCGGTCAAGGTTTTTTTAGACGCGCAGTGCTTAGTGCATATGATTCTCAGTGTTGTATTACAGGACTATCCATCCCAGAGTTGCTGGTTGCAAGTCACATCATCCCTTGGCGCGTTGATGAGAAAAACAGAATTAATCCAAGGAATGGACTCTGCTTGTCAACGATCCATGATAGAGCCTTTGACCTTGGAATTATTACCATATCAGACGAAATGTCTGTTACTGTTTCAAAACGATGCAGAAGCAGCAACGATTCTTTCCTAAGGATGGCTCTTACTTCGTACGAAGGTAAGCCGATACGGCTACCGGAAAAGTTCCAACCTGACCCTAAATTTCTATCTTACCATAGGCAACACGTTTTTCAGGAGTGATCTTACCTTATGAATGTTCGTTTTGAATATTTATACAGAGATGCAGGTAATTTTAAAAATTGGGGCGAAGTAGTTTTTTCTAACCCAAACAATATTCCATCTGATACAATTACCATAATGGCCCAACAAGTAATGATTGATGAAGCATATTTTTTTGCCGATAAAGCCGCCGTGCCTGATTTGCATATTTATGCATTTGACACAGAGATAGATCACAGCTGGCATGAATTTTTTCGCTTTCAGGAAACGAACGAAGCCCCAAATGATTTGAACAATCGAAGTATTGAAGAGTTCATAGACTCATTACGAGTTGCATCAATAATATAGTCTAAATGATATTAAACATATTTATTCAATCGAATGTCGACAATAATCGTGTGCTCCTTCAATGCGCCTTGAAACTTACGTAAGCTATTGATACGGCCTATAACATCCTCATCACACCTTCGCCATCCAACGCAACCCAGTGCGGCAAACTTTTCACTATTGAAGAGGAAAAAACAACTAAATCCGGAACGAAAACAAGCCCAAGACATCTCAAGTACAGCCCCAGTCCGGAACAATTCTCACCAACGATACTACGATTGGCGGTTCACAGACATGGAAGTAAAAGGGGAAGCCCTGTTATCCATACCTTTGTTCATTCTGAAGAAGTTCGGCAGAGAGAGTTTTGACCGGTGGTTCAGCACCCTGTCGCCGGAGGCGCGGGAAATCTACAAGTCCCCGATCAACAAAACAGACTGGTTTCCCCTCCGGACCGCGCTGGTGGAGCCGACCCAGGCGTTGTGCGACGTGCTGTTCAACAAGAGCGCGAGGGGCGCGTGGGAGTGCGGGAGGTACAGCGCGGAATACGGGCTCAAGGGGATATACAAGGTGCTGGTGAAAATGAGTTCCCCGCAGATACTCATCAAGAAGGCGGGGCCGATTCTCATGAACTATTATCGTCCCAGCAATATTGAAGTCACGAGCGACGATTCCACGCATGTGGTCGTGCGCATCACCGAGTTTCCGGAAATGAGCAGAGTTGTCGAATACCGGATTGCGGGCTGGATGGAGCGGGCCATCGAAATCTGCGGGAGCATGAATGTCACGGTGAATATCACGAAGTCCCTGACCAACCGCGACCCGTACAGCGAATTCAGTATTTCGTGGAAAAAGACGGTGTGAAACACCTGACCGGACGGAGAATTATACTGTTAATCCAAGACCACAAACCTACCCGGAAAGATTCATGGACATCCTGACCATTGCCCTTCTCATTGTTTGCGGCTTCGTTCTCCTCGTGATCGAAGCCTTCCTGGTGCCCGGGTTTTCCGTGCCGGGGATCGCCGGGATCGTGGTAATCTTTTTCGGGATATACCGGGCTATGGTGGCCTATGGCGCAATGGGAGCGGCGGTGGCGTTTCTCGTGAGCGCGACGGCAACGATCCTGCTGCTCCGGGCGGCGCTGCAGAGCCGTGCGGTGCGGCAGACGACGCTGGAACACAACCAGAAGGAGTACCGGGCGCCGGATGATTATCGGGCCCTGGTGGGGAAAGAGGGGGTGACGCTCAGCCCGCTCCGTCCCGCAGGAATCGCGGAGATCGAGGGCGAGCGGATGGATGTGGTAACGGATGGAGAATTTCTCGCAAGCGGTACCCCGGTGAAGGTTCTCTCGATTGAGGGAGTCCGGATAGTTGTCACCCGAATGGAAAGGGAGTAGCAGCATGGAAATGCTCGTCATTTTAGCGTTCGTGGTATTCTTTGTGGTGGTCTGGCTGTTTTTCTGGGCCATCCCGGTACCGCTGTGGATTTCAGCAGTCGCCGCGGGCGTCCACGTGAACCTGTTGAATCTGGTGGGAATGCGGTTGCGGAGAGTTCCGCCCCCGCTGATCGTCACCCAGTTGATCTCGGCGACCAAGGCGGGGCTGTCCATCACCAGCGACGCCCTCGAAGCGCATTATCTGGCCGGGGGTAACGTGGTGGCCGTGGTGAACGCCCTGATCGCGGCGGACAAGGCGGCGATTCCGCTGACCTTCGAGCGGGCGGCGGCGATTGACCTGGCGGGCCGGAACGTGCTGGAGGCGGTGAAGATGAGCGTACTGCCGAAGGTCATCACCACGCCCTCCATTGCGGCAGTGGCGAAGGACGGCATCCAGGTGAAGGCCATCACCCGGGTGACCGTGCGGACCAACATAAACCGTCTGGTCGGCGGCGCGGGCGAGGAAACCATCATCGCGCGGGTCGGTGAGGGCATCGTGAGCACCATCGGCTCCGCGGACTCTTACAAGAGCGTGCTGGAGAATCCGGACAGCATCTCCAAGAGCGTGCTTTCCAAGGGGCTGGATTCGGGCACGGCGTTTGAAATCCTTTCCATCGACATCGCGGACGTGGATGTGGGCGAGAATATCGGCGCGACCCTTCAGATGGCCCAGGCGGACGCCGACAAGAACATCGCCCAGGCCCGCGCGGAAAGCCGCCGCGCCATGGCCCAGGCCGAGGAACAGGAAATGCGGGCTCGGGTGGTCGAAATGCGGGCCAAGGTCACCGAAGCCGAGGCGGAAGTTCCCCGCGCCATGGCGGAAGCATTCCGGAGCGGCAATCTCGGGATCATGGATTATGTTCGCATGAAGAACGTGCAAGCCGATACCGATATGCGGGGATCGATCTCGCGGAGCACCGAACCCGGCAAACCCGCGGAAGGTGAAGAGCGCTGATGGATGTGCTGATCAACATAATCGTGACCATCGCGATCATCTTCTTCGTCCTGCGCCGGGTACAGGAGGTCGCGCGCAAGGGCGGGGACATCACCGGCCCGCCCCCGCCGAGCCCGATGTTCCCTGAAGAGGACGAGGAGATGCTCCCCCGCCCCGGGCGGGAACGTCGGGCCGGGATCCCGCCGCGCGGCATCGAGGCAGTCGACGAAGAGGAGATGATCTCCGACGAGTCGCGCCGCGGTCGCATCCAGCGAGCCCAGGAGCGCCTGCGGGAACAGGACAGGGGGATGGAGGAACGGCGAAAGGACCTCGATCGTCAGCGCCGTCTGGCGGAAGAGCGGTTCTTGGCGCACAAAGCCTCGGAATTTCGCGCCCCGGTTCCCGCCGCATCCGTCAGACGCGCCCCGGCCGGCCCCGAACGGCGGGTTGCCGGAGGCATGCCGGAACGGGTCATCCCGGAATTCGGCCGCTCCGCCGTGCTGCGAGGCATCATCATGAGCGAGGTCCTCGGGCCGCCGGTCAGCCTTCGGTCTGACGATCCATTCTGAACGGAATCCGGTGGTCTCAGCATGAAACGGGCGGGCGTCCCATGGGTGACGCCCGCCCGTTATTGTTGGATTTGGGGAAAGCGCGGTGGCTTTGGCCGCTAACTCATCCCCTTACTCCCCCTTCTTGCACCCCAGCCCTGTTCCACAGGGCCGGGGACCCCAACTCTCCAGAGAGAGGGGGCATTGAGCCACAGGGAGCACCAAGACAGCCGATAACGAGTCACCCCTCTCTCGCGAGAGAGGGGCCGGGGGTGAGTTACTCTTTCCGGAATCCTTCACCCCCCTGATTCCGCTCTCTCTGTCATTTGACCGGTGTCACTTCCAGGTCGTCGAACCATGTTGTCCCGGAACCATCCTGCTGGAGCATGACCATGAGACAACCGGCCTTCTCCAGGGGCGGAGCGCCGACCTCGAGTGCGAGCCGGGTCCAGCCTTGCGTACCGGTAAGCCGGCGGGCGCGGTATACGGGATACTCCTGGGCAAAGTTCGGAACGTGGTACTGCACCGCCAGGGTGGAGCCGCGTCCCTCCACTTGTTCCGTCCTAACCCAGCAGGCGACACGATAGCCTTTCACCAGAGACCAGGGTTCGGCGAAATACCCTTCGCCGTCGCCCTGGAATGTCTGCCATCGGGTCAGTCCCGCCCCGGCTTTGGAAATCTTGAGGCTGAAGGAGTCGGTTCGTCCGGAGGTCTTGTCCCAGACCGCGCCCTCGCCGACCGCCGTCCAGGGGAAGGGGTCGGTTTCCCCTTCCGGGGACGCGTCGAGGGCGAGTCCTTTCGCAAAGCTCGATACCCGCTCATAGACGGGATACTCGTTTCCGAGCGTCCAACCTCCGGGATTCCACTTCGGCAGCCCGGCGTCTCGCGCCAGAGTCCGGGCTTTTTCGTCCGGGCAGTTGGTGATGCGGAAGCGCGCGAGCACGGGTTTATCCATTTCCGCCGTGGTGATGGTACGGCTCAGGTGATAGTCATAGCCCCACCAGCAGATGCTGATGCCGGAGTTGTCCGCGGTGTCTCCCACGAACTGGATGGCCGGGTTGCCGTCGGGCTCGTGCACCGCCGCGAACATGCCGTCCCGCTTGAGCCTGATGCCGCCCTTGAGCGAGGTGGTGTAGTGATTGATGGGGAGCGCAACCGGCCCTTCGGGAGACTCGTACACGAACTTCTGGTAGCGCTTCTTCCACATGCCGGGAAACGCTACCGACGGGCCGGGGCATCCGACGAACCAGGGATCGCAGAACTCGAAACTCCGCCCGCCGGAGACGTTGTTCATGAACTCGGCGCTGTTGAAGCTGAGCCACGCCTCGAAATCGTAAACATAGCTTCCGGTCGCTTCGTCATAGGTGAGGGTGAGCACGCGTTTCGAATCGGCGATGCCGCTCCGGTCACGGGTGTGAAAGGTGACAGTGAGCCGGTCCGAACCGCTGCCCCGGACATCGATATTCACCAGCCGGTCGGTGGCGAGCTGGCCGGCAATAAGCACCCAGTACAGCTGAATGCACTCCACCAGCGGCGGGCCGTCCGGGGAAAGCCGGACATGACGGAGCACCGGGGGCTTGGGAATCCCGTTAAAGAACATCAGGTTCTCCGCGGGCTGCTCGATGACCCGCTGCTCGAACATGGCCAGGGGAATTTCGCCGTCATAAATCCACTGTTCCGGGTTGACCGCGCCCCCGAGCACGCGCCAGGTGAACCGTGGAGTGTGGGTAGCGGCGGCCGCGGAACCGACCGGAACACCCGTCAGGACAAGGGCGATAATACCGGGAACGAGAATGGTGCGGATGATGCGGTTCATGGATGTACGCTCCTCCGCCGGGAAAGGAGATGGACATGTGACGGCGGCATGACTGGACGGGAGATCCGGGCCGCCGGTCCCGATTGCCCGTGAATGCTTATGAGCGTAAGATGCGCTTTCCCCCCGCCGGAATGCAACGAAAAACGCGGCGGGCATCCGGGAGACAACGGGAGTCGGCAGGAGGGCAAGACGCGCACGGCATGGGGCAAGAGCGCCGATACACCGCGTATTGCTGCCTGCCGGAATGCGGAAAGGTACACCGAAAGAAAAAATAGTATTCAGTTTTGGGAAAAAAAAACGTATCTTATGCCGAAACAGAATGTGTCATTTCCGGAGGTCGTTTTACAGGAGCGACGTATGCAGGATGATGTGGTGTACAACCAGATAATCACCTTTGCCCAAAGCGGCGTGGAAGCACGCACGGTCGTGCGTTCTTATGTCGAGGAGGGCAAGCTCATTCTCGTGTTCGAGGATGCCCAGAAACTCCTCATCGAGGGCAGGCATGTCGATTCCACGGGGCGACGGGACCGCATCCACGAGCTGCTGGCATCCGCGCAGGATGCCGGAATCACCGTGGACCCCAAAGCGGTCACCCACTACGCCGCAAGCCGGAACGACGACGAACCGGTTGAATACGTGCTCATCAAGTGGTGATCCCCACGCTCCGGATGATGTCGATCCGGAACGTTTCGGTTTACCCGTCTGACCGCCGCGAAGACTCATGGCGGGTAGAAGAAAGGAAACGCGGATGTACCCGAAAACGGTCACGGCACTGCTGGCGCTGTTGCTGATTCCAGCCGGAATGACAGGCGCACAGACCATCAACGAGTACACGGTCTTCAAGGCTCCCGGGGGGATGACCATTGACGGGGCGCTGGACGAACCCGGCTGGAAAGCCGCTCCCGCCACCGCCAATTTCGTCGTCTATCACAACGGCGCGGCGCCGAAGCAGACCACCCGGGCCAAAATGCTCTGGGATGACAAGTACCTCTACATTTCCTTTTTCATGAACGACCGGGATGTCTGGGCCAAGACCAGGACCTGGAAGGAAGGCTGCCTTTGCAGTGAGGAAGTGGCCGAAGTGTTCATCGACCCGGATGGGGACGGGCTCAACTACCTCGAAATCGAGATTAATCCCTACAAGGCGCTCATGCCGCTCCGCATGGACAAGGAATACGCAAAGGGAGGCTCCGGAGATTTCACCTGGACCTGCCCCGGCCTGCTGATCGGCACGAAGGTGAACGGCACCCTGAACGACTCCACCGACGTGGACCAGTCCTGGATTTGCGAACTGGCGGTTCCCTACAGCGCGGTTTCCTCCTGGTCGCCGAACCGGAGTTTCCCGCCCAAGCCCGGAGAGTCCTGGCGCATCAACCTGTACCGGTACGAGTATCCCCGCCCGGCGGTCAAGGGCGGAGAAGAACTGACCGCCTGGAACCAGACCGATAACAAACGCGGCTTCCATGCGCCCGACCGGTTCGGAAAAATCATCTTCTCGGAAAAAGTAGCCGGGAAGCGGTAACCGGCCCGGTATCCTGCCCGGCGAAGCGGTCACGACCCCCCGCCGGTTTTCATTTTCGGCGGGATTATCACACGACATTTTCGCTTCCCTCGAAAACGGCTTCGATACCCCTTCCATCAGTGGAGGAAACCATGCGGAATCTGGTACGGTACGGTGCACTGGCGGTGTGCCTCACGGTTGCGGGCGGCGCAGCGGCCCAAACCATCAATGAGTATACGGTTCTCCGGACGCCCGGAAAGATCGCCGTGGACGGTAAACTGAACGAACCCGGCTGGAAGGCCGCACCGTTCACCTCGCCCTTCGTGATCTACACCAGCGGCGCGGCTCCGAAGCAGGCCACCCGGGCCCAGATGCTCTGGGATGACAAGTACCTCTATATCGCCTTCACCATGAACGACCGCGATGTCTGGGCCGCCACCAAAAAGTGGGAAATCGGGGACCAATGCCTCTGCCGGGAAGAAGTGGCCGAGGTGTTCATCGACCCGGACGGCGATGGCCTCAACTATCTCGAAGCGGAGATCAACCCCTACGGAGCACTCATGGCGCTCCGTCTGGACAAGGAATTCGCCAAGGGCGGCTCCGGCGACTACAGTTGGACATATAAGAAACTCGGGATCGGCATCGGGGTGGACGGCACCCTGAACGACTCCACCGACGTGGATAAAAACTGGGTCTGCGAGCTGGCCTTCCCCTTCGAGGAGATCGCCTTCAGCGCTCCCACGCGGAGCTTCCCGCCCAAGGACGGCGAGTTCTGGCGCATCAACCTGTACCGCTACGAATACCCCCGTCCGACGGTCAAGGGGAGCGAGGAACTGTCCGCCTGGAACCAGACCAAATGGGGCGATGAGAAGAGCCGCGGATTCCATGCGCCCGACCGGTTCGGGAAGATTATTTTCTCCACGAAAACCGCCGGAAAACGCTGATCCCCGGTATCAATTCCCGGCATGAAAACGGCGGACACTCAGTTCGCCGTTTCTTTTTTATGCGCTCCGCCCCGGACAAAACTCCTTGCCGTTTCAACCGGATTTACCGTATTATTAACGGTATACATCTTTTCCCAAAAAGGAGCACTGCATGATCACCTACACCCATGTGGATGGACGCGTTCCGGCCAGAATCGTGCTGTATGCCCTGAGCACCTGCGCCTGGTGCCGAAAAGCCAAGCGGCTTCTCAACGAACTGGGCTTGGGGTACGATTATGTCGATGTGGACCTTCTCGAAGGCGAAGACAGTCGTGAAGCCAAAATCACCGTTTCCCGCTGGAACCCGGGGGGATCCTATCCCACCCTGGTCATCGACAACGAGTGGTGCATCGTGGGATACGACGAGGACGAAATTCGCGGACTGGCGGGGGCCTGAACCATGCCCACTTCACCTGAACGAATCAACGCTCTTCACGCCCGCCTCAAACGCGAGGCCGAGTCCGGCGGATACCACCTCAACCCGGATGAGGAATTCACGAAGGAACTGGTAGAGGGGCTCATCACCAACGAGGAGCGCTACGGATATCCCTCCTGCCCCTGCCGTCTGGCCGAGGGGGTAAAAATCGAGGACGTGGACATCGTCTGCCCCTGCGACTACCGCGACCCCGACCTCACCGACCACGACGCCTGCTACTGCGCGCTCTACGTCTCACGGCGGGTGCTGGCGGGCGAGGTGAAGCTGTCCTCCATTCCGGAGCGGCGTCCCCCGCGCGAGGAGCGGAAGCAGTTCCAGACGCCGCAAGCGGCCGAAAGCCCCGCCGTACTCCCCTACCCGGTGTGGCGCTGCAAGGTCTGCGGATATCTCTGCGCCCGGGAGGAGCCGCCCGAGGTGTGCCCGATCTGCAAGGCCAAAAAGGACCGCTTCGAGCGGTTTATGTGAAAGAACAGGGGTCAGAAGTCAGAAGTCGGGAGTAATAACTCTCTTTTTCGGAGGAAGCGGTCCATGACATCCATTCAAAGCATGCTTTCCGAATTCGATGCGGAAGCGGCGAACACCCGGAAGACGCTGGAGCGGGTCCCGGAAGCCGCATTCGGCTGGAAACCGCACGGGAAATCCTTTTCCATGGGTGAACTCGCCACCCATCTGGCCAATATCCCGGGCTGGATGGCCTACATTCTCGAAGAGGACAGCTTCGATATCATGCCGGGCGGCATTGAACCTCCCCGCGTGCAGTCCGCGGCCAGCCGGGATGAACTCCTGGGCCAGTTCGATACAAACATCGCACGGAGCCGGGCTGCCCTGGCCGGTGTTGATGACGTCCGGCTCTCCCAGCCCTGGACGCTCCTCTCCAACGGCGCCGCGCTCTTCACGGAACCCCGTATCGCCGTGCTCCGGAGCATTATCTTCAGCCACACCATTCACCACCGCGCCCAACTCGGCCTGTACTTCCGGCTTCTCGACGTGCCGGTACCCCCCACCTACGGCCCCTCGGCGGACGAATCAATGGGCTGAGCCGCCTCCAAAAGCACCGGAAAGAACACCGCAAAAAGGGGGGAACCGCCCAGTGAACGGTTCCCCCCTTTATTTGCACTTTTCAACCAGCGCTACTTCACCAGTTTCTTGTACCGGCTCCGGCGATTCTCGAAGAGCTTCGAGCCGAGTTCCTTCACCCGCCAGGTTTCGTACTCCTGGTAGTTCCCGGTAAAGAACCGGACCTGTCCGTCGCCCTCGAACACGAGCAGATGGGTGCAGATACGGTCCAGGAAAAACCGGTCGTGGCTGATGACCATGACACAGCCCTTGAAGTTCTGGATAGCTTCTTCCAGAAGACGGAGTGTGTTGACATCGAGGTCGTTGGTGGGCTCGTCGAGGAGCAGGACGTTGCCGCCCACCTTGAGCACCTTGGCGAGATTGCAGCGGTTCCGTTCGCCGCCGGAAAGCTCGGTCGCCTTCTTCTGCTGGTCCGCGCCCTTGAAACCGAAGCGGGCGGCGTACTGCCGCACCGGAATGGTGCGCTTCCCAAAGGGAATATCCGCGTTCCCGCCACCGATCTCCTCAATAAGCGTGATGTCGCCGGAAAGCGCGGTGCGCTCCTGGTCCACCGCGGCGAGCTGCACAGAGGGCCCGACAACCACTTCGCCGGAGTCGGGCTTCTCCTGCCCGGTGATCATGCGGAAAAGCGTGGTCTTCCCGGCGCCGTTCGGTCCGATCACCCCCACCACCGCACCGCGAGGCAACGCAAAACTCAGGTCTTTCACGAGCGTCTGATCGCCAAACCCCTTGGTGACATTCCGGAACTCGATCACCTGGTTCCCCAAATCCGGACCGGGTGCGACCTGGATGACCTCGTACTCGTCGGCGGCTTCTTTGGCCACCAGCTTTTCGTATTCGGCCAGACGGGCGCGGGAGAGTTCGTGACGATCCTGGTTACTCATGCGGATCCAGGCCAGTTCCCGTTCCAGGGCACGGCGTCGCGGAGACTCTTTCTTCTCTCCTGCGGCGAGCTTCGCCAGCTTCTGACCGAGCCAGGAAGAATAGCTCCCTTCCCAGGGAATCCCCTCCCCGCCATCCAGTTCGAGAATCCACTTGGTGATGTTGTCAAGAAAGTAGCGGTCGTGAGTCACCACGATGACCGTGCCGGGATAATCCCGGAGCTGGGCTTCCAGCCAGTCCACCGTCTCGGGATCGAGATGGTTGGTGGGCTCATCGAGGAGCAGCAGGTCGGGTCTCTCAAGAAG
>JAWLHT010000151.1:0-12693 GCA_041690195.1 Candidatus Latescibacterota bacterium
CCCGCATCCCCATTCAGACAGTCTTTTCCCCGCTTTCTTCACGATTTGACTCACCTTCAGTATGATACACCGTATTTTCCCTTGGGAAGGGACTCCCCGCAGGCTTTCTTTGTGTATTGATCGCGTTTTCGTAGAAGGTGATTCGACTTCTGCTCGAATACTTTTCACCCGTCGTCTGTATCGGCCGGATTTATGTTGAACCGCGCAAGGTGATACCGTATTTTTCCCCATATGGACCCGTGTATCCGAACCGTCCGGAGCCATAGGCGGCCCCGGACGGAAGGCCGTTTTCCGCTCTCTCCGGAGGTGCGGAAAGCGTGCCGTGACCGTTCACCGAGAGGAGAGAAAACTGATGCAGCGGAGGAACATGCTCGGACTGGCGCTGGCCGCGTTCGGCGCGGCGGTGGCCGGTGTCAACGCCCAGGAAACGAAAGAACGGCCCGTATTCGGCCGCACCGATCCCTCGAAGTTCAAGGATGCGCCCCATGCCCACGGCGGTGCGGGAACATTCCGGTACACGTCCCTCATCCCCGGCGAGGTCATGAAGACCAATTTCCTCTTCGTGCATCGCGGGGTGATGCCCCCCAAGACCGGGATCGGCGAGCACCTGCACCGCACCATGGAAGAGATGTACATCATCTATGACGGCGTGGCCAGGTTCACGGTGAACGGCCGCACCGCGGAACTCCCCGCGGGTTCCCTCGTACTCTGTCCGGCCGGATCCTCCCACGGCATCTACAACGCTTCGGACAAGACCCTCCAGTGGATGAATGTCGGCGTGGGGATGGTCAAAGGGAAATACGACAACATCGATTACAAGGAAGACCTGGTCAATGTCCGGGTGGAGTCTCCCGCTCCGTTCCTCTGGGCCAATCTCGACCCGAGTCTCTGCCATCCGGCTCCACGGGCCCACCAGGGGAGAGGGGACATCCTCTTCCGCCGCCTCTGGGCCAACGATTCCTTCAAAACACCCTGGTATTTCGTTGATCATTGCGTTCTCAAGCCGGGGACCTCGATCGGCTATCACCAGCACAACCTTATCGAGGAGATCTATTACGTCGTCTCCGGAAAAGGCCTCTCCACGGTAAACGGGGTGACCTGGGAAGTCCAGGCGGGGGACGCACTCCCCTGCCGTCTCACCGACTCCCACGGCATCTACAATCACACCAATGAGGACTTGGTGGTCCTGGTGAACAGCGTGGCCGCCCAGAAAGGCGTGGACGGGAACGGACGGGAGTGGGGCGATGACCTTTCCACACGCAGGCCCGGCGGGGGGACGCCGCTCCTCGTTTCGACCTGAATCCATTGATGCAGGGTTTCGTTGGGGCATTGGGGACGGCTTCCGGGAATTCCGGGGCCGTCCCCGGCAGATTTTCATTTCTTCGCATAACCCGAAAGGAAATCCGGAGTGCATTCATTCCATGGTCATGAGACACCGCGGGTCTCGCGGCGGGATTTTCTCGCCCTGGGATGCGCCGCCGGGTTCGGGTGCACGGAAGCCGTCGCACAAACCGCCCGGGCCGGACGGGAAGACGCTCCGGGAACGCTCGTGTTCGGGGTGGTCACCGACCTCCATTACGCCGACCGTGACCCTTGGGGCACCCGTCACTACCGTGATTCCCGGGTCAAGCTGGCGGAATGCGTGCGGACCATGAACGCCGCCGCTCCGGCTTTTCTCATCGAACTTGGCGATATCATCGACAAGGCGGACCGGGAAACCGAGACCGGCTACCTCCGGGACATCGGGGATACCCTGCGGGGATTCCGGGGCGTGCGGTATCACGTGCTCGGCAACCACGATGTCGCCACCTTCTCCAAAGATGAATTCCTCGACCTGAGCGGCGCGCGGGATAGCATGTACGCCTTCGATGCCGGAGAGTACCGGGGCATCGTTCTCGACGGCAACTTCAATCCGGACGGCGGGCACTACCGCGCCGGGAATTTTGATTGGACGGAGACGTACATCCACGCTCCCCAGCGGGAATGGCTCGCCGCGGAGCTCGCCCGCGCGGGATCCCGGCCGGTTCTCGTGTTCATTCACCAGAACCTGCACGAAGAGACCGACCCTCACGGGGTGAAGAACGCCCCGGAGGTGCGCCGCATCCTGGAAGCGGCGGGGAATGTCCGCGCGGTTTTCCAGGGCCACAATCACGCCGGGGGAATGCACCGTGTGGGCGGCATTCCCTATGTCACCTTTGCCGCGGCGGTGGAGGGTTCCGGGCTGGAGAACAACGCCTACGCCCTGGTTGCGGTGGAGCGTGAGCTCATTCGTATCAGTGGCTACGGCAGGCAGAAGGGATACGAGATCACGGTGTGATACCATGCATCCATTGCGGAATATCCGCGCGGATAAACCGTCACGACATTCTTCACGGAGGAATCCGTTGATGGACACCCGGTTTTTTGCTGGAGCATTTCTCCTTGTGACGCTGTTTCTCGTTCCGGCCCCGCATTCGGCCCGGGCGCAAAACCGCGCGGACGAATGGAAGGCATGGGAGGAGAAGCACGACAAACGAAATATCCGTCTCACCGGGCGCATGTACACCGACCGTTCGGCTGACTTCCTCGCTGTGCCGGAAGACTATCCCGACCTGCGCGACTTTGACGTGGCGAAGGTCCCGCCGACGGTGGAGTTTGGCATCATCCAGGGATACGATCCCTGGTTTTTGCCGGTGCTCTACTCGGACGATTCCCGCACCGGCGGCGTGTGGGAGGGCTACGGCGATGTCACGAAGGGCCCGGACGGCTGCTTCTTCTTCTCCATCGGCGATCACCGTTCCTACGGGGGAAACGCCTACATTGTCCGGTATGACCCGAAATCGAAAAGCCACGCACTCGTGGTGGACCTCCGCGCGGCCATGCGCTGGACTCCGGCGGACTACGCGGACTCCAAGATTCACGGCGACCCGGATATTGACCCCTCGGGAGACATGTGGTTTCTCACCTATTTCGGCCCGTTTCCGACCCGGGAAGAGTGGGACACGGTCTACACCGGGAGCCGGCTTTTCCACTACAATATTTATGATAGAAAGCTCACCGATTACGGTGTTCCGCTGGAAGGGTCATCCTGGCCCTACTACAACTGGGACAGAAAACGGGGAGTGTTTTTCGCCGTGGCCGAGGAGAATGGGATTGTGTTTGCCTGGGATACGGAGGAGCGCCGCCCGCTTTACGCCGGAGCGCCCCCGCGGGGCATCTTCTGGCACCGCCGCTGCACCATGCTCGACCACGATACCGGGATATTCTATTCCACCGACACCGTAACCCACCCCGAAAATGAGCGTTACCGGGGGGAGCAGCGGTTTGTCTCCTGGACCCGCCGAAACAACGTGTTCACCCGGATGAAAGCCTCGGTTCCCGCCAATCCCGCCACCGGCAAGCCTAACCCCATCCGGTCCCACACCGAATTCAAGACTTCGGACGGCGCATTCTGGTGTTTCAGCGAAAACGGGGCGTTCTTCAAGTTCTTCCCCTCGGAGGACCGCACCGAGCTCATCGGGACGAACTGGGGCCGGGAGGGATACTACACCGCCAACATGTGTCAGAGCCCCAAACTGCGTTACATCTACTATCTCCCCGGAATCGGGAGCCGCGCCATGCCCCTCGGGACCCCGGTGGTGCAATACGACACCCGGACCGGAAAGCGGAAGGTCCTGGCTTTCCTGAACCGGTTCTATCTGGAGAAGTATGGATACAACGCGGGCGCTCCCTACGGCCTCGAACTGGATGAGAAGGGGGAATCCCTTTTCTTCTATGTCGGCGGCGGATTCTCTCCGACCCGGGACAACCCGAAATTCATCCGTTCGGCCATGTTCCAGATCAATATCCCGGCGTCGGAGCGGGAAGAATAGCGTTCGCGTTTCATCCGCCGGAGAACCCGCCTGATGCAACAGGATAATGAGACTGGCGTATGCTGTCGTCTGTCTTTCATTATCGGTTATCATTTGCATCACACGATTCCCATTCAGACAGGCAGTACCGATTGATTCACCTTGCGTACGAATCATTCATCGCCCGATTCCGGGAGGTTTCCATGCATCTCCGTATCGCGTTTCCGCTTCTGCTGGCCGCGGCTCTCGCCGGTTGCAGCGAGAACAGCACCGGTCCCGGGCCGGTGGCGAAAAGTTACACCTTCACCTTTGAGAACGGCGCTCAGGGTTGGGAAGCTCATGGCGCCGACCTGGAACTGGATGGCCAAACAATACCCTGGGCGGTCATGCGAAGCAGGGACCGTGCCACCAGTGACTCCTGGTCAATGCGCTTTTTCATGAACAACCTGAACGATGCCGGAAAGATCTGGATGCAGCGCGCCTTTACCCTCGAACCGGATACCACCTACACCGTCTCCATAGAGTATGATTTCGCCACGGCCGACTACGGTGACCTGAACCATTTCACCATTATCGCCGGGGCATCGGCACAGCCCCCACAGAACGGGAAGGGACTCAACTTTCAGGCGGATACGGGAAACGGGGCGAGATCGGACGTGGGACACATCTGGCTGGAGAAACGGCACACCTTTACGGTTGACACGGGCCCGGACGGCATGGTCTATATCGTTCTCGGTGTTTGGGGAACCTGGGAAACCGCCCGGACCTACTATATCGATACAGTAGATATTCGGTTTTCGGAAGCGGGGGAGTGATCTCCCGGAAGCCGCCGACGAAAAACGCCGCGGGGATCTGCCCGCGGCGTTTTTCGTCGAGAAAGCTACCGGCGCTCCGATAGGGGCGAATACCGGATGTGCTCAGGAGCGGTCCAGGCGCACCGGGGCGTTTCCCCGGAAGGGAATCTCCCCGAAAAGGGCCCGCACCACGGCCTTCTGGACCACTGGGGAGTACATGTATGCGGCGATAAAAGCCTCCGTATCCGGGATCTGCTTCGCCACATAAGGCGCGCCGAAGGAGACCGCCGCCACCGGGACGCCCTCGGCCCGGAGCCGCCGCATGAAGTCCGCCGCCCGCGGCCGCAGGTTGGGAGTGTTGCGGCGCATGATGATGCGGTAGATCAGGGCGCAGACCACGATGTCGTACTCCTTTGCCCGCTCGATGGCCGCATCTTCGATGCGCGGGTCACTGTCGCAGGGGATGGTGATGGTCTGGATGTTGCCGGACTCGTCCACGAGCCCTTCCTGGTAGTACTGGTGGAAGGTGTCGGTGGCCCGGCGCCGCATCTCCTCCTGGAAGGTCTCGCCGATGTTCCCCAGGGGGTGGTCGTAGTAGACGATGCTCAGGATGCGGGGCTTGCGTTCCCTGCGGATGGGAAGGACATCCTCTTCGTTCCGGAGCAGGGTGACCGACGCTTCGGCCAGCTCCCGGGCGTCGGAAAGGATGCTCGCCGTGCAGACCCGGTAGTGAATCTCGTTGGGATCGGTGAGCCGGTTTTCGTGGAGATCGCACCAGGATTTGGCCCGGAGGATACGGCGTATGGATGCGTCCAGTCGTTCCACGGGGAGCCGTCCCGATTCCGCCGCTTTCACCATGACTTCGAAGGCTTCCTCCAGGAACGGCCCGAGAATGATGTCCGATCCGGCCAGGAAACTCTGCAGTTCGGCTTCTCCCGGCGGGAAATACCGGGTGATGCCGTCCATGCGCATGCAGTCGGTCATGATGAGGCCATCGAAGCCCATCTCCCCGCGCAGGAGGTCCGTGGAAACCGCACGGGAAAGGGTGGCGGGATATCCGGCGGGATCGGGGTCGAGCGCCGGGACCCGGATGTGGGCGGTCATGACGCTCATGGCGCCGGCGGCGAAAGCGGCCCGGAACGGCGGCAGGTCCACCCGGTCCAGCACCTCCCGGGGAACGTCGATGACCGGCATGTCCATATGGCTGTCCACCTTGGTGTTGCCGTGGCCGGGGAAGTGCTTGGCGCAGGCGATCATGCCGTGGTCCTGGAGCCCCCGGACGAAGGCCGCGCCCATGCGGGAAACGAACTCCGGGTCGTCTCCGAAACTCCGCACCGCAATGATGGGGTTGTCCGGGTCCACGTTGACATCCACGGTCGGCCCCTCGAAGAGGTGTACTCCGACCGCCGTTCCCTCCAGCGCGGTAATTTTCCCCTGGAGATAGGCCATGCGCTCGTCGCCGGAGGCTCCCAGGCCCATGTTGTGGGTTAGGTGGGTGGTCCCGGCCACCCGGTGCGCCATTCCGGTTTCGGCGTCGCAGCTCAACAGGAGCGGCACTTTCGCCCGGGCCTGGAGCCGGTTGAGGAGAAACGCCGCGCCGTAAATGTCGCTGAAAAAGAGCTCCAGTCCACCGACATGGAACCGCTCGACCCAGCCCGCATACTCCTGGAACCGTTCATCGTCCTCGCTGAGAAAATAACCGTCGATGCGCGGAAACAGCACCTGCCCGACTTTCTCCTCCACCCTCATCCGGTCGAGCGTCCGTTGAATCCATTTTTCGTCGATCATGGGAGCTCCGAAAAGAAGTGCCAACGTGCCTGAGTGCCATAGAGAACAAATGGTCAGAATGGTGGTGCGTATGACTGGAATGATAAAAGCTGATGAAAAGAATCATGTCATCAGCTCTATCCGTATCTATCCGTGGTACTCCTGCGTCTTTCCTTGTCCCTTGTCTTTCCTTTGCGCCTTTGCGAGAGAATGGTTTTTCTCTCTTTTCCCTCTGCGACTCTGCGAGAAACCGTCCCCAACTTTTTCCGGCGCGGGACGGTGTTGCTTATCCTCCAGCAGTCTAATATATTTGTACCGGAGGAAAAAATGAAACATATTTTCGGACCCGTGCCCTCGCGGAGGCTGGGCCTCTCGCTCGGCATCGACATCATTCCCTTCAAGACCTGCACCCTTTCCTGTATCTACTGCCAGATCGGAGAGACGCCGAGGACCACTCGTGAGCGTCGCGAATACACCCCGACCGCCGGAATCCTGGCCGAAATCCGGGAGTATTTCGCCACACACCCCAAACCGGACTGGATCACCTTCTCCGGTTCCGGCGAACCCACCCTGCACTCCGGGCTGGGCGAACTCATCCATGCGGTGAAATCCATCGCCGATACCCCGGTCTGTGTCATCACCAACGGCACCACGCTCATGGACCCATCGGTGCGTCGCGACCTGCTCGAAGCCGACGCGGTCATGCCCTCCCTGGACAGCGCCCGCGACGAGAGCTTCCGGGCGGTCTGCCATCCCGAGCCCACGCTTCATACCGCCGATATTATCGCGGGACTCGCCGCTTTTCGCCGTGAATTCGCCGGGAAAATCTGGCTGGAAATCCTTCTTGTAGCGGGCATCAACGACTCGCCGGAGGACCTGGAGGCGCTGAAAACCGCAGTCGGAGAGATCAATCCCGACGCCGTCCACCTGAATACCGTGGTCCGTCCGCCCGCCGATAGCGCGGCGCGCCCGCTCTCTCGGGAACGAATGGAGGATATCCGGGAATTCTTCGGTCCCAGGGCGGAGGTCATCGCCTCCTTCCGCCGGGAAACGGGTGCGGAGAGCACAGTCACCTCCGCGGAAATTCTCGAATACATCAAACGCCGCCCCGGAAGCGCGGAGGACCTGAGTACGGCGTTGGGGGTGAAAAAGGAAGCCGTGGAGCGCATGCTCGCCGAACTGCGGGAGCGTGGCGAGGTACGGGAAGTGGAGCATTTCGGCAAGAAATGGTGGGAGACAACACGCTGATTTCTGTCATTCAGGAAAGGGTCTGCGGGTGAAACAGAGATTTTCCCCGGATTATGACCGATTACTGGCGTTTATTGAGGTATTCGATACTCCGGAATTCAGTTCGGGCCAGTGGGAATTCTGCCGGGGATGTCTGCCGGAGTTTACCTACGCACCGGAAACGAATGCGTTCGTACAAACCCTCTATGATGACGGATGGACGATAGTGTTCGACTGGGGCCGCTGGCAGGGGGAAGCGGTGGAACTGCTCAATGAGCCGGAAAAGCTGAATGCGGCCTCAATGGAGACGCTTCGAAAACTGCTCACTCTTCATGTGCGGAAGGATAGGTTCTGCGAAGGACACCTGGCGTCCGTACTGAAATCCGGTCACATCCTGGCAATACTGAAACGAATCAGGGATATTCGGGAGGAAACTCGGGAGTAACGCATCGGTAACCCACCCCGATGTTTATGAGCCTTTTTTTTTTGGACACAAAATCCGCTGGAATATATGTTTGCCCCGGGATATGAAGGCGGAATCACCCCGGTTGCAGTCCATTCGCGTATCACGGTCGCTCCATGCGGCCGACGGTTTTTCATTCAGAGGAGGGGAGATATGAACGTTCTGCATACAACGGTTGTGCTATGCTGCCTGCTTGCCCCAATGGCAAATGCTCAGAATTGGGTGCATGTAGATGCACCGTTGCCGGGAATGACGATTGGCAGGATGCAGTTCGCCACCCCGGAAAGAGGGTTCATTTCGGTCGAGGATGGGAGACTCCTTCGTACCTCGGATGGTGGCGCGGAATGGGAGGTCATCACCCTTTCGCCCGGCGATACCCTCTCGGTCATGTCCGATCCCGCCTATGCCATGAGCTTTGTCAACGGTAACTCCGGGTGGATTATCGGAACTCTCGGCGGTTTCGAAAATCCGGGCGGCGCGGTTATGTTCAAGACCACGGATGGCGGCTCGACCTGGAGCAGAAAACTTATTGACCCGTGGAAAACCGGGCTGTTCGTCCGGTTCGTTGACGAAAATACCGGTTGGGCGGCGGTGTTCGCCGACACCGTTCCGAACAACAGCATGAATATCTCCATCCCGGCCCTGCTCCGGACCACGGACGGCGGCGAGACCTGGACGCAGGTGTCGGATCGGATCGGCATTTTCACCTTCGTGGATGCGAACAACGGGTGGATGGTGTCTGATTCGCTGTCGGTTTCCGGCGAACCGACCGCTCCCCACGAGATTCTGCACACCACGGATGGCGGTCAGACCTGGGTTTCCCAGCATCGCAGCGATCTGCTCACCGATACCCGTATCCATTTCACCGACACGCTGAACGGCTGGGTGGTCAGCGGCGAACTGATCCTGCATACCACGGATGGCGGGGCAAACTGGATTCCCGTGACCAACACGGGCATTCATCTGTCAACGGATACGAGGAACTTTGTCACCTTTCTCACCCCTGAAATCGGATGGATCGGGACCCACTACCATCCCGAGGGGCAGACCCAGTACAGTGCGGTCATGCACACCACGGATGGCGGCGCGACCTGGACTACCCAGCCTGTGCCGGTCATGGAGAGGATCTTTGATATTTCGTTCATCGATCCATACAACGGTTGGCTTGTTTTTGATGATGGCAGCCTGGCGCGCATGACCGGGAACGGACCGGTGTCCGTGGAGGATGCCACGGATTCTCCGGGACGGTTCAGTCTCAACGGGAATTATCCGAACCCGTTCAACCCGTTCACGACCATTTCCTTTATGCTTCCTGCACGTTCCGCGGTTTCACTGAAGGTGTTCGACGCTCTCGGGCGGGAAGTGGCGACCCTTGCTTCCGGCGAATACCCGGCTGGAGAGCACGCGCTGCAGTGGGATGCCTCCGGTGCGGCGAGCGGACTGTATTTCGCCCGCCTGAAAGTGGGGAATGCGGTCGAGACCAGGAAACTCACGCTGCTCAAGTGAGCTTCGTTGTTCCGGAGTTGCGCGGCGGTTGAGAAAGCAAAAAACGGGGGGCGTTTCAAAAACGCCCCCCGTATCATAACCGGGCATGTATGGCGGGTTCCGCTGAATCCTCTCGCTACGGTTTCAGCCACCGGTCGAACCACCCGAACGCTTCCTCCTGCATGGCGGCATCGAATTTGTGGTCTCCCGGATAGAAGGAACACCGGTACCGGTCCTCCGCGCCCGCCTTGTGATACATGTCCCGGAGGATTCCGTCCGCCCGCTCCATCTCCGGAAGGGTATAGAGACCGTCCTCGGAATCGTTCAGCACCATGGTCGGCAGCGGGGCCCGCAGTCCCAGAATCTCTGGAAAATCCATTTCGTTGGGTAGCAGGGGGACATAGGTCATCCAGGTGTGGGTGAAGGATTTGTTGAGGAGGAAATCCCGCCAGGTCGTCATGAACCCCACGCAGACCGCACAGGTTATCCGGGGGTCGAGGCCACCCATGAACACCGTCCGCATTCCCCCGCCGGAAAGCCCGCCGCACCCGATATGCTTCGAGTCCACGTCGTCGCGGGCGCAGAGGATGTCGAGCGCCGCGCGGTCCTCCGCGAAGAATACACCCGGCCAGGTCGTTCCCGCGCAGAAGAGCGACTTGGCCATCACGTGCTCATGTTCCGCCGCCCAGGTGTTGTAAGCGGTAATGTTTTCAGGATTCTCCGGATCGTTGTCGTTCAGCCTGCCCCGGAGGACCTCCGGGACATCCTGAAGCATCACCCGCCGGCTCGCGAAGGGAAACGCATCCGATACCAGAACCACATAGCCCCGTTTGGCGATCTCGTTGGCCCAGGCCCGACCGCTGTAGTATTCCCGCTGATGGGATTCCATGATGGGGTGACAGGCATCCGCAGTCCGGGTGATCTTCCGGGCGCCGAAATATTTGTTCGCCCCGTGGTCGTGGAACGCCAGTATGCCGGGCAGTTTTCCCCGGGCGTTCCGCGGTTTCAGGAGGATTGCTTCGGTGGGACGGCCGTAGGGCAGCTGCCAGGACAGTTCCTCCACCTGGAGCCCCTCATGGACATACCGCTTGTGTACGGTAGCTTTCGGCGCGGCTCCGATGTCGGGAGCCGCGATACGCTCCATGACGCATTTCCGGGCGGCGCTCCGCCATGTTTCGATGCTCGACCATGCGGAATTCCGGAAAGAGAAAGCCTGCGGTTTGTCTCCGGTGCGCGCAGCGGCCCAGCCGCCGTACGCGCCGATCATGTTTGGTTCAATTGTCTGCATCGCGGTTTCCATCGCCCCTGCGGCATGTGGTTGAAAAAAAGTGTTGAGCGCGCCCGTACCGGCGGTGAGACCGCCCACCGCGGCGGCATGCATCAAGAATGCTCTCCGGGAATAATCGATGCAATCTGTGGAGTCAAAGCCAGCGGGGAAATCACTCTCCGGGCGCTCCGAAGGAATCATCGAATCGTTTACGCTCATTTCGTCGTCTCCCCTGTTGTGAGGTATGTGGGAACAGAATGAATAAAACACCGGAGCGCGGTTTTTTCAAGAAAATAACGCAGGACTCCGAACCAGTTGCAATACCGCTGACAAGCAGCTCCGGGAATATTTCTCCTTGTCTTCGGTCCCGCACTGGCTTAAATTGGTAACCCTCTATCACACATGCTTCTTGTATGCCGGTGCGTTTCCGTGCCAAATAACATGCGCACCCATATGACGCGTGACACGGCTCTTATGATTTCCAGCATCGTTCTGACCAGGGCGGCGCATAGGTTTGGAGGATCGTTGTACGGAGTTGCTTCACGTATCAGTTTCTCCGCCCCGGAGAGCATCTGGCCCCGTAAACGGTTGTGGCGAAGCTCATGCCGTTTATTCATTGAATTCATGGATGGATCGGATCTGCTTGCCGCTCCTGACGGACGAGTTTTTATGCCACACAAAGGATAGACACCCATGCTCATCGTCATGAAGAACGACGCGACCCCCGCCCAGGTGGCGGCGGTTTCCGCTATTATCCGGGCCATGGGGTTCACCCCGCAGCCCATGCCCGGGGTGCAGCGCACCACCATCTGCGTGCTGGGGAACAAGACCCGGGTGGATGCATCCAACATCGGGGTGATGGACGGCGTCCTGGAGGTGATCCACGTCTCCAAACCCTACAAGCTCGTATCACTGGAGGGCAAGGAGCGTTCGGTGGTGCGGGTGGGGGCGAACGAGTTCGGCGGCGCGTCGCTGCCGGTGATCGCCGGGCCCTGCGCGGTGGAGGACCGGACAAAATTCCTGGAGGTCGCGGAGATGGTTAAAGAAGGGGGCGCAACCATTCTGCGGGGCGGAGCGTTCAAGCCGCGGACCTCGCCCTACGCCTTCCAGGGGCTCGGCGAAGAGGGCCTGAAAATCATGGCGGAGGCCCGTGAGCGGACCGGCCTGCCCATCTGCACCGAGGTTATGGATACCGACACCGTGGAGATGGTAAGCGAGTATTCGGACATCGTCCAGATAGGCGCGCGGAACATGCACAACTTCTCGCTCCTCAAGCGGGTGGGGCGTCAGCCGAAACCGGTGCTGCTGAAGCGGGGGCTTGCCGCCACCATCAACGAACTGCTCATGGCCGCCGAGTATATCGCCAGCGAGGGAAATCTGAACATCATCCTCTGCGAGCGGGGTATCCGGACCTTCGAGGAACAGACCCGGAACACACTGGACCTTTCCGCCATTCCCATCATCCACGAGCTCTCGCGTCTGCCCATCGTGGTGGACCCGAGCCATGCCAGCGGGCGCTGGGATTCGGTGATCCCCCTGGCGCGGGCGGCGGTGGCGGTGGGCGCCGACGGTCTGGTCATCGAGGTGCACCAGAACCCGGTGGAGGCTTTTTCCGACGGTCCCCAGTCGCTCAAGCCCGCCAGGTTCAGGGGACTGATCGAGGATATCCGGGTGATCGCCCGGTCCGTGGGGAGAATCGTTGGTGAAGACAGTGCGTCAGCCTGAAATGGGGCAACAGGGCATTGTTGTAAACGTATGCAGATAGTAGTGAACGGGTGTCTTATGGTTCAGGCCGGAAAATCTAACTCACCCCTCGTTCACCTTCTGTCACCCCAACCCTGGAATCCAGGGTTGGGGACC
>JAWLHT010000152.1:0-12630 GCA_041690195.1 Candidatus Latescibacterota bacterium
GCGTTTACTGGTGGGGCGCCTGATGCGGCGGGCGGTTGCTGCCTTCGAAAGGCGGATTACATTCCAGTCTTGAGCTTATCCGTCCGCCTGCTCTGGACTCCGCCTGTCCGCCCTGCCGTCGGGAGGCGCTCCCCGTAAGTCGTCGCAGCGTCACCGGCATTCATCCCATCGATTCCGGTCGGGATGCATGCCCGGTGAACCGGTCCAGACTCGTCCGTTCACTATCTCTCTTGGTATGACGTAATCAAAACAGCGGCGGCATCCCCGGGAGAAGCGAGCCAGGCGCGACCGACACCTGGGACGACGCCGTTTTCGGCGCTGGCGTCGGTGCGGGCTTTGTCCTGAACCGTGCTTTTTTACTGTTCCGGTATTTTCGCAACGCGTCCAGAACCACGGAAAGGCTTGCCGGCGAATAGTCCTCGATCATGACATAGTTCTGCTGCCCGGCTCCGTAACTGAATTTGTATTCGGCGATGGTCGGGGTATTGGCGCCGCCCCAGTCCAGGACCTCATATCCGTTCTCGTGTCCCCAGACCATGGTCTGCCAGTGTACGGCGCATCCGGGGCTGAATTTACGGTAGAGCGGGTTGGATACGGTGTCCCATCCGTAACAGGTGTTCCGGAAAAGCAGCAGGACAGCAGCGGCGGCCAGTGAGGAGCCGTCCATCGCGGTGAAGAACCGGATCGAACCGGAGGGGAGCGCTACGCTGATTTCCCTCAGGAAGGTATCCGCGAGCGAAGAATCAATCCCCTGATGATGATAGAGTTCTCTGCGAATTCTCGTGTATTCTCCGATAATCTCCCTCGAAGGGAGAGCGGTCAGAGTGAAGCCCGATTTCTCCCCTTTCCGGATGCGGTTCCGTTGTCCTCCCTTGATCCGTTTCCAGAGCGAGTCCAGGTCCTCCCGCAATGGAGTGACCGCGGTTTTGAAAGCAGTGGTGCGATACCCGTTTGACTTCGCGAATATGGTGGCCTCGGTATCCGCGAAGGTGATCGTGCTGTAGTTGATTCTGCTTTTTCTGCAGAATTCATGATAGGGGAGCAGGCAGTCGGAAAGGCTGGTGTTCCAAGCAAATCCGGTAAAAGGGGTGAGCCAGTGCCGGACCGGAGAACCGAGAATGCGGCATCCAAATCGCTTGAGAATGAGCATGGGCAGCATGCCGATCACTTTCCCGTCCGATTCGATGACCAATCCCTGGGCGGTTTCTTTGCCGAAGTATACTGAGGTGTACGTTTTCATCCATGTCGAGGTCTGGAAAATGTTCCAGTTCGGCATTTGCATGAGTGCGGTATCCCATGCCGAGTCCAAAGGCGCCAGTTCATAACGTGTCATTTGTCACCCTCACCAGCGTTGTAGATGAGCGGTAGAGGAAAGCCCCATAATACCTGTTCCGTTTTCCACTCCCAAATGCTTCCGGCATCAGGCCATGCATGGCAAAGTGGAATCGAGGTTTCACTTGGTTCCGGAGCAGAACGAGTCGGTTTGATCGCCGGAATCCGTTCTCAACGCTTTCTGTCCGGGGTCAGGAGGTTATAAACTGACCTTTTCCCGCGGTTCCCTGCCGGAGTATGGAGACCCAGTCCGGCGGCAGATGATGTTCAAGTTTCTCAGTGCCTTCTTTCCCGACCGCCCGCTTTACAGAGTCGAGTACGGTTCCGATGAGACGCGAGGCCTGGGTGTGTTCCAGCTTGAACTGAGCGGATATCTTGGTCACCGCCTCGTTGAGCGAAATGAGAACCGAGGGGCCGCTTTTCTGGTGCAGGTTGTCATATGACAGCGGCTCAGGGAGCCGCTCCGTGAGTTCCCGTCCTTCCGGTTCCTCCATCCTGCTCGTGAGGATGCGAAGCACGGTCTTAATCCCGGCATCGGCAGTTTCCGAGTCTTCGATGAAATCTAGGGACATGACGTCCCGGATGAAATCCTGGTATTCCATGGCGCTCCTTCCTTTCTCCGCCCATTACCGCCGGCCGCCGTGCCGTTCCCGGCTGACATGCCGACACCGGAAAGGTCTCCGCTGCATCCCGAACATTCGATTCAGAAAGGCGGAGCGCCGCGGTCCGTGCATGGGGTGCGGAGACCCCACCGCGGACGCTCCGCCGCCGTTTACGCACGCTGAATGGCTGCCATCCAGTCGGAAGGCAGGTATTGGGAGAGGTTTGAAAATGTCTCCTCGCCAACCGCTTCTTTGACATTCCGCAGGACAGTGTCCACGAGCACCTGTGCCTGGTCCTCCGTGAGCTTGAACTGTGCGCGAATCACGCCCACCTGTTCCTCCGGTGAGATGCCCAGCTCGCGGCGCTGATGGCTGCGGAGCACATCGAGATTAAGAGGGTCCGGAAGACGGGAGGTAAACTGCCTGGCATCCTCGCTGCTCATACGGCTGGCAATGATACCGAGCACTGCTTTCACCGCGGCGTCCGCGGTCACACGATCCCTGATAAAATCAAGATTCCGCACATCCTCTATGAAATGATCGTATTCCATGATATCCTCCGTTCAAGCGCACCGGCTGAATAATGATGACAGATGAGAATTAATACCTTCTGGTACTGCTTCCCGGACCGGGATGAAAGGGTTTACAAGCCCGTTCCTTTGACTGAGCCGCCCCTTTCTGCGGTTGCTATTTATTCCCCCGTTTTGTGTCTGTACTGACTTTCCCGGGTATTGACTGGCTGACGGGCATCGGGTTGAGGCGGCAGCATGCGCCTCCAATTCCCCTTTATGTTTGGAGAGCGGGAACAAATAATCTGACTCATCCCTCGGTCCCCTTCTCTCAATTCAACCCCTCGCCTGTTGTTTAATCGCACGCATCCTCCGTTCCGGTGATAGAGGAAACCGTCGCAGGATCCCGGGTCGCTTTCCAGGGGCGCAGCATGGGTTTGTTGTTTATCAGGAGTTCCATGCTTCCTTCCGCTGAATCTCCGGCCACTTCCGCGTCGATGTGACAGATGACCCGCCGTTGGCCTTCATTCATTTCATAGGCGATCCGCAACTTCCCGCCGTGCAGGACGGCTTGGGAGAGGGGAATCCGGGTGTTTCCGATGCGCACTTCACCCCCGATCTCCTGAAACCGCTGGTTCAGCCTGAGCAAACAGTTCCTGCTACCGGAGTCACCCTCTTTCCAGGTCCATACACCGGATACGTTGGCGGGCACAATCCAGCAATAAATGCTGTGGCCCCCCAAGGCCAACGCGCGGTCCGGCTTCCATCTGCGCAGATCATAGTTGTGGGAGACGATCCGGGCGCCGGGCCGAAGTTCCCGAAGGAACTTGGGGATGAGCCGGAGGTTCACCGACTGGAGGAGATACATGGTCACCACGGTTGCGTCGCGGATATCGGCATCGAAAATATCGTGTTCAACGAAACGGACCTGCCGTTCCACTCCGGCGATTCGGGCGTTGACCATGCTTTCCTCAATGCGCCGGGGGTCTTTGTCAATTCCGACTCCCCGGGCCTTCCGCTCTCGTGCCGCGGCGATCACAATCCGTCCGTCTCCGCAACCGAGATCATACACCACATCATTGGTGTCAACATTAGCCATCCGGATCATCTCCGCGACGACTTCGTGCGGGGTCGGGACGAAGGGAACCTCAAGACGGATTTCCTCGCCGCTCGCCAGCGCGGGGAACAGCCAGGCAAGCGCCCAGAACAGGGTGGTAAGACAGTGTATCATCGTTCGTTGCTCCTGTGCATACCGATTTCCTTTCCATGGGCCGGACCCCTGACGAGAAAGGGGATTCCGGCGACCAGAACCGCCACTCCGGCCAGCGCACCCCATCCGGAGTATACTGTGCTGGCCTGAACCAGGTACGCGCAGGATACGCAGAAAAGCAACGGAGTGAACGGATAAAGCGGTGTCCGGAATGGCCGGACCGTATTCGGTTCCCGGAACCGGAGCACCATGAGGGATGCCCCGCCGAGCATCAGGAAAAGCCAGAACACCGGCGCGGTGTACTCGATCACGGAAACAACTCCGTTTCGGAACTCTGTCCCCAGCGTCACAAGAAACAGAGCGATGAATCCCTGGACAGCAAGTGCGTTGGTCGGAGTTCCCCTGCGGGTGTTCCATTTCCCGAGCAGACTGAACATGGGGAAGTCTTTCCCCAGGGCGTAAGATGTCCGGGCGCCGGTCAGAATCATTGCGTTCATGGTGCTGTACGAGGCAATGATGATCAGCAAGCCGATCAGTGTCGCACCGCTCTCGCCGAAGGAGATGCGCATGAGGTCTTCGGCGGCCGCACCTGAACCGGACACCCCGGCGAATCCCAGCCCGTGCAGGAGCGCTGCGTTCATCAGGGTGTAGGCCAGGGTGATCAATCCGGCGCTCAGGAGGAGTACCCGGAGCATTTCCCTTCCCGATCCCCGGAGCTCTGAGGAAAGGGTGACCCCTTCGTTCCAGCCGCTGTAGGTGAGCAGCACAAAAATAAGCGCTCTCCCCATGAGACCGGGGGTAAGGATTCCGATCCGGACCGTCGCGTCATGGGGCGGCGTTTCCCTGAACCCGGTAATGATTATTACGGCGAGGCCGGTCATAAGCGCGAAAACCAGCCCCCGTTGAACGTGCTTCCCGAAGCGGATTCCCATCATACCGGCGCCGGTTCCGGCGATGACCGCCATCCAGGCGTATTTGGCGGCGGAGTCACCGGGCAGCCGGAATATTATTGAAGCGTAATCGCCAATGAGATAGGCAATCATGGCGATGGTTCCCGGCTGGATTACGGTCATCCGCACCCAGGCGTACAGGAATCCCGTGGAACGCCCATAGGCTCTCACCAAATACCGGTATTCCCCGCCGGGATCGGGGTAGGCCGAAGCCAGTTCCGCGTAGCAGAGCGCCCCGGCGAACGTGGCCGCTCCGCCCGCGAACCAGAGCAGGAGCACAGCCCGGGAATCCGGCAAAGCGAGTGCTACCAGCGGAGGGGTACGGAATATGCCGGCCCCGATGACCACGCCGGCGGTGATGGCCACCGCGTCGGACACGGTGATGGTTTTTTCGATGCACATGGGCGATTCCGCGGGCCTGGCCCGGAATGCGTTTCCCCTGCTTCCGGTGAGCACGGCCTCCGGAGGGATGCCGGGGCCCGGATAGAGCGCCGGCGCTATGCTTTCGATCTTCCCGCCGGTTCCTGTTCCCGCTCCGAACGGGGGCTGCGTTCCGGTCCGGTGCGCTCAACCGTTCCCGACTCGGGGCCCTCTGATTCCCCGGAGGCGGTTCTGTTCCCGGAATCCGCCGGTTGGGCGGCTCTTCCGGGCCGGTCTTTTCTCCTCACAACGACCTTCCGGATTTCATCCGCAACCAGGAGCGACATGGCTACCGGAACGATACGGAGCCAGTCTCCGGGAGTCAGCCCGACTGTTTCGAATACCCCCTGCGCCGGTCCCCAGTAGATGACCACGAGTTGGAGCAGTATGGCGCTCCCGATGCCCAGCAGGAGCCAGCGGTTTCGGAAGAGTCCCACCGAGAAGATCGATTCGGTGCTCGAACGCGCGGTGAACGCAAGAAACCACTGGAATGCCGCCAGGGTGGTGAAAGCCACGGTGCGGGCGTGAGTATAGTCTCCCGTCTGCAACTGGTAGTAGAAGAGTCCCAGAACGCCAGCGGCGGTGATTGGAGAAAGAATTGCCATACGGCCAAGCATGGACCGGTTGACGATATCCGCATCGATTGGTCGGGGCGGTTCGTTCAGGACATCGCGGTGACGGGGTTCGACTCCGAGCGGTACATCCGCGGGTACATCGGTGATCAGGTTGATCCACAGGATCATGACCGGAGTCAGTGGAAGACGAAATCCCAAGAACAGGGACGACCCCAGGGTGAGAATTTCGCTGACACTCGTGGTGATGAGGAAAAACACCACCCGGCGCAGATTGGAGAAGATCACCCTTCCTTCCTCAATCGCGGCGACAATCGTGGCGAAGTCGTCGTCCGTGAGCACCATGTCCGCCGCTTCCCTCGCCACCTCCGTACCTTTGCGGCCCATGGCCACGCCGATATCCGCTCCCTTGAGGGCAGGCGCATCGTTCACGCCATCGCCGGTTACCGCGACAACTTGTCCGTTTGCCTTGAATGCCCGCATGATACGAACCTTGTGGGACGGGGTGACCCGGGCGAACACGCGCACCTTTCGCACCCGTTCCCCGAGTTCATCGTCGGAAATGGATTCGATATCCTCGCCGGTCAGCACCTCCACATCGTCTGCTCCAATCCCGGCCTTGCGTGCGACCGCCGCCGCGGTAACCGCGTGATCGCCGGTAATCATGGCTGCCTGAATACCCGCCTTTTTCGCCCGCCGGATCGCCTCCACCGCCTCGGGACGGGGAGGGTCGGCCATACCCCAGAGTCCCGCGAAAGTGAGGCCGCTTTCCGCGTCCTGTTGTTCGACATTTTCACGGTCTCCCGGGAATTCCCGCCAGGCCCCGGCCATGACCCGGAGGGCGTCATCGGCGAAGGCTTCGTTCATTTCTTCGATGCGGCGGCGGTGCTCATCATTCATTTCCACCCGGTTTCCGTTCTCCATGACATGAGAACAGAAATCGACGATGCGCTCCGGCCCGCCCTTAACATAGAGGATCGTCTCTCCCCCTTCTCCCGGGTGGAGTGACGCCATGTACTGGAGCTCACTGGAGAAGGGAATTTCGTCCCTTCTCGGACGGTCTCCCCGCAGCTTTTCCGTATCCAGGCCCGCTTTGCGTGCGGCGACGAGGAGTGCGCCCTCGGTGGGGTCGCCATCCACATGCCAGCCCCGCTCGTCATGGGTGAGTTCGGCGTTGTTGTTCATTGCTGCGATGGTCATGAGCATGGCGAGTGCGGGCGGGAGTTCATTCGCCGCGGAATCGCCGTCCCCGGAGCGGATTTCTCCTTCCGGATCGTATCCCCCTCCGGTTGCTGCATACTCTGTTCCCCCGGCCCAGATACGGGTTACGGTCATTTCGTTTCGGGTGATGGTGCCGGTCTTGTCCGAACAGATGACCGTGGTGGAGCCCAGTGTTTCAACCGCAGGAAGACGTCGGATAATGGCGTTCTGGCGCGCCATGCGCTGTACCCCGAGGGCAAGGGTGACACTGATGACCGCGGGAAGTCCGGCGGGGATGGCCGAAACCGCGATGGCCACGGCATAGAGTGCCATGTCGAAGACCCCGAAGCCCCGCAGAAGGCCGACAAGAAAGAGCCCGACCGACAGGACGACCGCTGCCGCGCCGAGGTACTTCCCCAAACGGTTCATTCGCTTTTGCAGAGGAGTTTCCTCCCGCTCGGCCCGGCGGACCTCTCCGGCGATCTCACCCATGGACGTTTCCATGCCGGTAGCGACTACCACCGCTTTGCCGTGACCGGAGGTAACCGCGGTGCTCATCCAGACCATGTCGGTCCGTTCGGCAAGCGGCACGGATTCCTCAACTTTATCGGGAGTTTTATTCACCGATGAAGATTCACCGGTGAGAGCGGACTCATTGATCTGCATTTCCTCGCTTTCCAGCACCCGGGCGTCGGCGGCGACACTGTCACCGCCTTCCAGGGCCAGAATATCTCCGGGAACGATATCCCCCGCCTCGACTTCCCGCTCTTCACCCTCCCGAATAACCTTTGCCCGGGGAGCCGCCAGACGGTGCAGGGCCGCGAGCGCCTCTTCCGCCCGCCACTCCTGAACTGTGCCGATAATGGTGTTAAGGGTGACCACCGCCATGATCACCCCGGCGTCGACATAATTTCCGATGAACGCGGAAGCCGCCGCCGCCACAATGAGGAGGTAGATGAGCGGGCTTTTAATCTGTTTCAGGACCAGCGCGGCCAGACCGGTTCCTTCCTCAGTCTCCAGGGTGTTGCGGCCGTACCGCTCGAGTCTCTGTTGCACTTCGCCCTCATCCAGACCGTCACGCCTGGAATCGAGTTTCTCCAGAACTTCATCCCCGGTGTGAGCGTGCCAGGGAGTGCCGCTGTCGCCGGTGGCTTTTTTCTGAACCTCTGTGGGTGGAGCCATGCATTCCTCCCGAAACTCGGCATGGTACGATATTATTATATATACCAATATATGTAAACATCTAATGTAACGCAACAGAGTGTTCGGAGGCGGAACGGGCTTCCGGAAACGCCTGCCCACCCTGTTGGTGACAAACTTGCCGGAAAGGGGATGGCCGGCGTGTCCGCCACCCCCAAAGATGAACTCACCCTCTTGATCCTCCTCTCTCCAGAGAGCGTGCCATAACCCATGTTTTTGAAGGTGGGAGAAAGGGCCTTCAGACTTGGTTTGGGCTGCTGCGCACCTTTGACGTATCGTTTAACTCAAGGTCTCCCAACGAGTCATCCCCTCTCGCAAGAGAGGGGACCGAGGGGTGAGTAAGATTTTGGGGAAGCGCGGTGGCTCCGGTCGGTAACTCACCCCCAATCTTTCTTCTTGCACCGCCTCTCGCGGGAGAGGGGGAACCCGAGGCACTCGAAAACGACCCGCTTTCATGCTGATTCCGAGGGTCTTTCGAACCTCCGCCTCCCTGCCTCTAAAACTTGGGTTATGACAAGCTCCCGGGTAGGGGGATGGAGGCGCACGAAAAGCGCTTTGTTGGCCAGAACATGTATCCGATCCCAGGAAATTCGCGGAATCGAACCCGTTCTCCCGGTTCTCTTTTGACATGAACCGGAACAGGTGGCGGAATCCGGGATAGTGCTCGCATGTTATCTTTAATGCCGCGGATGTACTTTTGGCGGGCATCGGCAGGAGTATCAATTGCAACAGTTTTTGCTTGACAAGGGGCTGATTTCTGTCCATATTTTGTGTATAATCAAAGAACAAACACTATATCTTGGTGCGTTTCCCGAATATTGCGAAAATTCAATGCACCAGGATGATCCGCGCGCCGGATACAATTAGCGCACATCATCTTGCAGTAACCGATCCGATCGGCATGTATCCGGCGCACCGTTTCCCCGGCAGTTTCTTCTCATTCGACAGTCCGGAACGAGATCTCGCTCTCCTGTGCGGAGGGATGGCTTTTCTGCGTCGTTCCGGAGGTCCGTACGGCGCCCGGATGGTTCTCCGGAGCGGATATGCGCCGGATGCGGCGAATTGCACCACGCGTGTGGAAATCTGACTGTATCAAACGCATAGATCTGAGGCAGGAATGAACATTCAGTTCACGATTCCGTTTGCGGAAGTACGTAAACGTGACGGGCGGCGCGTTCCCTTCGATGCCAATAAAATCCGTAATGCCATCGCCAAAGCCGGAATGGCTACCGGCGAATTCGAACAGTTCGAGGCGGAACTCCTGACCGTCCAGGTGATCAAGGTCCTCACCCACAGCCACCGCGGCGGCATCCCCAACATCGAGCAGATCCAGGACATCGTGGAGCACGTCCTGATCACCTCGAACCATTTCAAGACCGCCCGCGCCTACATCATCTACCGCGAGCAGCACACCAAGCTCCGCGAGGACCGCAAGACGCTCATCGACGTCTTCTCATCGGTGAACGAGTACCTGGACCGCATGGACTGGCGTATCAACGCCAACGCCAACCAGGGCTATTCCCTCGGCGGGCTCATTCTCAACGTTTCGGGCAAGGTCATCGCCAACTACTGGCTGAATCACGTCTACAGCCCGGAGGCCGGCGACGCACACCGCAACGCCGATATCCATATCCACGATCTGGACATGCTCTCCGGGTACTGCGCCGGGTGGTCCCTCCGCCGTCTGCTGGAAGAGGGCTTCAACGGCGTTCCCGGCAAGGTGGAGGCCTCGCCGCCGAAGCACCTTTCCAGCGCCGTGGGGCAGATGGTAAACTTCCTCGGCACCCTCCAGAACGAGTGGGCGGGGGCGCAGGCCTTCAGCTCCTTCGACACCTATCTTGCGCCGTTCGTCCGGGTGGACAGGCTCACCTATGACGATGTCATCCAGCAGGTGCAGGAGTTCGTGTTCAACCTGAACGTCCCCTCCCGGTGGGGGACCCAGACGCCGTTCACCAATGTCACCCTGGACTGGGTCTGCCCGGAGGACCTTCGCTGGCAGCACCCGCTCATCGGGGGCGAGCCGGTGGATTTCGTCTATGGCGACCTGCAGGAGGAGATGGACCTCATCAACCGGGCTTTCATCGAGGTCATGAGCAAGGGCGACGCCAAGGGGCGGGTATTCACGTTTCCCATTCCGACCTACAACATCACCCCGGACTTTCCCTGGGAGCATCCGAACACCGAGCCGCTCTTCGAGATGACCGCCAAGTACGGCATCCCGTACTTCCAGAACTTCATCAACTCCGACCTTTCGCCCAACATGGTGCGCTCCATGTGCTGCCGCCTGCAGTTGGACCTGCGGGAACTGCTCAAGCGCGGCAACGGGCTCTTCGGCTCGGCGGAAATGACCGGCTCCATCGGCGTGGTGACCATGAACATGGCCCGCATGGGATATCTCTGCAAGGGGAACAAGCAGGCGCTCTTCGATCGGATCGACCTTCTCATGGGGTACGCCAAGGACGCGCTCACGGTGAAGCGCAAGATCATCCAGCGGCTCATCGACGGCGGACTGTTCCCCTATACCCGACGCTATCTGAAGGACCTGCGGAACCATTTCTCCACCATCGGTCTGAACGGCATCAACGAGTGCATCCGCAACTTCACCGATGACATCTATAACATCGCCGACGAGCGGGGGCACGCCTTCGCCTGCGAGATCCTCGATCACATCCGTCAGCGCATCGTGGAGTTTCAGGAGGAAACCGGCACCCTCTTCAACCTGGAGGCCACCCCGGCGGAAGGCACCACTTACCGCTTCGCCAAGGAAGACAAGAAACGCTATCCGGACGTCCTCCAGGCCGGGAGTGAGGAGTCGCCCTACTACACCAATTCCAGCCAGCTCCCGGCGGGGTACTGCGACGATCCCTTCACCGCGCTGGCCCACCAGGAGGCACTCCAGAGCAAGTATACCGGCGGTACGGTGTTCCACCTCTACATGGGCGAGCGCATTTCCAGCGCGGAGTCTTGCAAAAAGCTGGTGCGCAAGACGCTGGAACGCTTCCGGGTGCCGTATATCACCATCACCCCGGTGTTCTCCATCTGCCCGGTGCACGGCTACATCGCCGGAGAGGTGCGGTACTGCCCCAAGTGCGATCAGGAAATCATCGCCAAAAAGAGCGAGGAAACGGCGCTGGACGACGAGATGTAGGTGAAAGAATCTTTCGCAGAGACGCGGAGAAGAGAGAAGAGAATAAAGAGAGGCAAGACGGGAAACCTAATTGGGTAAGAATTGCGGGGAGGGAGAACCACTGAAAAATTCCCCGGTCAGGTTAACCGGATTTCCTCTGAGCGATGCATGAGATTGAGTGAACGATAAAGACATTGCCGCGGGATACCGCGAAGCGCGGAATACCGCAAATGGATACACACAAGGAGAAGAGGACATGGTACAGGCGCTGGTTGGAGATCGTACGATAACAGTTGAAGACAGTGAGCGTCAGCCCTGCGAAATCTGGACCCGGGTCATGGGATATTATCGCCCGGTGAGCGAGTTCAATATCGGCAAGAAGCGCGAACATGCCGAGCGCCGGTTCTTTGTCGAAGGGAAAGTCATGCAGTCGCTGAACTGAGCGCTTATGTAACGGTCACCTCCGATCGCTCGTCCGGTGTAACGAGACGGGCGGTTATTTTCGGCGGTCCGCCCCGGGAGCTTTGCCCGGTGGTTTCGGGGCCGCACCCTGATTGAGTCTGATGTCAGTATCGAACATACGCGCATTACGGGCCGGATTGGTATGTCAGGATGATTTCCGGTCAATACCGGTGGCGGGGATTCAGCCCATGACCACCATCGATTTTCCCGGCAAGCTTGCAGCGGTGCTCTTTACCCGGGGTTGCCCCTGGAACTGCCGGTACTGTCACAATTCCGGTCTCCGGGGAGAGGGAGAGAACCGTCCCTGGGAAGGTGTCGAGGCATTTCTCCGGGAACGTTTCGGCTTTCTGGACGGGGTCGTGGTTTCCGGCGGCGAACCCACGCTGCATCCGGGGCTTCCCGGACTCCTGGCGTGGCTGCGGAGCTTGGGATACGCCACCGCGGTGCACACCAACGGCTATTATCCCGCCATGCTCCGCTCGGTCCTGAAAAAGGACCTGGTGGATTACATCGCCATGGATATAAAGGCGCCTCCGGCGGTGTATGACCGGGTGACCCGTGTTCCCAATACCTGCATCGAGGTGGCCCGGAGCATCAGCATCATTCTGGAATCCGGGGTGGATTACGAGTTCCGCACCACTTGGCACCCTTCGGTTCTCTCCGAATACGAGTTGCTGGATACGGTGCGGGCCGCCTCGCTGGTGGGGGTGAAAAAATTCTTTATCCAGCGCTTCCGCCCGGATGGGGTGGCCGACGCCGAACTTTCGGGAGATTGTGAGAGCGAATTCATCCCTCCGGAGGTTCTCACGGAAGCGCGGAAGAGCTTTTCGGTGTTCGACGTGCGGTGAAGAAGCGAAATTCGATGGAAAAGCGAAATCCCGGTCGGTCGACCGGGATTTCGCTTTTGATGGAGAATCGGTTGGCGCTGCTATTTCTGAAAAAAAGAGTAACTCACCCCTCGTTCCCCTTGTATGTTACCAATGAGGCAGGAATGGAGTCCGGTCAAGGGTCATCCGGCAGTATCGGATGATTCACTTGCCCTTGAC
>JAWLHT010000153.1:0-12555 GCA_041690195.1 Candidatus Latescibacterota bacterium
TCTTTCCCGGGCCGAACAGGTATTAGGGCCGTTTCACCCCTAAGCGATTGAAATCCGTCCCGCCCGCCGGGACACCACGGCCACCGAGACATTCCGGAGCAAACCATGCGGAGACGCACATTCATCAGTGCCGCGAGCGCAATAACGCTCACCGGCACTCCCAAAGCGGATTCGGCAGGCAAACCGCCGGGAAAGCCCGAGCCCGTCGGGGAACTGGCCGGGATGAGCCTTACGGCTCTTCGGGATATTCACCGACAATGGCTTTTCGGGGAGTTCCTTCCGTTCATGGACACCCGCATTATCGACCATGAACACGGCGGGTTCATGTGCAACGCCGACCGGGATGGAACGCTGCTCTCCACGGAGAAACGCGCCGGGTATCTCGGCCGGGGAATCTGGGTGTATTCTCACCTTTACCGGACGCTGGATCAAAACCCGAAGCACCTTGAAACCGCCCGCAAAACGGCGGAATTCCTCCTGCGTGCCCGCGATCCCGGCGGCCGCTGGGCTCCGGCTTTCACCCGGGAAGGCGAACCCCGGGGCGATGTTCCTCCCTCAGTGAATTCCGATCTGTACATCGCCGAGGGAATGCATGAATATTCCCTCGCCTCGGGAGACCGGAAATACCGTGACCTGGCGCGGGAAATCTTCCGGGAGAGCCTGCGGACATACGACTCCCCGGGATATCTCTCCGATGCCGGAAAGGGGTTTCTTGGTCCCGACGCTCCCGCAGCCAACGGAGTGGCGCTCCTCGATGACTGGATGCTCTTCCTGCGGCTCGCCACCCAGATGCTGGAGGAAGGTTCCGACCCGGAAGTGGAGACGGTGGTGAAGCGGTGCCGCGAATCCATCACGAACCGGTTCTTCAATCCCGACTTCGGCCTTCTTACGGAATTCCTCAACCAGGACCTCTCTCGGTTCGAGGACGGTCTGGGCCGCCTGGTTACCTTCGGGAACATCTTTCAGGCGCTCTGGCACACCCTGGACGAAGCGGCACGCATCCGCGACCGGAACCTGTTCGACCTCACCGCCGAGCGGCTTCGGCGGCATGTCGAGGTGGCCTGGGACGATGTCTACGGCGGGTTGTTCGGAACACTCCGGGATGTGGACGCCAATATCTGGAGTACCGCCAAGATCGCTTATGTCCAGGCCGAGGCGCTCACCGGCTTGCTCACGATCATCGAGCACACCGGCGCGGACTGGGCGCGGGAGTGGTTCGGACGAATCTTCTCCTACACCGCCGCGAAATTCCCGCTCAAACAGTACGGCTTTCCACTCTGGATGGTGTCGGGAGATCGCAGGACGACCTTCGTCCCGACGGCGAACCGGGTGGAGAATTATCACCATCCGCGCTATCTCCTGCTCACCATCAAGGCGTTGAATCGGTTGGTGGCCCGGAATTGAACGAGCTTCTGCGCGCCACGGCGTCACATACGAGAACACCCCCGGAGTTCCGGGGGTGTTCTCGTATGTGACGCCTGTTCCGACATACAGACTTACAAACCGGAAGCCAGCACCAGATCGGTGATGGGACCGCGCGACTTGGCGCCTTTAAGCACGATATGCCCGTAATTGCGGTGTCCCTTGAACTGTTTGACAATCCAGTTCAGCCCGTTATTATACCGATTCAGGTAGGGATGATCAACCTGATCGGTGTCGCCGAGCACAAAACACTTCACGCCGTGACCCATCCGGGTTAGAAGCGTCCGGGCCTGAATTCGGGTGAGATTCTGGGCCTCGTCGATGACCACCACGCAGTTCTCCAGATTCATTCCGCGAACAAAGTTGAGGGGCAGGATCTCGCATTTCTGGGGATTCAGACGGATGCTGCCGTTGCCCTGATCCTCAAAGACCCGATTGGCGGGCCGCTGCTCATGCAGCTTGAAAAGAAGATCCTCGATCGGCTTGAAGTAGGGTTCCAGCTTGTCCTCAATTTCCCCGGGCAGAAATCCGAGCTTTTCCCCGATCTCGATATTGGGCTTGACAATATACAGCTTGTCAAAGCGCTTCGGCTTGGACAGAACCATCTCCAGGGCACAGGCAAGCGCGAGATATGTCTTCCCGTACCCGGCCTGGCTTTGTACACTGACAATATCTATTTCCGGTTCGAGCATGAGTTCCATGGCGAGATTCTGATAGATGTTTCGCGGGCTTATCCCCCAGGGAGTGTTCTCATGATCGATAGGCCGGGGTTCACGGCCATGGAAGAACGGTCTGCCGTCCACCCAGGAAAAACTGTTTGCCAACGGGGTTTCGCTCTGGTCGACAAACCCGGTATAAATTTGGGACTCGGTAAATATCGGATGAGAAAATTTGAATTCCTGAACCTGCACGCCCTCGATCCGAAGCCGGATGCGAAAGAACTTGTCATTGGAAACCACAATGGTTCGGTTCCGGTCGGAGGGGGCCATTCGCTCGATGAAATCCTTTATTTCCGCGAATATTCGTTCGTCCCCCTCTTCCTGAGTCCCCCCGAGCGCATCCTCATGCTTGATGTATACGATCCGCTCATCCCCTTCCAGCATGGTCCCGATTTCTGAAACGACATGCGCAAGATCCGGTTTCCGCTTCAGCTTGTCCAGTTCCCGTATCACCGAATACGGGATGATGATCTCGTTCTCAATTCCATTCCTGAGAATGCTGATACAATCGGGATTATCGAGTATAACGCTGGTGTCAAGGATGTAGCGTTTATCCATTCGCGAGTCCAATGGTGAACGGGGTTGGCAATGGTTGGCTCGACAGTCTTTTGTATCAAATATGGGGCTCATGCGTTGCCCGAAAATGAGATAATCATTAGAATACGGTCAGGCCAGCCCGTTAAAATCCCACTCCTACCGCCGGACCATAAGTCCCGGTCATGCTGCCGAGTCCGACCCGCAGCTTGTATCCGTCCGATCCAAAACAGCACCCCGGCATGCCGGCCAACCCGTATCGTTTCCCCCAAGCCACCACGACTGCTTCCCGCCGTAACTGTTACCCACGGTATGCACCCGTATTCCCGGAACGGGATCGAATGCATAGGGTTACCGGGGAATCTTGTCACCGGAAAGGGAATATCCCTTCCTTGTGCAATGCGGAGGATAAAGGCCGGAAGTCAGTGTCTCAGCGACGTTGGATTCTCATTCCAGGTCACCGCGACCACATCGTTCAGATCCGTCCGCAGCTCCCCGGGCAGCGTCACGGTTATCCGCCGTCCTTCGTAGGTATACTTGAGATTGATTCCGTCGCGCAGGAGTTTCACCGCCGAGGGTTCCGGGACGGCATAGAGTTCGACCGCTCCGCGATGGCCGGGGAGGACATGGAGGTACCAGACGTTCCCCCGCCGGGTGACCGGGACGGTGCTCCAGTCCGTCCATTCCCGCAGGGGCGCGGCCCCGATAAGGGAATCCCGGCTGTGGACCATCCACCGGGCCAGTTCGGCGGTGCGGGTATAATAGCCCGGACGCATGGTCCCGTCGGGGGCCGGACCGATGTTGAGGAGGAGGTTCCCGCCCCAGGAGCGGATGGTGACCAGCTTCTCCATCACCCACCGGTTCGGCTCGATCACCATGTCGGGGGAGTATCCCCAGTGGCCGCTCCAGATCACGCAGTTCTCCCACCAGCCCTCCGGCGCGGCTTCGGGCATGTTCACCTCGGGGGTGTGGTAATCCCCCGCTCCGCCGTCCCAGCGGTCGTTGATGACAATATGCGGCTGGAGCATCCGCACCCAGGCCAGTGTCCGTTCGGTGCGCAGGTCCTCAATCCCCTGCCAGCCCATGCCGTCGAACCACAGAAGATCTATCTTCCCCCACCGTGTCAGGATTTCGCTCAACTGCCCCACCGTGTACTCGTAGAACCGTTCGAAATCCCGACGGTTCTCTTCCGGCGTGCGGAGATTCCGGTATGGCTTCCCGTACACCAGACTCACCGGATACCCGGGATATCCCCAGTCCCGGGGCGAAAAATACAGCCCCACCTTGAGCCCATGCCTGCGGCAGGCTTCCACGTATGGCCGTACGAGGTCGCGGCCGCCCATGTACCGCTTCGTGTTCAGTTCGCCGTACTCGCTCGGCCAGAGCGCATAGCCGTCGTGGTGCTTCACGGTGAGCACGGCGTAGGTCATGCCCGCCGCCTTCGCCGCGGCGACCCATTTGTCAGGGTCGTAGTTTTTGGGATTGAATTCGGTCAGGAGGGAGTAGTACCCCTTTCCCCAGTACTCCGTCCGGTCGGTACCGTAGGGATACCCCTCGATCATGGCCCAGGAGGGCTGGATTCCCACGACACTGTGAATCCCCCAGTGCATGAACAGCCCGAATCCGGCGTCCGGAAACCACTGCGCCTCCGGATCCGTGGTCCGCTCGAAGGGAATCTCCGGCGCGGTCTGCAACTTTTCCAGCGCCCGCAGGGAAAGGGCGCGGTACGGGTCTTCGGCGGCAAGGGAGCAAACGGCGGTTATAAGGACACCACAAAAGAAGATCGGGAGAATACGCCAATACGCGGTAAATTTCCACATTGAGTCGGAATTCATACACCCCTCTCTTTCATACGCCTTATGATGAACAATCTTACATTCCATTTACCCGCAGACAGATACCAAGCACGGGCCGGGACCGAAAAGGCCATCATATGCAAATAACTATTCCACCATATGTACATTAACATTTGCACATTATTCTTGCGATCTTCTTCGGACGTAGGTATTATGGAGCCAGAGTTCTTCCTGCCGGACCTGTTTCGGTGCAGTGCACAGTCACCCATATTGAACAGCCCAGTTTCATGTGCAGGGAAAACAAAATGGATTCGTCACCGCTTTCGCCAAAACCAAAACACCGGGCCGTCACCCGCCCGGTGCTGCTGATAACCTCCATCATTCTGGGGTGCTTTTGCGCTTGTTCTGATAATAATCCAACCGGCCTGGGGAAACCAACAAAAAGTACGGACATCAAAGCTCAAGTCCTCAAATGGTACGAAGGCCGTACGGCCGCTATCAGCCTTACCTACGACACCCATTTCCGGGAAACTCCGATGGTGGACCAGGTGGTGGACGAAGTGATCCGGAGAAATCTCCGGATGGACTTTGAGGTGACCACCGCCACCTACGATCACCCTCCGAAACAGGATATGCTGCCGAAAATGCGGGAGGCGATTCCGAGCGGCATTCACTTTTTCGGACACGGGCACAAGCATGACCTGCACGACAAGTTTACGTTCGACTACAGCTACAACTCGTTCAAGATCTGTTTCGATCTCATGAGCCAATGGGGGTTGAATCCCAAGGCATACGCCTATCCGGGAAGCTCGGGGTACAAATCAACCACCCAGCTCGCGAACAGCCTGGCCGGATTCATCTGCTCCCGGGGAGCCGCTCTTGACCCTGACTCGCTTTATATCTGCTCCGGCCAAGAACGGGAACCGGTCAACTGGCAGTACCTCCCGAGCGCGGTCATGGGGCAGGAATATCCCGAGTACTTCAACACGCATGCGGAAATCGAACCGATCATGCGAAACGCGCTCGACAAGACCGCCTGGGTCATCCTCATGTATCACTCCATCGGTGTCCCCGAAGGGTACAGCTGCTACCCGATGGAAGATTTCTTCCGGGATGCGGAGTTCATATCCACAAATGATTTCTGGTGCGCGAACATGGACGATGCCGCCTGCTACATCCGCGAACGGAGCACATTCCGGCTCGATACGATTGCACTCGGAGAGGAAAACAGCGCCTTTGTGTACGAGATGTTCTTCTATGACGGGCTTGACAACGCAATGTACGACCATCCGCTGACCGTTGATCTCACATTCGACTGTCCCCTGCCCGTTACCAGCATGGAAGTTGATCCGCCGATACTGGGCAGGACCCGTTTCGACGTGAAAGACAACACGCTCCGGATCAATGTACTGCCCGACGAGAAACGCTACCGGGCCACCCTCCGGGCGGATTAGTCCGCGCTTCGGACCGTACCGGGTACAATGACAAAGGGAGCCTTTCGGCTCCCTTTGTCATTGTACTGTCTCTCCCGGTTATACCACCGCGCTCATGCCCTCGAGCAGTTCCTTGTTGCTCTTGGTCTCGCGGATGCGCTCCTGGAGCCATTCCATGGCTTCGGCGGTTCCCATGGGGTCCATGACGCGCCGAAGGATCCAGATCCGGTTGAGCTCGGCGTCGCTGAGCAGGAGTTCCTCTTTCCGGGTTCCGGACCGTTTGACGTCCATGGCCGGGAAGATGCGACGGTTGGAGAGTTTGCGGTCAAGCACCATTTCCATGTTGCCGCGTCCCTTGAACTCCTCGTAGATAACCTCGTCCATGCGGGAGCCGGTCTCGATAAGTGTGGTCGCGATGATGGTCAGGCTTCCGCCGTTCTCGATGTTCCGGGCTGCGCCGAAGAACTTTTTCGGCCAGGTCAGCGCGTTCGAGTCCATGCCTCCCGAAAGAATCTTTCCGGAGTGCGGGATGACATTGTTGTGCGCCCGGGCCATACGGGTGATGGAATCGAGCAGAACCACGACGTCATACCCGTGCTCGACCAACCGCTTGGCTTTTTCGATCACCATGTCCGCCACCTGGGTGTGACGCTGCTGGGGCTCATCGAAGGTGGAGGAGATCACTTCTCCGCGCACGGCGCGTTCCATTTCGGTGACTTCTTCGGGCCGTTCATCGATGAGAAGGACAATGAGCTTGATGGTGGGATGATTGGTGGTAAGCGCGTTGGCGATCTTCTGAATGAGCACCGTCTTTCCGGTGAAAGGGGGAGCCACGATGAGACCGCGCTGCCCGAACCCGATGGGACACAGAAGGTTCATGATTCTCGTGCTCACCTCGTTGGGGGTGGTTTCGAGATTGAACTTCTTGTCCGGGTGAATCGGCGTCAGATTGTCGAAGAAAATTCGTTCCTTGGCCGTCTCGGGCGACTGGTAGTTGATAGCTTCGATTTTCAGGAGGGCAAAATACCGTTCCGTATCCTTGGGGGGGCGAACCTGCCCGGACACCGTATCTCCAGTCCGGAGGTCGAACCGTTTGATCTGGGAATGCGAAACGTAAATGTCATCCGGGCCGGGCATGTAGTTATACGATGGCGACCGCAGGAATCCATACCCGTCATCAAGCACCTCCAGCACCCCTTCGGCGAAGATAAGACCGTTTTTCTGGGTCTGCGCCTCGAGAATCTTGAAAATGATGTCCGCTTTCTTCATGCCGGCGATATTCTCGATGTTCAGGCCTTTGGCATAAGCGGCGAGTTCGGAAATTGTCATTTGCTTCAGTTCGACAATGTCCATGCTTGGTACTTCCTCTTTGGGGGTTGCGCAACACCGGACAACAGGGGAATTTCCCCGTCCGAAGCCGCGAATGGTTATGTACTGTGGGTTATTCTCGTGTATGGACTTCCGCGGGAAAAGCAGGAACGGGATCATGGGCGCGCAAGAACGCGCCGGCTCGAAAAACGCGGGAAGGCAGATACATACAACAGCCGTACCGGGGTACGGAATACGAGAGCGGCTTTCCGGATGACCGAAAAAGCGAGAACTGCTGATTCTTTGCCTGGGATTGTACTACCGTGATACCGAGAAAAGGTGTGCACGGGGGAAAGTCAGCTTAGGTCACAAGTATAGAAAAGCGAGGCCCTCTTGTCAAGCAAAATGTTAATAAATTATAAAAAAGGGATACACGATGCATCTTTTGGGGGGCAGGACTACACTGAACTCCAACAGGGGGCATACTTTCTGTACGCTCTTCCGGAATTCCTTTCCGACACACATGATGTAAACGCTTTCGGTGGAGAATGGTTCCAAAACGAGCTCGATTCCGTCAAGGGAAAGCACCGTGAGCAAACCGGACCCAGGTGTATGGTGCTCTTCCGCAAACGTTCGCGCCGTTTCCGTATTGCCGGATTGAAGGTGTTTACCGGATATCGGATGGGGCTGGCGACGGTGAAGAAACCACGCGTTTATTGTTACGGGCAGTCCAGCACCCCTGACGTTCACATGTACATATCAAGCTGTCATTGTCTTATCCCTATCTATTGAGAGAGGAGACTGAGGGGCGAATTATTTTTTTCGGCCTGAACCTCAAGACCCCCGTTCACTACTATCTACTTCTGTTTACGACAATGCCCCCCTTGATCCCTCTCGCTCGGGAGGGGAAAAGACAGTCTCACACTGCTGATTCTACAGATACCCGCCAAAAAAAAGCTCACTCTCTCCCGGGGAATTTTATATACTGAATAATATATATTGAACCATTGCACCGACCGGTTTTGGCCGGGCATTTATCGGAAAGGAGAATACTGTCATGACCTCGCGACTGAGGAACGGAATCAAGCTCCTGACCAGTATAGCCGTGCCGCAGGCAGCCGGCGGCATCGGCACGCTCTTCACCGAAACGGGCATGGACCGCTGGTACCGTACCATTGAAAAACCTTCGTTCACACCACCGTCATGGGTTTTCGGACCGGTCTGGATCACTCTCTATGTGCTCATGGGAATTTCAGCGTTCCTGGTGTGGAGAAAAGGCTGGAACCGCCCGGGCGTGAAACCCGCGCTGGCGGTATTCGGAGCCCAGCTTGCCGCGAACACCCTCTGGTCGTATGTGTTCTTCGGGCGTCACTCCATCGGTGGAGCGCTGGCGGTAATTGTCGTGCTGTGGGGACTCATTCTGCTCACCATGGTCGAGTTTTTCCGGCTTTCCCGGACCGCCGCTTTCCTGCTGGTCCCATACTTTCTGTGGGTTTCCTTTGCCGCCGTGCTGAACTATTCCATATACGTACTGAATCGTTGATTTCGACATGCCGTGTTCCGGGGCTCCGGCCCAAGCTCCACCGGAAAGCCGCTTTTTCGGAAGCGCCCGCGCAACGGCCGATATCTGCGGAGATTCCACTCATTTTCAGGAGATGCCGTGTCTTCCTTCCAGACACCCCGGGTGGTGGTCAGCCGTTGTCTCGGCTTTGATCACTGCCGCTATAACGGGGCAATGATCTCGGACGAGTTCGTCGAGAAGCTCTGTGCACGGGTCGAGTGCATAACGGTCTGTCCCGAGGTGGAAATCGGGCTCGGCGTTCCCCGCGACCCCATACGGATTGTTGCCCATGACGATGTTTCACGGCTTGTCCAGCCATCCACCGGGAAGGATGTAACCGGGGATATGGAAACCTTTGCTTCGGACTGGATGAACTCTCTGGGCGAAGTTGACGGGTTCCTGCTCAAGAGCCGCTCACCCTCCTGCGGGTTCAAGGATGTGAAGCTGTTCAACGACCGGGGAAACATCATCGGAAAGGGCGCCGGGATGTTTGCCCGGGCGGTCATGGCCCGGTTTCCCGATACCGTAGTCGAAGATGAAGGGCGATTGAGCAACTTCGCCATACGGGAGCATTTCCTCATCCGTATTTTCACCTCCGCACGGTTCCGGAATGTGCGGACCGAGAAGACCATGCGGGAACTGGTACGGTTTCACTCCGCGCACAAACTTCTTTTTATGGCATACAATCAGCGTATCATGCGGGAGCTGGGCCGCATTGTCGCCAATCCGGGACATTCGGCTCCCGGAGAAGTCATCGCCGGTTATGGCGCGCTGCTACCCCGGATCTTTGCCCGTGTCGCATCATGTCCCGCGCATGTCAATGTGCTCATGCACGCTTTCGGCTATTTCTCGAATAGCCTGTCCGCCGCGGAAAAAGCGTTTTTCCTCGATGCTCTGGAACGCTTCCGGGGCAAGAAAATCCCCCTGAGCGTCCCGGCCGGCATCATACAGTCATGGATCGTCCGTTTCGGAGAACCGTATCTGAACGACCAGGTATATTTTTCCCCCTACCCCGAATCGCTTGTGGAAGTAACCGACTCGGGGAAAGGACGCTCCTGCTGATATGAAAGCAGAAGCCGTAAATCAGGGAGAGAGCGCAGCAATAAACATTGCTTCGCAGCAACTTTATCTTCAGCAGAAGCTATCGAGGAGTTCGTTGCAGCGTCAATCATGATGTTGATGTATCTTACACCAAAAAAACAACGTATTACAGGTTCTTCGCTGTTTTCCATAAGCAAACGAGAGTGAAAGGAGCAAAGGCACAAAGGGAAAGACCATAGGGGCGAGGCATGCCTCGACTTTCCGGACCGAGATATCCGGCATGGACGGCCGGTTCCCTTTTCCTGACTTCTGGCTCCTTCTTGCTTCACTCGTTTACACACACATATCAGCAGCGCTGTATTACATTGTCCCGCCCCGGCAAGATTCCTTATGATTTGATTCCTTGCCCCATACCATGATATCGCTCAGGGCAACTACCATGAAAATCGGCTATCCCTGTCTCAATCGCACCATTCAGTGCACCCCGGCATCCACGTTCCGGCTGCGGTCCTATTCCGAAGAACGACTGATCGAAACGGTTCGGGAAAACCTCGCCTGTCTGGAGCGGATCCTGCGCTTCAATGCGGAACATGGAATCCTGTTCCTCCGGCTCTCTTCCGATACCATCCCTTTTGCTTCACATCCGGTGCTGGAATTCGACTGGCCGGAGTTTTTCCGTGATGATTTCACCAGGCTCGGAGACTTCATCCGTCATCATGACAGGCGCATTTCCATGCACCCCGACCAGTTTACACTCATCAATTCGCTGGACGAGAGCATTTTTGAACGGAGCGCAGGAGAACTCCGCTACCATGCCCGGATGCTCGATCTGCTGGGACTTGACCGCACCGCGAAAATCCAGATACACGTGGGCGGCGTTTACGGCGACAAAGAGGAAAGCCTCCGCCGCTTCGCCCTGCGGTACGGGAGACTCGACCCCGCTGTCCGGGACCGACTGGTGGTGGAAAACGACGACAACCGATACACCATAGACGACTGCCTCTGGCTTTCCGGCGAAACCGGCATCCCCGTCCTCCTCGACACGCTCCACCACCTCATGAACCGGACCGGCGGTTCCCTCCGGGATGCGCTGGAACGCATCTCGACCACCTGGGGCGGACCGCACGGGCTTCCCATGGTCGACTACAGCACCCAGATGCCGGGACGCCGGCCCGGGAAACATATCGAGTCCATCGATACGGACGACTTCCGGGCTTTTGTCGCCGAAACCGCCCCGATGGACTTCGATATCATGATCGAGATCAAGGACAAGGAGGCCAGCGTCATTCGCGCCATTGCCGCCGTTTCCGGCGATCCCCGGCTGATCACCGTTCCATGCTCGACGGAAGCGTCGAGCCGGTCCGAACGGGGATAAATCCATCCCGGCCGGTGCTTTCTTCGCTGATTCCCCTTTCCAGTACCCCCTGATTCGACCTCTGCGTCGAAGACCCCGCTGCAGGCGCGCACCACCATGAAATTCCGAACCTGTTGTGCGGTCATGCCTTCCCGCCATCGGGCAGTTCTGGCACGGCTGTTGCACTTGCAAAGGGCGGGAGAGGTGGTCTTCCCAAAGGTGTTCCCGCAGTCAGGAAAGGAGGTACGGTATGAATACCCGCACAACTTTAGCGATCGTCCCCATGCTCGTCGCCCTGGGAGTAGCCGCCACGCCCGCTCATGGAGATGAAACGGTCAAAGTGCGTGCCTCGATCCTGTTCAACATCAACGGCGGCGTCTTTGGATACCAGGAGCCGTATTATGAACGGGTGGAACAACAGGTTGTGATTGTGGAAAGGCCGGTGGTGGTCGAACGGACTGTAGTCGTGAGAGAACCGGTGGTTTACGTTCGCAGGGTGGAACCCCGTCCCCGGGTGATTGTCACGCACCCTCGTCCGGTGGTGGTCATCCGGGACGAACACCGGGACTGCGATCGGGGAAGGGGTCGCGGGAACAAGAAACAGCACGACTGGAAGAAGGGACATGACCGGAAGAACCATTATGTGGGAAAGGAAACCCGCGTCGTGGTCCGGAATGATGACGACCGTCGAGGGAATGTACGGGAAGCGGTCCGGGTCGAAAGGAACAATCCGATGACCCGCCGACGCTGAAACCCTGCCGCATTGAAACATGCTCCCGGATACCGCCATTACCGCCGGACTTTTCCCGTCCGGCGGTTTTTTTTGCATACAGACCTTCCGCAGCACCGCGGATAATGCATGCCGTTAAACACTTCGCCCCGCCCGGGCCAGCCCTCATTCCAAGAACGATTCAAGGTGTGAAGAAAGCACTCCTGCAAAAAAATGAGAGCCAAACGTGGAAAAAGAGGTTCGGCAAGAAACCGTCTGAATGGGGATGGGTGGCATAAAGACAGGATGAAAAACGGATAAAAAGAATCGCGCCCCCGACAGTTTTGTCTTTCATCCTATGCGTATCCCATACACTCCGGGGTCCCCGGGCGAATCGGTACGATTCGGCTGGGGTGGTCCCGCTCATCCCATTGTCGTAAAGACAAGAGAAAATAACGGGTACGCATGAGTACTAAATATAATTAGTGGAAGTTTTGGCCGGTAACTCACCCCCTGGCCCCCTCTCTCCAGAGAGAGGGGGAATCAAGCCACAGGAAACACATAGACGGCCGATAACTGGTCATCCCCTCTCTTGCGAGAGAGCGACCGTGTTGAAAGTCAAGAAGAAAAGAGAGCCGGGTCCCAGTTTTTGTTGGACTGCAGGATTGCATTGGCGTA
>JAWLHT010000154.1:0-12523 GCA_041690195.1 Candidatus Latescibacterota bacterium
CGGCCGGTACCTCCCCCCCTTGCTCCCCCTCTCTCCAGAGAGAGGGGGAAGTCGCGGTTCACGAAAACCCTCCGTTTCCATGCTAATTCCGACGGTTTTCCGGCTCTTCCCGAAACCCAACCTCTCTGCCCTCAAAATTTGGGTAATGACAAGCTCTCTGGAGAGGGGGAATAAGGGGGTGAGATAGCTCTTCAGGAAGTGGGGAAACTCCAGTCTGCACGGGCGAAAAAGAGGAGGACCCACTCCCGACGCCCGTGCATTGATGCTATATATAATATTATATATATTATTGCATAAACGTCAAAGCGCATTCTCGCGCCACGCGGCAGCCTGGACGGATAGAGATGCCGCATCACGGAATATGCGTTTTTTCCGGTACCGGCGGGAGGGTGGGGCGTTTATATTACCGGAACCGGAGGCCGGAGCCGCAGGGAAACGTCCGCGAGATCGGCTTTTTACTGATGACGCGTCGTTGCCCCCGGACGGTTTCGCCCGGAAAATGAACTCTTGTCACCCCGGAAAGGAATCCCGATGTCGTACCGACGGTTGCTCGCTTTCACCCTGTTCCTCGGCGTCCTGCTCACCGGATGCGACAGCGGCAGTCCCACCGCGTCCAAAGTATACACCGACTCGCTGACGACCGGTACAGGGAGGCGGGGAAACGAAATCACGGGTCAGACCACCGAGTTTACCGACAATCACTCGATATACTGGCGGGTGGAGAGCGCCCGGCAGTTTGGCCCTGCCTCGGTGGAGATGACCGTGGAGCAGAACGTGGAGAGCTACGGATGGAAGGTGGTTCATCAAATGAGCAGTATCGACACCCCGTTTGAAGGCAATGTGGGCGTTTGGTCCTATTTCCACAACTACGGGCCCGGACAGTTCCGCATGACAGCCGGTCTTTCCAGCGGGACGAATATCGGGACAGTCATCTTCACCGTGCAGGAGTCCCCCGCGGCTGAATAGCGGGTTCTCGGCCAGCCCCCGGCCATGGGCCCATCGCGTCATTCCGGAGCATGCCGGGCGATGGCGGGCGCCGCTGGCCCATATTTCGCTCGAACCGCGATTCCGTCGGGAAATCCGGGCGCCCGGTTTCCCCCTCCCTTCAATCCGAACACCGGGAGAACACCATGATCAAGCACATTGTCATGTGGAAGTTGAAGGAATCCGTCGAAGGCGTGGACAAGGCAGTCAATCTCCGGAGGATGAAAAAGCTGCTGGAATCCCTGCCGGAAAAAATCCCCCAGATTCGGGAGTTCGAGGTCGGAGTGAATACCATCCCCTCCGACGCGGCCTGGGATATCAGCCTGGTCTCCGGATTCGACTCTAAAGAGGATCTGGATAGTTACCAGAAACACCCGGAGCATGTCGCGGTTGCCCAGTTCATCGGTAAAATCCGCGAAAGCCGCGCGCTGGTTGATTATGAACTGTGAGAAGCGGGAAAAAGACCGCGGATTCTCCGTCGGCCAGGCAGGGGGAGGTATTCTTTCCGGGAAAACCGGACTCCCCTGATTGCTCTTTGGCGCTTTTTCGCACTATACGGCGGGAGCGCCGTTCCTGAAAAAACGGGGCCGCATGATGTGCGGCCCCGGAACGATCCGTGTACGGGCGGAAGTTCAGTATTCACCCATTCCGCTCGATATGATATCGAAAATGCCTTCCTTCAGCTCAACCAGTTCCGGGCTTTTACCCCAGTCGTTGTGATACCGGCTGACCGCGGTTTCCAGGAAATCACGGGAGATGCCGCCCTTCCGTCCCGGCTTGGGAAGTATGATCATGACCGCGATAAGACGGCGTTGGGTGAGAAAGAAGGAATCGAACTCATCGTTGAAGTTGGTCCGGAAGATGCTGTACCCGTCCTCGCGAAGCCCGGTATATCCGGTGAGCAGGCTGATGTTGCCGTCATCTCCGGTGAAGAACACGGGGATTTTGTTGGCCAGCAGAACATTCAACGCCCGGATGGAGCAGTTCTTGATCAGGAAGGCCTGCATGTTGTACCGCAACGCGAACTCTCCGTACATCTGCATCCGCGAGAACACCCGCATGAGTTCGGAGTCAATATCCTGGTCTTCGAACTGCACCCGGGTGATCTGCTGGTCCATTTCCAGCTTCATGAACTCCACCTCGCCGGGGAACACCCGATAGTAGGAGAGCACCTGTTCCGCGCTGCCGTACTGGTCCATCCGGGGCAGTTCGATTTCCGCGCGCCGGGGCAGATTGTCCGGGTCTACGGTCTCCTGACGGATGGCCAGGCCCTGGTTTCCGATTTCCGAGGGGAGCGGGATATACCCGACCAGCTTTTTCATCTCAAGCCCGACCAGCCGCCCGAGTTCCGAAGGAGAGGCGGTTTCGTTGAAGGATCCGTTCAGCACCCGCTGAATGACGTCGCGTTCCACCTCCAGGAAAGCCATGCTGTACACGAAGGAATTGAAGCTCCGGCTCAGGCTGGAGTAGATGACGATGTCGGCGCCGAGCGCTTTCGCGGTTTCCCGGGCCAGTTCCCGGTTATCCACCGCCCATGCTTCCTTCCCCTTTTCCTTCAGCCACTCCTCGGATTTCTCCCGGCTTACCACTTCCAGGCCGCCCTTCCGGTTCAGTTCACGGATGATTGACCCGGCGAAAACGTCGGCCACGGCGAGATAGGCCCGTTCCTCGATGTTCGGCGAGGTCACCAGAATTTTGACCATCTTCTGCTGCTGGGCGTTCGAGGCCGGGGCAAAAAGAGTCAGGATAAAGAGAGCGAATAATGCATTCCGCATGGTGGTGCATTCCTTTCGTTGCATCTGAACCGTCAGGTCTTGAACGGGAGAAGATCGCTATTCAGTACACGCTTTCCGGATGGAAAAGGTTCTCTGTGCCCCGCCCTCCGGCGGAACCGTCCCGGGACCATACTGCCCGGTCGTGGGCCGGCAATCGCACGAACGCTTTTTCCGGAACCTACAATATAGCATTTCCGGTCAAAAATAAACGTCTTTTTCATAATGGGGTCGGGTTTGACCGGTATCATGCGCCTCGGGTTTTTTCTTCTCTCCTCTTTCACTCAGCTATGCCACTACGAAAAGAGTACCTCACCCCCTGGTATCATAATCGTAAACATAGGCAGAGAGTGGTGAACGGGTGTCTTGAAAATCTAACTCACCCCTCATCCCCTCTCTCGCAAGAGAGGGGATGACCAGTTATCGGCTCTCTTGGCGCTCCCTGTGGCTTGATTCCCCCTCTCTCGGGAGAGAGGGGGCCAGGGGGTGAGTTACCGGCCAAAGCCTCCACTGACTACCTTTTGTACTCATGCGTGCCTGCGGTTTTCTCTTGTCTTTACGACAATGGGAACGAGGGGTGAGTTACTTTTTTCGGGGACACACACAGTCTCAGGTGAGTACCGTCCCCCCTGTTCCACAGGGCCCCTCACATCCGCCCGTGGCGAAGAATGGACCACAGAAGCCGGAATCCGATGAGCCCGGCAATGACGAATCCAATGATGCCGATTACCGGGACGCCGTACCAGCGCGGCGGGATATTGGAAACCACCACCAGGGAAGACCCGATGATGAGCGCGGCGAGCACGATGGCGAAGGTAATACGGCTGGAGATGCGGTCGAGTGTGTCGAGCATGGGGTCCAGACCGGTATGAACATACTCGATCCGGAGCTTGCCCCCCCGCAGTTGGGCGAGGAGGTCGCGGAGGCCGCCGGGCAGCTCACGGAGAAGCGTTGCGGTTTCCCGGCCGGTTTCCAGGACTTCTCCGGCGATGGCTTCGGGCCGGAGACGATCCAGGTGAATGCGGCGGATGAAAGGTTCCGCGGTGCGGACAATCTCGAAGTCCGGATCGAGCCGTCTCCCGAGGCCGTCCACCGTGGAGAGAGCCATGAGCATCATGAAATGGCGGGGACGGATGGAGAGGTGGTGACGTCGCATGATATCAAGCGCCTGCTGCAGGACGCTCCGAATATCGATGTCTTTCAGAGGACGGTCGGCGTAGAGGTCGATGAGGTCCTCCACGTCCCGTTCCAGTTCGTCCGGATCCGGCTTACCCCGGGGGCTGCCCAGCCGGAGCAGGGATCGGGCGGCTTTCCCGGCGTCACGGCGAACTATGTGCATGACCAGGTCGGCCAGTTCTTCCTGGTCGCCGTGGCTGATGCGTCCCACCGCGCCGAAATCCAGGAGGCATACCACATTGCCGGGGAGAATGAAAATGTTGCCCGGGTGCGGGTCGGCATGAAAAAAGCCGTCCACCAGCACCTGCCGGAGAATGATGTTGGCGCCGCGACGGGCGATCTCCCGGAGATCGTAGCCCTCCTCGCGCAGACGGTCTGTTTCCGACGCCTTGATTCCGGAGATATACTCCAGCGTGAGCATGCGTCGGGTGGAGAATTCGCGGAAGACCGACGGAATGTGGACAGTTGGGTCGTTCTGGAAATTGCGGACGAACCGTTCCACGTTGGCGGCTTCGGCGGTGAAGTCAATCTCCCGTTCCAGACGGCGGGCGAATTCGTCCACCACGAGCACGGGCCGCTCTATTCCCATGGCCTCCAGATGGCGCTCGTTCAGGCGCGCCAGGTGACCGAGGATTTCCAGGTCGGTTTCGATGACCCCCCGGATGCCCGGGCGCTGGACCTTGACCACCACTTCGCCGTTTTCGCGGAGGCGGGCCCGGTGCACCTGCGCCACCGATGCCGCCGCGATCGGGACCGGATCGAAGCGCTCGAATATCTCTTCCGGATACAGCCCCGTTTCTTCCCGGACGATCTGCCGCACCTCCGTATAGGAGAAGGGCGGCACCTCATCCTGCAGCTTGCGAAGTTCCCGGATGAACTCCGGCGGCAGAAGGTCGGCGCGGGCGGACAGTGTCTGCCCGAACTTGACGAAGGTCGGACCCAGTTCCACCAACGCCATCCGGAGCCGCTCGGCCCGGGTGATGCGCTGCAGGGCGGGCTTCCGCCGCAGGAACATGCTGTGTCCCAGCTCCCGCATCTGCTCGAACGCCCGGATATCCAGGAAATCGCCCAGCCCGAACCGGACGATTACGGTCAGGATCTGACGGTAGCGGTTTATATGGCGATATCCCCGCCCGAGGGAACCGATTCCGATCCCCGGCATCAGCCCTGCTCCCGCGCACTCCGCAGAACCGCAATCTCCTCCCGAAGCGCCGCGAGCTGTTTCTCCAGGCGAATGACATCATCCCGGGAAGCCATGTTCATCCGGGTCATGGCATCCTTCACCCCGGTATCGATTCGCTCGCGCAGTTCCCGTCCGGCAGTCTCCGAACGGCTTACGAGGTCATTGTAGAGGTCCCGTCCCTCGCGTTCGGAAAGTTTGGCGTTTTCGGCCAGTTCCCGTGCCAGTTCGCCGGCCTTTTCCCTGGTCAGGAAAGCCAGCCCCATTCCGGTATATGCGGCCCGTTTGATAATATCCAACATGGTATACTCCGTGTGAAAACAGTGGAAAAATGTGTGCAAAAAGAGAAGGAAGGGGCCCTCGCCCCCGGCGGTTTTCCCCGGAGGCGAGGGTGCTTCTGTTCTCCGATCTATTACGGCTTCGGCATGGTGAGGAAGGTGCGGCGGCCCTGACGCCAGACATAGAGCAGCACCCGCTTGCCGGACTTGCCGTATTCCCGGCTGAAGGTTTCCACCGAATCGGCGGGCTTTCGGTTGATCTCCAGGATAACGTCGCCTTCCCGCAACCCGGCGTTCGCCGCGGGGCCTTCCGCGATACCGGTAACCACCACGCCCGCAACAACCCCGTCGGGAATGCTGTACCTGCTGCGGGTCAACGCGTTGAGCGGGGACACGGATAGCCCGTTGAACGCCCGTTCCGGCGCGCTCTGCTCCATGGCCTGCACCGGGTTGTCGGGGCGCTCGCCCAGTTTCACCGTCAGGGATATTTCCTTGCCTTCGCGGAGCACCCTCAGGGATGCGTTCTTCCCGGAGCCGAGCATGGCAACGGCATTGCGGAGACGGTTGGCGGTGTTGGTTTCCTCGCCGTTCACGCTCAGGATGATGTCGCCCGCGCGCATCCCCGCTTTCTTTCCAGGGCCTTCCAGAACCTCGTCGACCAGCACGCCCCGTCCCGGCTTGGCGTTCATGGCTTCCGCGATTTCGGGAGAAACGTCCTTAATGGTCACGCCGAGCCAGCCGCGGTCCACCTTGCCGGTGCTTTCCAGGCTTTCCATAATGCTGCTGGCCATGTTCACCGGGATGGCGAAACCGACTCCCTGGTTTCCCCCGCTCCGGCTGGCGATAGCGGTGTTAACCCCCACCAGCTCGCCCTGGAGATTGATGAGCGCCCCGCCGGAGTTGCCCGGATTGATGGCGGCGTCGGTCTGGATGAAGTCTTCATAATCCACGATTCCCACGTTGGCCCGCCCCTTGGCCGAGACGATCCCCATGGTCACCGTATGGCTCAGCCCGAAGGGATTGCCGATGGCCAGCACGATTTCCCCGAGCCGCAGGGCGTCGGAATCGCCGAAAGGCAGGGGGGTGAGGTTTTCCACCTTGCCTTTGAGCCGGATCACCGCGATATCGCTCGCCGGGTCGGTTCCCACGATCTCCGCTTCGAATGCCCGGTTGTCGTGCAGGGTGACCGTGAGCTTGTCCGAGTCTTCCACGACATGGTTGTTGGTGAGAATGATCCCGTCTTCCGTGACGATTACACCCGAGCCGAGCGCCTGCTGCATCTGATCACGGGAGCCGCCGTTACCCCCCTGCCCCGGGTCGCCGAAGAAGCGGCGAAAAATGGGATCGTCGAAAAAAGGGTTGGCCTGGGTCCGGACTTTCCGTGAAGACGAAATGTTGACGACGCTGTCGATGGTACGTTCGGCCACATCGGAAATGGTGGTGGGGCCGAGCGCGACGGCCAGCGCCGCGGGTGCGGTGGACTGCGTGGTTACGGCGGAGGGCTGACCGGCGGTTGCATCCTTCCGGGTGCAGGCGGACCCGATCAGGGCCGCGGCAACCGCAACGGGGAGCGCAAACCGCAGGATCCTCGTGTTCGTCATGGTTCGATCCTTTCTCTGATTTACTGGTGACCTTTCCGGGCCGCGGGAGGCTGACGCACGGTCCACGCTCCCGCCCGGATACATTGACGACGGATATCACGATGTCTCTTCTGCTCTTTTGAACGACGGCGGCAATGGCGAAGTTCCGGCGTTTTGCATGGTTTATTTTCCGACGGCCCAAAAAAAACCATCTTGCCCCCGGCACCCTGGTCATAAACAGAAGCAGTTAGGGGTGAACGAGTGCCTTGCGGTTCAACCCGAAGCCGTTGCGCTTTTCCATAAACTCACCCATCCCCGGAGCATGGCCCCGATAAATGGAAGCCGGGCGGCGGGTTACCGCCGCCCCGCATCCGGGAAATTATCCGGGGGTTACTTCACTTCAACCGCAATCTCGCGGGGCCTGGCTTTTTCCGCCTTGGGAAGCGTCAAAGTCAGAACGCCGTCCTTGTACGCGGCGGTGATCTTTTCGGCATCCACGGTCTCGCCGAGGGTGAAGGTTCGCTCAAAGGCTCCGTAATGGCGCTCCAGACGGTAGCTTTCCTTTTCGGCCTTCCGCTCCAGGCGGCGCTCCCCGGATACGGTGAGCTGACCGTTCTTCACCTCCACCTTCACCTGGTCCTTCGGCACTCCCGGCGCCTCGATATCCACAACGAAGGCGTCTTCGGTCTCGTATATGTCCGTCCTCGGAGTCCAGGCCGTCCTCGAACCGGATTCAAAAGACGGCCACCCGTAAAAAAAGCGCTCGACGAAGTCATCAAAGGTCGGGGCGGCGGGGCCTCCGCTGTTTCTCACCAGTGTATTCGCCATGGATAACACCTCCTCCTGCTTTCCGGTTGCATACATTCTTCCGGACCGCGCCCGCCCTCCGGCGGGGAGAGCGGGCTCCGACGGGTCAGGTCACTTCACTTCGATGGCAATCTCGCGGGGTTTGACTTTTTCCAGCTTGGGCAGTGTTACGGTCATCACGCCGTCCTTGTACGCGGCGGTGATCTTTTCGGCATCCACGGTCTCACCCAGCCCGAAGGTGCGCTCGAATCGGCCGTAATGCCGTTCCACGCTCCGGTAGCCGTTCTCCCTGGCCTTGCGCTCCTGTTTTCGCTCACCGGAGATGGTCAGTACGCCTTCCTTAACTTCAACTTTCACGTCCTTCCGGTCCACGCCGGGTAGTTCCACATCGAGCACCACTTCGTTCTCGGTTTCATGCACATCCACCCTCGGCGCCCATACCGAGTCGGCGTTCCGTGCCGCTCCCGGAACCCCGTAGAAAAAGCGGTCCAGGACATCGGCCATGGTCGGGGCGGTGAGCAGTCCGGTGTTTCTCCAGATGTTGGGCAGCATGACATACCTCCTTGTATAGTGTTGATTGTATTGTGTCGGGGTCAGTGCCTGAAGTCGCCGTCTTTGCGGAAACCGAAATCCGTGTCCGGCGCTTCCGGCCCCGGTGACATTCTCTTTCTGGCTTATTGTATTTGCAACCTCCGTGCCAACTTTTTGGGAATATGCGTTACCTATTGTCGAGCAAGCAGTTGCATTCAGAAAAAAGCCTTTGCCCTCCGGTGTTCCGGAAAAAGCCTGCCACTCTCCTTTGTCGTTGTATGCCATTGTGGCAGTCCTGTCCCGTCCGGAGCTAATCGGGGCTTATGCACTGCCGCACTGTACATTATCCAATATGTTGCGGGCAGGTAACATCTGCCGGTCTGCCGCAAGAGCGGCAGGGGATACGGGAATACAGGGAATCGCATGGCCTGTTTTCCGGCTTGGCGCGAGACGTTTCGTATCGCGCAGACCTTCTCTGTATCCCGGGCTTGCCCGGAGGCTTCTCCCGAGCTATATTATCCTATCGCGACAGTCATTCACTTATTGAGCCACATGCAGTCCAGGGGGAGTATACGCCATGATCATAGTCATGAAGCAGGGGTCCACCGACCGTCAGGTCCAGGAGGTGGTGGAACTTATCGAGAAACTCGGATTCACTCCGCATCTCAGCCGCGGCGAGGTGCGCACCATTATCGGGGTGGTGGGCGGCAAGGACAAGACCCAGGCCCAGCAGATGATCGCCTCGCTGGAAACCGTGGAGTCGGTCATCCCCATCCTCAAGCCGTTCAAACTCGCCAGCATCGAGATGCACCGCGAGCCGACGGTGGTGGATGTGGACGGCGTTTCCATCGGAGGAAAGCAGATTGGGATCATCGCCGGACCCTGCTCCGTGGAGTCGGAGGAGCAGATTGTCCGCATCGCCCGGGGGATACGGGACTGCGGCGGGAAAATCCTCCGCGGCGGCGCCTACAAGCCGCGTACCTCGCCCTATGCTTTCCAGGGCCTGGAAGAGGACGGCCTCAAATTCCTCCGCACCGCCAAAGAAGAGACCGGACTCAAAATCGTCACCGAAATCATCGCCATCGGCGACCTTGATCTCCTGGTCGAGTACGCCGACATGATCCAGATCGGGGCGCGCAACTGTCAGAATTACGCGCTCATCAAGGCTGTGGGCCAGGCCGGGAAGCCCGTACTCCTCAAACGCGGCATGGCCACCACGGTCAAGGAGTTCCTCCAGGCCGCCGAGTACATTCTCAGCGAGGGCAACCCCAACGTCGTACTCTGCGAGCGAGGCATCCGCACCTTCGAGGATTCCACCCGCAACACTCTGGACCTCAACGCCGTGGCGCTTATGAAGCAGTGGTCCCATCTTCCCGTGATGGTGGACCCCAGCCACGGCACCGGCGTGCGGGACCTGGTCATTCCCATGTCCCGTGCAGGTATCGCCGCCGGTGCGGACGGTCTGGTGATAGAAGTCCATGACCGTCCCGAGGAAGCGTTCTCCGACGGTCCCCAGTCGCTCAAGCTCCCCGATTTCGCCGAGTGCCTGCGGGAAGCCGCCAAAATCGCCATGGTCATGGGCCGGGAGATGTGACAACGGCAGTGCGCGCCGGGTCTGGATGGCAGCGGAGGGGGACAGATGGCCATAGTCGTAAACATAAGGGAAAACCACTGTCACCCATGAGTACCAAAAGATAGTCTGTAAGGTGCTGGTCGGTAACTCACCCCCTTGCTCCCCCTCTCTCCAGAGAGAGGGGGAAACCGAGCCACGTGGGAGCACCGAGACAGCCGATAACGGGTCATCCCCTCTATAGGATAGAGAGGGGACCGAGGGGTGAGTTAGGTTTTCACCCGTTCACCACTACTGGTGTATGTTTCCGACTGTGCGGCAGAGGGCTCGGTTGCGCCGGGGTGACGGGGAGAATTTTTCCATCGCGTGCGCGTCAGAATCCCCTGCCCTGCCGGACCAGCCAGATATTCGTACGAAAACGCATCACCGCACGTGCAGGATAAAAAGGACGGAAGCCGAATGAACGGTCTCCCGCGTGTCGCTCCGGACAATCCGGACGGCAGCGGGTATTTGCCCGACAAAAACGCAGGGAGTGTGTACATGCTTGATCTACTGAAAGTTTCGCCTCTCGATATGAACAAAGCCGATTTCATGAACGTCGGAACCCAGATGCTGGTCTGGATGACCACGACCGGATTGCGCGTCCTGGTGATCATTGTTGTTTCGATCGTCCTGGTCCGCGTACTCGCCAAGGTAAGTTCGCGCCTGATCGGACGACTGAAACGGGAGAAGGATATTGAAGCGGTCAAGCGGATCGACACTCTTGAATCGGTGGTAAACTTTGTCATAATCATTCTGGTGGGAATCGTCGGCTCCCTGATGGTTCTCTCCGCTCTCGATATCGATATCTCGCCCCTGCTCGCCACCGCCGGAATCGCGGGCGTGGCCATCGGCTTCGGATCCCAGCAGTTGGTACAGGATATCATCAGTGGATTCTTCATTCTCATGGAGGACCAGATCCGGGTCGGCGATGTCGTTGAAATCGCCGGCAAAGGAGGCCTCGTGGAGCGGATCAACCTCCGCATGACCGTTCTTCGCGACCTTTCCGGGAACGTCCACTTCGTCCGCAACGGCATGATCGATGTCATCACCAACATGACCAAGGATTATTCCCGGTATGTTTTCAATATCGGAGTAGCGTACCGTGAGAACGTGGACCGTGTCATCGAGGTCATCCGTGAGGTGGACGAGGACCTGCGGGCGGACGCCAACTTCTCCCCGCATATCCTGGAGCCGATCGAAATTCTCGGGCTGGACCAGTTCGCTGACTCGGCGGTGATCATCAAGGCGCGCACCAAGACCGCACCCATCCAGCAGTGGACCGTGGGCCGCGAGTTCAACCGCCGTCTCAAGAAACGCTTCGATGAGCTCGGGATTGAAATTCCCTTCCCGCACCAGACCATCTATTTCGGCGAGGATAAGACCGGCAACGCCCCGCCCATGCGTGTCCGCGTGGAAAAAGCCGAACCGGGAAGCGCTTCCGGGGGAGCCTGAAAACAGACGGCTGTCAGGCTGAATCAGTGGGACAGGTGGTTCCCGCGGGGAACAAACTCCTTCGTGTCTCCCGGCGGTTCTCAATACTCCGCCGCTTCCGGCGGCATCTCCCCTGTCAAGGGAAACAAAGGGTGAAGTATACCGCTGCCCTGCGGATAGCTCAATTTCAGTCATCCCATTTGACAAGGGGGATGTCCGCAGGACAGGGGGTTCAGCGGAGGGAGCAGTCGAAAACACGCTCTCCTGACACTCCCGGCGGTTCAGACTCGCAACCGTATTCCGTTTTCCACGACGGCCGGGTTCTCCCCCTCTTTTCCGGAGGTGTTCCATGCACTACCGAGTCGAAAAGGCCGTTCCCGGCGACGCCGACGCCATCGCCGGGTTTCAGGAAGCCCTGGTGAGCGAAACCGACCACCTGACGCCGGACCTGGAGCGCATGCGCCGGGGAGTCCGGCGGGTGTTCGAGGACCCCTCGGTCGGAACCTATCTCGTGGCGCGGACGGATGACGGCGCTCCCATCGGCTGCCTCCTCCTCCAGCGGGAGTGGAGCGACTGGCGGGACGCCTTCGTCTGGTGGATACACAGTGTATACGTCGCCCCGGAATACCGCAACCGCGGCGTCCTCCGGAGCATGATCACCCACGCCGAGGAACTGGCCCGGGAGGCGGGCGCGGCTGGCCTCCGGCTCTATGTCGAGGTGGACAATGCGGTCGCCCAGACCGCGTATCGCAAGGTGGGCCTCACCGCGAGCTACTACGACTTCATGGAAAAGATGTTCTGAAATTGCGGAAAACCTCATTAATCCGCTGATATGGTCGTGCATATGCGCTTTGGCAAATAAACGGCCCCGAAAGAGTACCGCACCCCTCGTTCCCATTGTCGTAAACATACGGGAAACCACTGGTACGTATGAGTACTAAAGATGCCAGTGGAGGTGCTGGCTGGTAACTCACCCCCTTACTCCCCCTCTCTCCAGAGCTTGTCATTACCCAAGTTTATGGGAGTAAAATTCCGAGCAGAGAGAGAATCGTAATGCATTGTGGCACAGAGTGTAGTCGATATCATGGTCACACATTATGCCTGGATGAGATGATCCTGTTCAGACTGAAAAGTGAGATTCTCGGCACAAGAGCGAACCGACGCTGCTCCCG
>JAWLHT010000155.1:0-12293 GCA_041690195.1 Candidatus Latescibacterota bacterium
TCCACGATCACGGCGTGGGCACCCAGCGTATCGCCCTCGTTCTTGCTGAATTTCCCGGTGTGCGGGTTGAACTCCAGCAGGCGGTGAATGGTTTTGGCCTCCATGCCGGTGGTTTCGGAGAGGCGCTTGGCCGCGCGGCCGGTGGGAGCGCAGAGGAGCACGGACATCCGCAGCCGCCGGAAGAGGTCGATGATGCCGAGCACGGTGGTGGTTTTTCCCGTGCCGGGGCCGCCGGTGAGCACCATGAGCTTGGATCGCGCAGCCCGGACGATGGCCTCCCGCTGATGCGCGGCGAACTCGATTTTCCTCTCCGCCTCGATCTCCCGGACCATCTTCTCAGCCTGCTCCCCGGTGGGCGCCCCTCCGGAGCGCGGTGTCCGGGAGATGGTGTCCAGGTGACGGGTGATGATGAACTCCGCCTGGTAGAGATCGGTGCGGTAGACCCGGTCCTCCTCGACGGTGAATTCCTTCTGCTTCTCCAGGTGGGTGAGGGACCGGTCGACCAGATCGGCGTCCACGCCGAGCGCCGCCGCTGCCGTTTCAACAATTTTCGTTACGGGAATAAAGATGTTGCCCTTATCAATGCACTCGTCCATGGTGTGGATCAGCCCGGCCCGGATGCGGTGGGAGGAGTCCTTTTCAATACCCAGTTTCATGGCCACATGGTCGGCCTTGATGAAGCCGATACCCCGGACATCGCGGATGAGCCGGTAGGGGTTGTCGCGCATGACCTGTACCGTATCCTCGCCGTATTCCTGGTAGATTTTGGCGGCGTAGGCGCTCGATATGTCGTAGGACTGGAGAAAGACCATGACATCCCGGATGCTCCGGTGCCGCCGCCATCCCGCGATGACCTCGTCGAGCTTTTTGGGGCTGATGCCGGGAATTTTTTTGATCTTCCACGGCTCTTCGTCGAGGACGCGGATGGTGTCTTCCCCAAAGGCATTCACGATGCGTTCCGCGAGCACCGGTCCGATGCCCTTGATCAGCGGAGAAGCCAGGAACCGCTTGATGCCTTCCAGTGAGGAGGGGGTTACCGATTCATAGCTATGGACCCGGAACTGGCGCCCCCACTTCTCGTCGTTCACCCAGTAGCCGTTGAGAACCACCGTTTCGCCCTCACCGAGCATCTTCACGGTCCCGGTGACCGTGACGGTACGATCGGTACGGCTCCCTTCCGGCTCGATTCTGGCCACAACATAGCCGTTCTCCTCGTTCCGGAAAGTAATGGTTTTAACCACGCCCTTGATTTGTTCGAGATGTTCTTTGGACATGAAAAACGCGCCTGGTTTGTTGAGATAACGAGCCACCCTGACGTTTGTAACGGAAGCGACGGCAGATCAGGGGCTGAACCTCTGTCCGGTTTCGGAGCGCCGGGAACCTGTCCCCGCCACGGGTCAACGGTTTGACTTTTCTGTCGTGCGCGGGTTCCCCGTAATAACACCGTGCCGGAGTGCAACGGAAAGAACCCGGTCCTTTTACCGCGAATCGGGGTTTCCCGGCCTGCTCTCCACGCATTGAATTAGGGATTGCATGTTGGTGATGAATGTCCTGATGCTGATACCCCGGAATGTCGTGGTTTCCCCGAACCAGGGATTGAAGTAATCCCGCATGGTGATATCCTCTACCCATGCTCCCCGCTTGTCCATGGACCGCAGTACTTTCTCCACCTGCTCCGGGGAAGGCGGGGGCACGGTCCGTTTCGCTTCCCGTCGCGCCCGGTACTCGGCGAGCGCCTGTTCCGGCGTCAGGGCGCTCACCCGGGAATACTCCCGCTTCAGCGCCTCCAGGTCCACCCGGTACCACATGCCGTACCCGGGCATGACATCCTTCGGATTGTAGTCAATCCAAGTCCTCCCGTCCTCGATTCCGGAGCCCGAAACATGCGGGTAGATCGGACGGTTGGTTCCCGGCTCCACGAACATGGCGTGGGTGTATTGATCACTCGGCGCGTGCCCCTCCGGAAGGCGGGTGTTTTCGAGCCACTCGATTGCGGCGGGTATTCCCCGGAGATACCGGCGGTCACCGGTGATGGTGTAATACTTCATGAGTTCCCGCACGTTCCACTCGGTGTACTGGGGCATGATTGACGCGGGTTCGTAGGAGCGGGCCGGGGCGGTCCGCATGCTCATGTCGTACTGCTGCCCCCAGCCCGCCTGGGGGGCCGGTAACTGAGAGAGGAGGACGAAATCCATGCCCCTGGTCGCGCTCTCCCGGTATTTTTCAATGCCGAGCTTTTCGAAAGCCTTGAGAAGCAGGGCGATATTGTTGACAATGATGCCGTCATTGAATGTGTAAAAGTGGGTATAATCCTCGTGGCCGTCATGGGGATAGTTGTACATGAGCGGGTATCGCTGCGGCCAGCCGCCGTTGGGGTACTGCGCTTCGACAATGAAATCGAGCGCCTTGAGCAGGGGGAAACGGTATTTCGGGTCGAGCGTCGCCATGTAGAGTTCGAGCAAAAATTCGGTGGGGCCGGATGTCGCCTCGTCATCGAAGGAGCAGTTCCCGTAGTAGTGGTAATACTCTTCCCATCCCCAGCACCGGGAGGCCACCTCGTCATACCAGGGTTTCAGCCCGGGCATGTCGAAATCAATGAGATAGTGCCACCCGCCCGCGGGATGCTGACCCCAGACCAGCGCATCGGCGGCGCGGCGCGCGTATTGGAGATAGGCTCCATCGCCGGTTGCCCTCCACGCGTCGAGAAACACCATCCCGACCGTGGGCGTCCCCGGCGGCTGGGTCCAGATCTGGGTTTTTCGGGCCGGGATTTCTCCCCACTGATTCGAAAGGTCCTCGGTGTAGGCATATACGTAGCCCCCGCGGGTCGAGGCATTGTTCACCATGAAATCGGCGGCCATTCGCATGGAAGCAAGGATTTCCTTCTCATCCGGGGCCGCTGAGGGCCGGACCGGCCCCGCCAGCAGCACCGCGGCGGAAAGAAGAAAGAGAGGGATCAACCGTTTCATGGATATCACACTCCTTTCCGATTATCATCAACGGATCACCGGCTGGCATTTCCCTCCATACCAGCCGGATGCATTCCAACCATATCGTGCCGATATACCGGTCAGTACGCGTACATTTCCGGGAATCGGGGTCTGCAGACTATCCCGGTCCATTTCGGTTTTATTTCAAATTCACCGGGAATTCCCGGCAGCTTGTACCGAAGGTCCAGCGGATGCGGTAATCTCCCCGGTAGAGGCGTCTATTGACCGGATCACTGCCGTCCCAGGAAAAGATATGGATTCCCGTCAGTCCATCGTTTCCGCCTTCGATCCAAACCCGCTCCAGGGTGCGAATCTTCCGGCCGCCGTTCTTCGAATACAGCGCGATTTCCAGTGTATCCGCTCCGGACCATGCTTTGCAGACAAGGAGGGTTTCCGCATTTCTCGGCACTACCTGGGGGATGGCCGTCGCCATATTCAGTTCGGGCGATTCGGTGAAATCGACCGATACGACCGCAATCTTCCCGCGGACATGCTTTCGCCCGAACCCGGGGGGCGTTGCCGCAATAACCTTCTCGTACCGGACCCGCTCGGGACTCGGTGACCGGGATTCCCCGAAACGGAGGGTGTACAATTCCCGCAATTCCGCACTGAAACCGAGCAGTCCGGTCCACAGGGTTCCCGCCGTGGAGGTATACCCCGAACCCGCTGGCGGCTGCTTTTCCGGCACATGGGTGATGTTCGAGTTGCGGAACCGGGGATTGTTCCGGTCGCCGTTCCACATGACTTTCAGGTTGGTGTTGATGATTCTCCGGATGTCCCGCTCGTCGAAAACAATTCCCGCGTGATAGGCGTCGACTATCTGGTCCACCTCGCCGGCCTGATAATTACGATAGGGGTGGACGCCGACCCAGTGGCGGGGCAGATTCTTCCCTCGATCGATATCCCATGGCCCGAAAGGCTCCCAGTAGTTCCAGACATAGTGGTCGTCGAAGTACTGGAAAGATCGTTTCATCCGCAGAAATATCTTCTCCGCTCGGACGCGGAAAGCCTTCTTTCCGGTGATACGGTAGAGCCGCAGGGCAACTTGTGCCATATCGTTCTGTTTATTGAAGGGGAGGCTGAGATCGGATCCGGTCACTTCCGCGCCGAATCTCCAGGAGGTCAGGTCCCCCGGAGCGAGATACTTGGTGAAGGAGGCATAGGCTCCGACCGGACCATCCTCACGCCAGGTGCCCCGGGAGTCCCATTTTTCCATGCAGTGGCGGCTCGCCAGTTCAACGTAGGAGCGGGCTTTCTCTCCATAGTCCTGCTTCAGGGCCGGGGTCACATGCACGAGCACGGAAAAATCCAGGATGCCCTTCCAGAGAATGGCGTCTCCGACATGCACGTCACACCAGTACTGCTTGTCGTACATGTACGGTCCGATCCATCCCCGGTACCCGTCGGGCCCGGTGTCCAGGTTTCCGATGAGGAAATCATAGTACTGCACCCCCCAGTCGAGCCAGTTCCGGTCCCCGGTGGCCTCGAACATGGAGACGAACGTGTGCATGCCCGAGGCGGCATGCCAGCAGAACGATTCGCCCTTCGGATTCGTTTTCAGGTTGGGATTGCCGGTCATCCGGCGGTAGTACTCTTCCGCTGAAACCGGCGACTCTTGAGCCGGGGACCTTTCACTTATCCCCAGACAGGCCGTGAACATGATCAATGCAACGAGAGCCAGTCCTCTTCGGCTTGGCATTTTGTTTTCTCCGCATGAGGGGGACCGAGCCGGAAATGTCCCGTTCCGGAATATTACCGGGATGTGAAAACGATATCGTTGCCGTTATTGGGGTGAGTATCGGTCGTGACCCGTTCCACCCACCCCGTCCAGGTTTTCGATTGCCCGTCCTGTTTTGTTTCCCCCCGGAGAAAGGAGCGCTGGTCCACCCCGGCGATTCCCACACTGAAATCGGTATCGGAGGCGCCCACTATCCGGAATGACCGGTCAGTCACCAGGAGCGGCTTGTTGTTCGGCTTGCCGTAGCAACCGAACCAGAAGAGACCGTCATGATAATCCGCGGTCTGAATACCCATGAGTGTGAAACCGCTGGGAATTACATGACGGCGTACGAACGAAAAATCGCCGGTGTACTCGTATATGTAATTCTCCGTATACCCCTTGGGAAGACCCCCGACGACGAAGAAATGCCCGTCGCACCAAGTCATGCCTCCCGCGCCGTGCACAACCTCGGGGATTGTATGCCGGGCGAGCAGATTCAGGCCGGTATCGTATTCGTACACCCAGGAATCAGCTTCCCCCGCTTCTCGGTTGAATGCGCCCAGATTGACCGCGACATATACTTTCCCGTCATGAAAGGTGAGGTCCCCGTGATGGCCGGGCACTTCAATGCTCGTGAGAATCCGGCCTTTCAGGTCGGTTTTGACCAGTGCGACCGTGAAGGACCAATAGACGGCCGTACCCGGTTCCAGGGCGATCCCCTGCAGGTGGCCGCTGTATGATCCCGCACATGAAAACCCGTCGGAAAGAGCGGGAGAGGCGGTCAAGAAAAAAACAAGGGCGGCGAAGCTCGCGCGAATGGTATTCCGGATATTTCGCGCCCTGTTGCCCCGGTGCGGAAAAATCATGGTCTGCTCCAACTCGGCGGACAGGTGGAAAAAGGGTATCCCAGGGTATTATCCCCGTTTTGACGATATTCAGTGCCTGAATCTGAGTGATTGAGAGCGATTAAAAAAGATAGTCAACTTTCCCGAAGGTACAAAGAGGTTTTCCGAACGTCAGATCAAACAAGGGTGAATATCCTTGAAGTTCGGATGGTTTTGGGCGATATTACCAGTATTCCAAGGAGCCCCGATGATCTTTAATTTTTTTGCCACCACTGCACTTGGCCTTGAGCATGCGCTCGCCCGGGAACTGGGCGACCTGAACATGGCCGTATCCTCTGTCGACAAGGCGGGCGTGTCCTTCCGGGGGTCCTTCGAGGACTGTCTTCGGGCGAACATCCAGCTCCGCACCGCCAATCGCGTACTTATCCCGCTCTCGACTTTTTCGAGCCCCGGTCCCGAGGATCTCTACGAAGGGACTCGGGCGATTGACTGGAGGCCTTTTTTCCCCGGCGGAAGAACTCTCGCGGTGAGCGCAACGGTACGCGATTCGTCCACCATCAACAATTCTCTATTCGCGGCGCTGACCGTGAAGGATGCCATCGTGGATCAGCTTCGCGATGCCACAGGGCGTCGGCCCGATGTGGACCGTCACAATCCCGATGTCCGGGTAGTGTTGAGGTTGACCGGTGAGCGCGCTATTCTGGCGGTTGATACGTCCGGTGAAGGCCTGCACCTGCGGGGGTATCGCCGTTCCTCAACGGAAGCGCCGCTGCGGGAAACACTGGCTGCCGGGCTGGTGCTCCTTTCCGGATGGAACGGGCGGGAAGATTTTCACGATCCCATGTGCGGTTCCGGCACAATCTCTATCGAGGCCGGGTTGATCGCCCGAAGGATTCCGCCCAACCTGCGCCGGGAGCGCTACGGCTTTGAGCGGTTACCCTGGTTTGACCGGGCCGCCTGGGACAGGATTCGGGATGCAGCCCGCGCCGCCATCGAACCGGGGGAATGTGTAATCGAAGCCGCCGACGCCGATACCGAGTCGTTGCGAATTGCCCGGGCAAATGCTCTTGCCGCCGGGGTCGACCGTCTTATCCGGTTCACCCTGCGTGATATCCGGGAGCTTCCAACAGCGCGGCGTTTTTCCACTCTCGTGGTAAATCCGCCCTATGGAGACCGGCTGGGCGAGGTACGGGAACTCAAGTCCCTCTATCGGGACATGGGAGAGGTATTCAGGAAACGTCTCCGGGATTCTTCCGCCTGGGTGCTCACCGGCAATGCCGGGCTGGCCAAGTTCATACCATTGAAAGCATCTGCCAAATATACCTTGTATAACGGCGCAATCCGCTGCAAATACCTGCGGTACGACATTCACTGAGTGGGCGGGATTACCGGAACGCAGAATCGAGTTTTCGAAAGATCCGATGGTGAGTGAATGTGCAATCGGTGCAGCGGGATCAATTTACAGGCGGGAACGGCCGGAGCGGTCGGTTGTGAACTGTGTCTGCTGCGGGATCTCATTTTCGCTCCGGCTCTCCGGCTCCATATCTGTAATTGCGTACGTTTCCGGCAGACCGTTCGGGGAAGAACCGCAGAAAGGTGCGCCGCCGTCACTTTTTCTCCCCGGGCGGCGCGGGACGCCGGTTCCTGACTTATTCTTTTCGGGTTTTATTCGTTCCATTGTCTTTTTTTCGCGCTTTGCGTCCTGGCGTGAGATTCTTTCAGGCGCGCTGGCGCTTTCCTTTCGGAGACCGAATCGTGAAGATAGAAAAGTATACCGTCGGGCCGCTTGATACTAACTGTTACCGTGTCGTCTGCGGGAGCACAGGGGAGTCGGTGCTCATTGATCCGGGCGGAATTCCCCGCGAGCTGTTTGGACGAAATGTTGAACTCAACCTAAAGGCGGTGCTTCTCACCCACGGCCATTTCGACCATGTGGGAGGAGCGGCCCGGATTCGCGAACTTACCGCCGCTCCGGTCTTGATCCATGAGCTCGATGCGCCGCTGCTCAGCGACCCGGAAATGAACGGTTCCGCCCTTTTCGGTCCGGATATCGTACTCATCCGCCCCGATGTCCTGCTGAAAGGCGGGGAGCGCATCGAGTTCGGGGAATGCGCTCTTACCGTTGTGCACACCCCGGGGCACACCAATGGCGGGATTTCGCTTCTGGCCGAAAACGAGCGGCGGGTGTTCGTGGGAGACATCCTCTTCCGGCTGTCAGTGGGGCGCTGGGATCTCCCCGGAGGAGACTACCGCACCCTTGTGAACACCCTCAACACCGTGTTCATTCCCATGCCGGACGCCACGGTGGTGTACCCCGGTCATGGAGACGAGACCACCATAGGGTTCGAGCGAAAGCACAACGAATTCCTGCGGGGGTAATCATGGCCGATCCATTCCGGATGAGCGAGTACATCGTCAGCCTCGAAATCGAAAAAGGGTTGAGCCGGAACACACTGGAAGGGTATCTCCATGATGTGGAGCGCTACCACTCCTGGCTTCGCGAACGGGGCGTCCGGTCGCCCGGTGAAGTGGAAAAGGACCATGTCGCCGCGTTTCTGGAGGAGCTCGCCGGTTTGGAACTGGCTCGCAGCAGCGTTTCCCGGAATTTTTCCGCCGTCCGTTCCTATCACCGTTTCCTCTTCGGCGAAGGTGCGACCAGTTCGGACCCCACTGAGGGTATGGAAACGGCAGCCGTTCGCCGTAAGCTCCCCGATACGCTCTCCATCGAGGAGGTGGTCCGCATCATAGAGGCCCCGGACCCTTCCTGCCCGCTGGGGCTTCGGGACCGTGCCATGCTGGAGTTCGCCTATGCCACCGGCGCCCGGGTTTCAGAACTGGTTACCATGCCTGTCAGGGGCGTCCTTTTCCGGGAGAACCTCGTCCGCATTATGGGCAAGGGTTCCAAGGAGCGTATCGTTCCGCTCGGTTCCACCGCGAAACGCCTGCTGCAGGAATACCTCGAACGCAGCCGGCCCTCCCTCGTTGGGAAAACCCCGAGGGAAACCCTCTTCCTCAACGCGCGCGGCGGACCGCTCACCCGGATGGGGTTCTGGAAAATTCTCCGGAAGTACGTCATCCTGGCCGGCGTAACCCGTCGAACCACACCCCATACCCTCCGTCACTCCTTCGCCACACACCTCCTCGAAGGCGGTGTGGATATCCGCGTTCTCCAGGAGCTTCTTGGACACTCCAACATCGCCACCACGGAAATCTATACCCATATCGACCGGGAGTACATCAAGGAGGTGCACCGTACGTTCCATCCCCGGGCCTGAATCGGATGCCATCCACCGATGGGATGGACATCTCCGGCGCCCGATTGGAACCCACGGGTCCGAGAAGGGGTTTAAGGGAAGCGGGCTTCGGCCGGTCACAGCCGAATAACCGTTTGGCCCCCCTTCATCGTTGACACCCGGCGCGGCAGTGGGTATATTAAACGGCTGACGGTTCGCGCACATACCGCTACTACTTACCACACAAACGGCAGGCGGATACCCCGTGAGTTCCCGACCGGACAAAGATCATTACTATCTGAACATCGCCCGCGAGGTCGCCCGGCGTTCAACCTGTCTGCGGCGCTGGTTCGGCGCGGTGATTGTAAAGCACGACCAGATTATCTCCACCGGGTATGCCGGGGCGGCCCGGGGCGCCCGGAACTGTTCCGATATCGGCCAGTGCCCGCGTCAGCTCGCGGGGATTCCGCGCGGGGAGAGATATGAACTTTGCCGGAGTGTACACGCGGAAATGAACGCGATTATTCACGCTTCCCGGGCGGACATGATCGACTCCACCCTCTACCTGGTCGGGATGAACGCCGATGACGGGTCTGTGGTGGAAGGCGCCCGTCCGTGCCGCCTCTGCACCCGGCTTATCATCAACGCGGGCATCCGGACGGTCAAGGTGCTGGACAGGGACGATGCGGTGAAAGCCTATGATGTCCAAGAATTCATCTCCGATGAAGGACTCGATCTGTCCTCTGCCCGGGGTTACTGACAACACGGCGGGATGCAAGTCCGCCCGTGGAACGGTGCACGGCATATGTGTGGGTTATGATTTTCAATACGGGAGATATCTGTTGCATGGCGCTTCGAACCGATAGCATTCTCGATCTCATTGGTGAAACCCCGCTCCTGCAACTGGGGTCCTGCGCGGGAGGGTGTGTGTTCGGGAAGGCGGAATTCCTCAATCCCGGCGGTTCCATCAAGGACCGGGTGGCCAGGTGGATTATCGAACAGGCGGAACGTGACGGTGCGCTGAGGCCCGGGTCCGTGATCGTGGAGGCGACTTCCGGCAACACCGGGATCGGAGTGGCCTTTGTCGGACGGATGAAAGGATATCCGGTAACCATTGTCATGCCCGAGGACATGAGCGAGGAGCGCAAGAAAATCATCGCCGCTTTCGGGGCGGACCTTGTGTTGACTCCGAAAGAGAAGAGCATTGCCGGGGCCGTGGAGGAAGCTGACCGCATCATCGCCGCTACACCCGGTGCGTTCCGGGTGGGGCAGTTCGAGAATCCGCGCAATCCGGAAATCCATTACCTCACCACCGGACCGGAAATTTGGACGCAGATGGACGGACGGGTGGATGCTTTTGTGGCTGGTGTGGGAAGCGGAGGAACCCTCGGCGGAGTGGGGAGATTTCTCAAGGAGCGGAATCCCGGAGTACATATCGTGGCGGTCGAGCCGGCCAATTCGGCGGCTCTCCTCGGGCACGAACCGGGTCTTCACGTTATCCAGGGAATCGGCGATGGGTTTGTGCCGCCGGTGCTGGATACCAGTCTCATCGATGAGGTCATCACCGTCACCGATTCGGAAGCCATCGAAGCCACCCGTCGCCTGGCGCGTGAGGAGTGCATTCTGGCGGGGACGTCTTCCGGGGCCAATGTCTGGGCGGCGTTGCGGGTGTGCCGGAGGCTTGGACCGGAGTGCCGGGTGGCTACGGTGCTTCCCGACCGTGCGGAACGGTACTTCTCCACCAGTCTGCTTTGAAATATCGGCCGGGTCGTCCCTTCCCTGCCGGGTACGTTTCAACGGGTTCAGGAAATCGCTTTTCTTCCGGACACGGTCTTCTGTCTTCCAAAGGTCTTCCATGATTCAGGTTGTCTCGGAAAAATCGGAGGTTCGGCGAATATGCGGGGAGAAACACCTCGCCGGTGTTCGCATCGGGCTCGTTCCCACCATGGGGGCGCTCCATGATGGACACCTGAGCCTGGTACGACACGCTGCCCGCTCCGCCGATTTTGTCGTCGTGAGCATCTTTGTGAACCCCACCCAGTTCGGACCGTCCGAAGACCTGGAGAAGTATCCCCGTGATCTTGAGCGCGATGTGCGGCTGCTCGAATCGGCGGGAGCGCATCTGGTTTTCGCACCGGATGCGGGAGCCATGTATGCGGATGGATTCGCGACCTGGGTGGTCGTGGAAGGTGTCACCGGTCGCCTCTGCGGCGAGTCGCGGCCCGGTCATTTCCGGGGAGTGGCTACCGTGGTGACCAAACTGTTCAATATCATCCGGCCCGATGTGGCGGTGTTTGGGCAGAAGGACGCCCAGCAGGCCGCGGTTATCCGGCGGATGGTCCGGGATCTGGATATGGGGATCGAGATTATTGTCGCCCCCATTGTGCGTGAACCGGACGGTCTCGCCATGAGTTCCCGCAACCGGTATCTGGACCCGGAGGAACGCTCCGAAGCGCTGGCGCTCTCCCGGGCGCTTCACGCCGCTGAATCGCTGGTGCGGGATGGGGAAACCGATGCCGAAACGATCAAACGGAGGGTGCGGGATGTGATCAGGGACGTTCCCCGCGCCGTCATAGACTATGTGGAGATCGTGGACCCGGACGAAATCGTTCCCCTGGGGCGCATCGAACGGGAAGCGCTTCTTGCTCTGGCGGTACGGGTCGGCTCAACCCGCCTTATCGATAACGTGCTCCTTGCCCCACCGAAAGTATAACCGGAAAACGGTGAGAGTTCTTTTTTTTCGGGAGCGGCGCTCTCGTTGCAAAGGTCGGCAGCTATGCAGAGAATTATGTTGAAATCGAAAATACACCATGCCGGGGTCACCCAGGCGGATCTCTCGTACATGGGGTCAATCACCATTGACGGAGCGCTTATGGACGCCGCTGACATATGGGAAAACGAGCGCGTACAGGTGGTGAACATGAGCAACGGCGCCCGGTTCGAGACATACGTCATCCGGGGCGGAGACAACACCGGCGTGATCTGCCTGAACGGCCCGGCCGCCCGTCTGGCTCTGGTGGGGGACCGGGTGCATATCCTCAGCTATGCGGTCATGGATGACCGCGAGGCTGTTTCCCATGAACCGAAAATTTTGATTCTGGAAGAGCGGAACCGGGTTTCCCGGCAGGACTGAAGCCAGGAGCGACAAACGGCCGAATTTTTTTCGTATCACCCTTGTTTTTACGCAACTTTCCATTGGTTCCGGGCATCTTACATAGAGAAATGCATGTTTACTTCTTGACAGGCTCGCAACGATACTGTTAATTGTACCAGTAAGCGGTGAATACTATCAGTCTGTGGTTTACGGGCGTCACGGTGAGGGAAATGGTATGCGTTTCGAATCCATGAAGAAGGTTGCGTTTCTTATGGGCGTCATTCTGGCGACGGGAGCTGTTACGGGTTCCGCCCAGAATCTGGGTTTGGGGGATAACAGAAGCAAGTCCGTGTTCAAAGCGCAGAAACCCGAAATAAATCCGCGCAGCCTAAGCCTGCTCGACCCGGAGCG
>JAWLHT010000156.1:0-12255 GCA_041690195.1 Candidatus Latescibacterota bacterium
GTCACACGTGTCACCTCATTTCCGCAGAAAGGATGATCCATGCGTAATGTGAAACTGGAAGTCAAAGGCAGCGAACTGGTAATCACGGTTGACCTGAGCAAGAATTATGGCCGGTCGAAGAGTGGCAAGACCACGATCATCGCCAGCACGGAAGGAAATGTTTCCGTGCCGGGAACCGATGATGTGAAGCTCGGACTGAATCTGTACAAGCCGTAATCCTACCATCCGGAGGATCGTCATGGCGCTCATACGTACCCTGTTCAATCATGAGAAGAAAGAGGCAGTGGAAAGGATATTCGAGGAAGGCACCCAGCAGGCCGAGGTGCTGTATGCGCTGTACGCACTGGTCATTCCCGACTTCAGCCGCATGGTGAAATACCAGGGCTGGCCGAAAGGAGGCAAGAGTATCAATGCATGGATAGGCCAGCAGTTCATGGCGTTCGATGCAAAGCACCATCCGAAGGTGATGCCGGGCGGGTTGTGGATGAATGCGGGATTCTCCAGTCTGGGTACGCAGCATCTCGATGCCTGGGAGGTGGAAGTCAATACCGATGAGATCGTGTACGCGGAACCTGATTCCAAACTAATGCACGCACCATAGCATCACCAGTGATACTGGAAGCATGTCATTCCGGGCCGGATACCCTGTTGGTGGTACCGGCTTTTTTCATTTCCCAGCGAAAGGAAACAGCACATGGGCTATCGCATGAGCGACAACATCACCCTGGGTGAAGCATGGGACCGGGTGGAAACCCTCTCCCGCAGATGCCATGACGACCATATCCACACCCGCGATCTCCGGTTCGAGTGCCTGGACCGGATCAGTATCAGCGGAGAAGGGCACCGTTTACGTCCGATAGCACAGCAGGAGATCTGTAACCGGATCGGTGTTCCGGCGGCATACCTGCGGAAGTGCCCGCCGGACTTGCAGGAGCGGAATCTGAACTACTGGTTGAACTCTATCGGTCAGGATGAACTGCTCTTCCGATTCGATGGGGATGAGGTGAGAGCCATCTTCACCACGAAGTACCAGCCCATCGACCATCATATGCTCCTGAGGCGGCTCTTTGAAATGGGTTACGGTCCAAGTACGGAAGTTCAGTTCAGCCTGGATGCCGAGTTCATGAGCCTGTCCATTCCCGACCACCGGAAGCAGTTCTCGCTTCTGGGCAATGACCACATCCTTCCGGGATTCAGCGTGAGCAACTCCGAGGTGGGAATACATGCCGTCCACGTGGCGGCGTTCTTCCTGCGCCTCATCTGCACCAACGGCATGGTCGGGACAGACTCGTACGGCACATCCTTCCGGCATGTGTCGGACCGGGTGTTGCAGGACCTGCCCCAAATCATGAGCCGCATGGCCCGGGATCAGAACGCCATCGAACAGAAAATGCGCTATTCCCTGGAAAGCCCGGTGACCAGTCCGAAGAATACCTTCGAGTCCCTGAACAAACAGTTCGGGCTCTCCGAGTTCGAACGGAAAGCCGTGGAATGGGCGTGGCCGAAAGAATCGGGTCACACCATGTACCATATCGTGCAGACCTACACCCGCGCCTCTCAGATGCCGGGCCTCACCGCGGAATCGAGTCATCGCCTGCAGCGTACAGGCGGCAGCGTCCTGTCCCTCGTCAAGCACTCACCCCATAAATGAATCAAGGAGAAGAGCAATGGAGCATGAATGCGTTATCTGCGGAGCACCGGTCATGAGTGACCAGGAATACTGTGACGACTGCAAGTACATCGCCGCACTCGCCGGGTACCCCGTGGAATCGGAAGCCACCCTCTACGGCATGGGGGTTTCCTTCTGACCCTCAGTACGAAAGGAGCAGGGAAGCATGCTGCTGGAAATCCTCGATATATACCGGAACGGCTACCACTACATCGTTCAGACTCGTACCGAACGGGGCGATGTCGCACTCGATGACCTCACCATCCGGGTGACCGAGAATGATTCCGAAGTCGCCGCGGTGGTGATCGAATACTTCGAACAGAACCCGGACGATCACCTGGTATCCGTGATCGTGGTCAAAGGCAAGCGGCTGTATGTGGTGAAGGCCCGGGTCATGCGCGGGCTGTTCCTGAACCGGAAATCGAAGATCCTCGATGCGGTGCAGCTCTCGGCGGAGATCAGCGAGCACCTGGACTTCCACACCGTACGAACACTGGAGGAACTCGCCGCGTGAGTAGTGAAACCATCATGGCGGCTTCGTTTCTCCTGGGCTGTTTCCTGCCGTTCGGATACATCGTGCTTATGACGATGATATCTGTCTGTAGCCGCTCATGGACTGCAGTCATTCTGTTCCTGGCCGGACAGTACGTCCGGCTCATGTTCACCCACAAAAGGGAAGGATAAGCACATATGGAGCAGCAGGCAATTACCCTCCGGGAAGAGTTCGTGAAGAGCATCGACGGGAAAGACTTCGTACTCTATGCCGGACTCCTGGACCTCGCCCACCAGATGGGGCTCCTCTCCATTCAGGTGGAACTCATCCAGTTCCCGGGGGATGATAACCATCACACCGCCATCTGCAAAGCGTCCGCCCATGCCAAGGGCGGTCCGGTCTACATCGATATCGGGGATGCCAATCCCCTCAACTGCAACAGCAAGGTGGGAAAGCACCTTATCCGGATGGCCTCAACCCGGGCCAAGGCCCGTGCGCTCCGGGACCTGACCAATATCGGAATGACCTGCCTGGAAGAACTCGGAGACGCCGATGATGTCGCCTCCAATCACGCTCCATACGGCGCGTCAGCGGGAGCACCGAAGCACAATGTCGCGACACCGCAGCCGAAAGCGGATCGGCAGCCGGGGAAAGGACCGGTGTATCCCATGACCGACGCCCAGCGGCGGGCTATTCTCACCACGTCGAAACGGAGGGGCATCGATGAGGTGGTCCTGGACGATCTGGTGAAACGGGTAATCGGGAGCGCCGCACGGTTCGACACGCTCTCCACCCGGGATGCCTCCACCATGATCCAGTTCATCGGCTCGGCCACCGCCGAGGAAATTCACGGCCACACCACCGAAGCGGCATAGGGAGGACCACACGATGATCCGTCTCCGTCCCGTATCGGGCGTTCCGGTCAATACGTACACGGGCGCCCGGTTCCTCGGCTTCAAGCGATTGCCTTCCAGTTCGCTCGTGGGGCTGTTCAAGGTGGAGGGGATCGGCATCCCGGTCACCAAGCTCTACCGGGAGCCGGTCAGCCTGAAAGAACTGAACGAACTCCGGAGAGCGGTGGGGCTTCACCCGCTCCGACCGGGAGACCGCATTGCGCTTCCGGAACCAGGCGACCGGAACATGCTCGGCTACACCCGGCGGCTCCGGGTCTTCCTCATCCTGAAAGAGAGCGGATACTACGATATCACCCAGGTCAGGCCGGTCACGCACCGGCCTGATTCGTTTCGGGCTCCGGAATGTGATCCGGATACCGGAGAACTCATCGAATACACCCCGGCGGCATAGAAAGGAGCGCCATGCTATCGTATCAGGAACTATCGAAATCAGAACTCGCCACACTCACCGAAGAGCCGATTGCCTTCCTCATCGATGCGGCGTGCGCCGAACAGGGCATCCCGCTCATGCCGCCCGTTCCGACGCCACTGAGCATCGAACCGGTGCGGGGAGATATGGATGTGTACGGTATCGATTCTCTCCTGTTCACTGACCGGGAGAAAGCGGAGGCGGTACTTGCCATTCTCCGGGAATGTACCCTTCTGCGGCACGAGTACGCGCCCGGATACGAGGACCGGATCGTACAGGTACGGGAATCCGTGCCGACCCTGACCATGCACCGATGCTTCTCCCAGGCAAAGTGGAACGAGGTCCGGGGAGAGTACGAGCGCATTCGCCTCCAGCGGGAAGCATACCGTACGGTACAGAAAGAATATGACGAGATCGGCTCCCAACGGCAGGCCGTGGCCGAGGATGTTTTGGGTGCCATCGCCGAAGCGAAGGCATGGAAAGCCCGGAGGGATGTGTTGGAAGCATCCATTGAACAATACCAGAAGCTCGCCGGCGAGAATCCCGAGCTGGCGTTCCGGTATTTCATCAAGGCGTACCCGAACGTCATGGAAGAATACCCCGATCTCATTCGGGAATACTTCCCGCTCGAAGTCGCCGCGTAGGAAACCCTGTGTCCATTGTAGAAAAGGAGAATCATATGCCGCGCAAGAAAAGCACACCGAAGCAGGAACAGGCTCCCGTTCAGATCGATGAGGTTCTGGCACCGGCGCTCACGGTCATTGAGATGATCGCCACCGAACAGATTGTCCCGTCGCCCTTCAATCCCCGGAAGTTCGATTCCGGGGACCGGGGCATCCGGGAACTGGCCCGGAGTATCGGGAGCAAGGGACTCATCGAACCCATCCATGTCCGGTTCATCGGTGACGGGCTCTATGAAATCATCTTCGGGGAGCGGAGATGGAGAGCCTGCCGGGAGATCGGCAAAGCGCAAATGGAGTGTGTCATCCGCACCATGACCGAGCAGGAAGCCCGGGAAGCCATTGCCATCGAGTATTTCCAGCATGAGGATCTGACGCTCCTCGAAGAAGCGGCGGGGATTCAGATGTATCTGGATACCGGAATCGAGCCGAAGGTCGTGGCGGAGAACCTGGGCAAACCGCTGGGCTGGGTACTCAAGCGTGCCAAGCTCAAAGACCTCTCCCCGAAGTGGAAAGCGGTCATGAACGATCCGGACAATCCCTTCTCATCCTGGTCGGTATCGCACCTGGATATCATCGTCCGGTTCGAGCATGCCGTTCAGGACGAGATCATGGAGTTCTTCGGGCAGGGATATTTGGACGTGGAGACCATCTCCGTATCCCGACTGAAGAGCCAAGTATCGATGCACCTGAAGAAGCTCTCTTCCGCACCGTGGCCGCTCGATACCGCAATATCCGGATGTGATGCCGGTTCATGCACGGATTGTCTGAAGCGTGCGGGCGCACAGTCGGTGCTCTTTGAGGAAGCGCAGGGCGAGGTGAAAGACGATGACTGTCTGGACAAGGAGTGTTTCGACCGGAAGCTGAACGCCTGGCTGGAAACGCAGGTCGCCACGCTCCGGGAACGGCACGGGAATCTTGCCCTGGTGGACAACAGCACCTGGTCGGTGAGCTTCCTGCCCGAGTCTTCGAGCATCAAATCCACCGCCATTCGTCCGGTCAACTATGAAACAGCCGCAGAGAATACGGAAGGAGCGTTCCCGGCGCTGGTCGTGGATGGTCCGGATATCGGGCAGCTTCGGTATTACCGGCTCCGGCCGGAACCTGAACCGGATACGAACGGATCATTCGATAGTCGCAACCGGTTCGATGAACACGGCAATAAGCTCCCGACTCCGCTCTCGGTACGGCGCGCCCGTCTGGAGAAGCGGCGCACGATCCGCTATATCGAAACGGTGATGTCGTTCCTCGATGTGAAAGAGGAAAAGAACATCAGCGCCATGACCGGGAATCTGGATGAACGGAAGGTGCTCGCCGCGGTTCTGGCATTCGGTGCCCAACGGCAGGGCGGGTTCTACCGGGATGACAGGGCGCTCTGGAATGCATATCACGCCCGCATGGTCGGTGAGTACGACCGGGATCACACCATCCGGGACCTTCTCCTGTGCGTGGCCCCTATCTGGCAGAAGATGCTCTACACCGAGTCCAAGGCAACGAACCCGTCTCTTGATGTGGCCGACCAAATCTGTGCCTTCTTCGGATGGCCCGCCGAGACATGGAAGGAGGATGTGAAGTCGGAAATCCCCGACCCGAAAGTCTGGGCCACCCTCAATGAAGATGGGACGCCAAAGGAGGGAATCAACACGGTCGAGGAATCCATCAAGGATACGACGACAACTCCTCGATCATCTATGCCGGATATTCCCGTGCCGGGAGAGATCGAGGATGCCGAGTTCTCGGAGTTGGAAGTAGAGTTAATGTACGACAGGGAGGAGAGTCAGGAGGAATATGGCGTCGGATTCGACGAGTTCGAACCAATCGCCGCATGAAATCAAACCACTGGCGGTGTGCTTCCTGGTGCGCCGCCAGATTCTTTCAGCGCAGGATGTACCTGGAGGACGTTGAATAAGCTCGAAGTCAGGACTGGGGAAGAGGTTATCGCGTCAGGCGTAACCATACAGGGAAATATTTTTCGTGCGGATGGCCCTGAATAAGCCTCCGTCGTTTCCGTCATCGCCGTCGCGTTAACCAATCTGCGCATGAAACCATTCTGTTTATCTGGGAGTCTGCACACGATTGAATCCGTCCTGAATCGTTACGAAGAGCAAGGACGAGCGAAAGTGAACCCACACATTATATGATTAGTGTTCTATGGAAGAGAAAAAAGTCTATCCCACTCGCGATTGGTATACACAAGAAAGCCGAGCCAGAGGGTTTGCTGTTCCGCTTTGTCCCCATGCAAACCGGTTCCGGTGTCCGAAGTTTTGCAAACAAGACATGTTCTATTCCAAAGTATTTTCTGAGGATAGGTTTATTCTGGAAGAAGAACTTCTGATACTGTTCATCACACGATGGGATGAAACCGAACTCCGGGAACATCTGGCTGACCCGGTGATCACCGAGCATGAGAATGGAATCTTTCAGTATTCGGGATTATGCCCAGAAATTTCGTACAAGTATCACCGGTATTATGCCAGTGAGATGATCGGTTATGATGCGAAAACCAATGCAGCTATTGAAGAGGCAATAGCAACGGATCCTTCTGTTTTGTCTCGTCTTGGCCATAAATATCCCTGGTCATTTCTGCGGCCCATGCATTACTCGGATTGTGAATTGTACTCGCTCCTTACGGTTCGGCCGATCATCATTGACAACAGCAAACAGGCTCCGTTGCAGGAAGTCACTCTAATCGCTGATGCTCATGAAAATGGAGCCGAACAATCAGCAATCATGGAGGCATCTTACCAGGAAGACAACTCGTTACCTGCAAACGGCAGGATTGAATTCATCGAGGGATTCCGTCGGTTCAGAGTATATCAGGGGGATTCAGGTGAGTTCGAGGAGTTTACGTTTAACCAACAGCAAGCTGATATTATTCGATGGTTGTATGAGGCTCCAGACAGGAGACTTCATCTGGGTACGATTTTCGATGAAAAACACCTCAATCGAGTTCTTGAACAGCAACGGATGGACGGACCGTTTCGTAAACATCCCACATGGCGTAAACTCATCAAATCTTACGGCAAGGGAGTATACGGTTTGAATTTGTGAAAGAACCCTCACTTGGAGCGGACCATGGCTTTCCGCTCAGCGGTATTATGGAACTCTCCCCTCACATACATGTCTCCCTTCAAATCGCCTCACTTTTCTCCCATCATAGTAGTGTGTGTTTACACTTTTCTTCCTTCCGCATGGCGTACACACGAAAGTGCACACGAAATCGCACACGTTGCACACGAATGTGCGCATTCCCATTGAGCCTCAATTCCCGTATTATTTACATGTCGGCAGTCTTGTGACTGTTAGTACCTCATGGCAATTACATCGTATACGGGAGGAGGACATGATGACCTGAGTGCACAGAAAAGAAAACAGCGACCATGCCAGTGGTCGCTGTCAAAAAGCAAAGCATCCGATGTCTCCGAGGGGCATGAGATACCTCGGGTAATATACCCAACTTTACCCGAAAAGGAAAGCTTTTTCAATGGATTTTCGTTCCAACACCATCAGCAACATCAAGCAAGCCATCGACATTCGTAATATCGTCAGCGATTATATCTCTCTTGACTCACACCACAAGGCGAACTGTCCGTTCCACAAGGACCACAACCCGAGTTTCGTCGTTTTCCCCGACGAACAGCAGTTCCACTGTTTCGGATGTGGAGCACACGGCGACATTTTTGACTTCGTCGAGGGTATGGAAGGGTGCTCCTTCCTGGAGGCTTTGAAAAAACTGGCATTCAAAGCCGGTGTCCCATTCCCCAACGATTCTGCCACAGTCGAACGACTGGAACAGGAACGCTCAATCAGAAACGTTCTCCGTGAGACGGCAGCATTCTACAACCGAAGCATGCCGGACAGGGTGAAGCGGTACCTCATCGAGGACCGTGGCCTGACAGAGGACTCGATTTCCCGCTTCATGCTTGGGTACGCCGATGGTGGTCTTGCCCGGCACTTGATCGAAGAATGCTGTCTTGACGGAGACCTTTGTGTCGAGGCGGGTGTCCTGGTTCGCAATGGCGACGGGTACCGGGATTTCTTCAATCGCCGTGTCATTCTTCCGTTCATTTCCAAAGGCCAGGTGGTTCACATGACCGGCCGGAGTTTCGATGGGGGCGAACCCAAGTATCTCCATCTGAAGAAACCAATGAACTTCCTCTACAATGAGGATGCGTGTCGGCATGCTTCGCCCGTTATCGCGGAAGGTCCGTTCGATGCCATTCTGCTGGCCCAGGCCGGACATCCCGCGGTCGCAGTGGTCGGAACGCATCTGAAGGATGAGCACCTGGAGAAATTCTCACGGTGCGAAAAAGTCTTCGTCTGCCTCGATGGTGATGATGCGGGGAAGAAGGGAGCGCTTGATATTGCCAGCAAGCTCGGCTCCCGGGCCAGACTCGTCATTTTACCCGATGGGATGGATCCGAATGAATATCTGCTCGCTTTCACTCCGGACGATTTCGAACGGCTGAAGAACGAGGCACGTGACTCCATCGAGTACCAGATACTCCAGATTCCTCCGGACATCAAACGGCTCGATCTCCACGACCGGCTCGAACCCATCCTCGGCCAGCTTGCAACCATGGATCGCGTCAGGGCTGACGCCTACTTCTCCGATATCATCATGCCTCGCTTCAAACTCAGGAAAGAGGAACTGGCGGGTTACCGGGCGGAAATGAAAACCGCCCGGAAGGCAAGTCACAGTGCCGTTCCCGGCAAGGTGAAGCCTGAGTACTCGGCATCATTTGACAATCTCGTTGACATCGTCGAGCATGAGGGACGGTTGGCTTTCTTGGTGAAAGAGGATCGTGATTTACGCATCTGCTCGGAGTATGAAATCAATGGGAAGATTCTGGCGCCGCCGCCAGTGGATTCTTTCCCCTTCATGAGTGTTTCCGGAACCGAAGTCCTCAACGCCTATGGTCATTATTCGTATGGGGATGCCGACCGGGAAGTTGATGCAAATCTCTTTCGCGACCTGGCGGGCTATCACAAATCGATTTCCGAGATGCCTGACGACCGGTATTACGACATCATTGCGCTTTGGGTGATGCACACGTATCTGCTTGAAGTGTTTGAGTACACGCCCTATCTCGGACTCTATGCTCCCCCGGAATGTGGAAAAACGAGGACCGGGAAGGGAATTTGTGCGGTGTGTTACCGGGGATACCGGACGGAATCTCTCCGGGACGCATCCCTGATTCGACTGGCCAGTAATTGCCGGGCCACCATCTTTTTCGACGTGGTGGACCTCTCCGGGACTACCATGAACGAAGGCAGCAACGACATAATTACCGGGCGCTTTGAAAAGGGATCGAAGATAGCACGGGTTATGTATCCTGACAGGGGGCCGTTTGAGGACACGGTTTACTTTGACATTTTCGGTCCTACCATTTTCGCTACCAACGAAGCCCTGTCGAAGATCATCGAGACCCGTACTCTGCAGATAAATATGCCCGAATCAGAAAAGGCTTTCGAGAGCAGCACCCGGGAGAAGGACGGCAAAGCTTTGAAAGTCCGTTTGACCGCTTTCCGGGCCCGCCATATGGGAGAAGAATTGATGGATATTCCCAAGCCCGCCACCGGAAGGTTTGGGGATATCCTGCGTCCGCTGATCCAAATCGCATACCTTTTCACGTATGATGTGGTGAGATTCACATCCTTCATGTACGAACTCGACTTGGAAAAGGGGGAGGAACGGGCCGATACGGTTGAAGCCACCGTGCTTCGTGCGGTATGGGGCCTGCAGGACAAGATTCAAAACGATGCAATCCCGGTACGGAGCATCACCGAAAAGGTAAATAACCTTCTCGGCTTGCCGTCACACCGCTGCTATTCTCCGCAGAGAATCGGCAGTATCTGCAGGTCGCTCACATTTCGGAAGAAAAAGACCCGGGAGGGAAATTCTGCGATTCTGTTCGATGAGAAACTGATTATGCGGCTGGCCAAAAAGTATAGTCTTCTCGATTACTTCGAGGATGCTGCCTGATAACCAATCACGGAGAGGACGGAGGCAACGGAGGCTCTATCACCCGGGGGGCAGGAATATTTCTCCTCCGATACAGGTTTCGTTGCCTTCCCTTCCAAACAACAGGGAGGCGGATATGCGAAAAGATAACGAAGAAATAGTCCGGAATACCAACAAGCGTGCCCTCAACATCTCGGAAGCCGCCGAGTATGCCTGCGTGAGCCGGGGAACCATTGAAACATGGATGGCACGGAAGCTTCTTCCGTATGAAGAGCTTCCGGGAACCGGAAGTAAGAACCGCTTCCGTCTGATCCGCAAGGCAGACCTGGATGAATTCCTTGACCGGGTCCGGGTCGTTGGCATTCCCAAACGGAATGAAACGGCAGGACCGGACGCTCCGGCGAAGTCGAAGAACCCTCCGCAGAATACAAACATGTTTTTACTCCCCAAGTCCGCTTGACAACATGCAGCCTCGGCAATAGATTGGAGCCTTGCAGAGGCCACCGGTAGAAAGGTCACTATCGATGGCGATCATCAAACCTGTTGAAATCAAGAAGCGCGGTAACGCGTACCAACTGGACTACAACAATCCGCACGGAATACGCAGGAGGATATCCGCGGGAAGTGACTACCATCAGGCGCAGAGAATGGCAATCCGTTTTACGGACTGGCTTCTCGAAGGGAAAGACCCGGAGACTGAAATCAAACGGGCGCAGAATGAAGAATCCCGGAGAAACACAACACTCCGTGAGTTTTTTCCGGTCTTCATGAAGCGACACGGCAGCACGCGCCGGGAAAAGACCCAGGTAAGCTACCAAAACAGCTTCAAGAATATCTCCCGATGCCCTGCCCTTATTGATGCCGAACTCGGCTCAATCACGAAGGGGCTTGTCCTCGACTACATGAATGCAAGGAAAGACGAAGGGGTGACACCGGCAACCGTGAACCGGGAAAAAGCCCTCCTCACCTGCATGTTGACCTGTGCCGTGGAATGGGATATGCTCGTCAATCATCCGTTACGCGGTCTGAAGTCTTTCAAGGAGTCGGGTAAGCGGGATGTTGAAGTGACCGGCGCGCAGATTGCTTCGCTTATCGATGCGCTTCCGGAACCGATAGCCAACATTGTTGAATTCGCGTGCTATACGGGATTCCGGCTCGAAAACATCCTGAGTCTTCGTATCGAAGATGTCCGGTTCCATGATATTACCGATACCGGCGAGGTATATCTTGAGGTAAAAGGTGGAAGAAAGGTTCTCTTCCCTCTCGGAGAACGGGCAGTCGAAGTGTTGAAACGAGTAGCCGGGAAACGGAAAGATGGCTACGTGTTCATCAATCCGAGCACGGAAACCCGATTCGTTTCCATCAAAGCTTCGTTCAACATCGCGGTAAGGGAACTCGGGCTAACTGCCCTCAATGGTTCAAAACTTCGCTTTCATGATCTTCGCCATGTCTTCTCGAATTGGCTGCATCGTGATGGCGAGGGTGCAAGTCTCGATCAGCTTCGCCCGTTGCTCGGCCATAAGGACCGGGCGACGACGGATCGGTACGTTACGGTGAATCATCGAGGGGTAAGTAAAGTGCTTTCGCTGTTGCCGAACATCCGGGAGGAGAAACAAAAAAACGGCCCTACCTTGACACAGGCGGAAGCCGTTTGACACAAATTGGCACACTTGGCAGGCCAACCTTATGACTTGTGTGTCATGAACTTTCGTAACTTGTTGTCTCTTATGGTGCGCCCTGAGAGATTCGAACTCCCAATCCTCTGATCCGTAGTCAGATGCCTTAATCCATTGGGCCAAGGGCGCACACCAAACGTAAGGATAATATAGCACTTCACGCAGGGAATTACAAGAAAAAAACATCCGGCCTTTCTCGTCTATATCCATTTTTTTCATGAATACGGGACCGCGGGTCTTATCCCGGATTATGCATAAAAATAATTAGGGAAGCGTGGGAGCAGGGGAAATGTGAAGATTGAGCAAACGGAAAGAAGGTATAAGAGGGGCAAGAGTGGGATATTGGGGAGAAGGTTTGAGGTAAAAATTGAGTACCGGGGCGCAGGATGGGCGGGAGAGCCGTTCAGGGACAGAGATTTCCCTTGGGGTGGTGAGGCGGGGCCAGATGA
>JAWLHT010000157.1:0-12253 GCA_041690195.1 Candidatus Latescibacterota bacterium
TCCTCAGATTGTAAGTGCCTTGAGCCTATTGTTTGTTCGCAACTACAATATACTCAATAACTTACATCATTGCACCGCTTTTTTTATGCATAATCCGGGCTAGAGGCGATTGCCGTTCAGGTTTTAGAGTTCACCGCACCCTCCCCTTCGGTTTTGGACTGTCTTAACTTTTAGTGTCTTTACCCTTTCACATTCTTTGCCCAAGCCGCAGGGAGAAAAATATTTGCATTTGACCTGTTCTCCATGTTATCATGTCAGCGGTGATAATTATCATGTATTCTCCATTTGGCCACTCAGGGAAGGCGATTTCTTTCTTATGATTCCGCTTTCGCGGGAACTTTCCCCGGTGATTGTGAGTAACATTACTCTGGACACCGCCGTGAAAGCTGCGGCAGAAATAGATATCACCATTGGGGAGAATCAATGTTTTTCCGGCCGCACAGTGTGCCCGCTGTCCTGATATGTATTCTTGCATATCTCCCGGTTCTCTATGGAAGCGGCGAGTGCGTTTCGATATGCATTTCACAAAATGCCTCTCCCTCCATCATCCATGAGTCTCCGTGCCAGCATGAGTCTTCGTGCCAGCATAAGGCAGTTCCTGATTCAGATTTGCTTGTATGGACGCAAAAAGCCACGAGCAGTTCATGCACCGATTTTCCCATCGCCTCTTGCACCGATGCAACCGAGCTTGTCACAAGAAGCCTTGACCGGAATGTCGTTACCGTTGCCCATGTTCATTTTATCCCGACCATAAAAACATTCCTTCCATCGAATTCCGCGTACAATCGTGACCTGAGTGACCTATGCGGACTCGCCCCCCCATTTCCCCAGTCCTCCGTTCTTATCATTTGAGCTGCCTCTCCATTGCTGTTTTTGAATAGACAAGTTTGAACTGTTCAATACATGGAGAGGAGAACGTATGTCATTGAAACATACGGCAGGTATCTTTGTGCCTGCATTGCTGTATTGCGGTTTCCTTGCGGAGGCGGAATCTGTGCCTCGCATTCCGGAAACTAGCACCCGCCTGATTGACACGAAAGTACGTACCGAAGATAGAACGCTTTTTCAATCGAGCGGCCCCCTTACACTCCGGGAAGCGGTATCTCTCACGATGCGGAATAATCCAGAACTTGCCGCGGCCGCCTGGGAAACCAGCGCACAGGAAGCGGGTGTCAGTCAGGCTGGATTGCGGCCGAATCCCGAACTGGAGCTGTCATCCGAGGAATTCGGCGGCGCTGCCGCACGCCGGGGGTTCGGCGGCGCGGTAATGTCATTACGGCTCAGCCAGGTCATTGAACTTGGGGGGAAACGCGCACAACGTAAAAAGACCGCTTCGCTCGACCATGCGCATGCGCAATGGGATTTCGAAATCAAACGTCTCGATGTCCTGACCCAGGTAACGAAATCATTTGTTGAACTGCTGGCCGCCCAGGAGCGGGTGTCCTTGAGCCGAAAGAGCACGGAGTTGGCCGGGCAGTTCCACGCAATGGTTCGGGAAAAGGTCAGGGCGGGGAAAGTCCCGCCGCTTGAGGAGTCGAGAGCGCAGGTTGCGCTTGCCACGGCGCGCCTGAAGCAGCAACAGGCGGAACGGATGCTTCAAACCGCACGGAAGCAGGTTTCTGCTTTCTGGGGAGAGTCAGATCCCACATTCGAGGTTGCGTCGGGGAATCTCGACAGCATACTTCCGGTCCCGCGTTTCGATAACCAGGAACAGTTGCTCCAAAACAATCCGGAATTGAACCGGTGGACGGTCGAGATGGAACGACGTTCTGCCGCTCTTGATCTGGAGAAGGCGAACCGTATACCAAATGTTGCTGTTTCCGGAGGAGTATCCCGGTTCAACGTAAACCGGGGGACCGCTTTCGGCATGGGATTGTCAATTCCTTTCCCGATCTTTGACCGAAACCAGGGAAACGTTCAGAAAACAGAGCGACAGCTTGCCAAAGCGCGTGAGGAACAACGCGCGGAAGAGGTGCAGGTGTCGAGAAGCTTTTTCGCCCAGTACCAAGTGCTCGCCGCGGCATACGAGCAGGCGTCAACTCTGGCTCAGGAAGTGATTCCTGTTGCCCAAAGCGCGTTCGCTGTTGCGGGAGAGGGGTATCGGGCCGGTAAGTTTTCCTATCTCAGCGTGCTTGATGCGCAGAAAGCATTGTTCGAAGTCCAGGAACAGAACATTGACGCTCTTACCGCATACCATTCCGCGGTAGCGGAACTGGAGCGGCTGTGCGGTGAACCGCTGGAAAAACTGTCAATCTCGAACCGATAGAGGGTATGCACGTGAAAAAGACAAACTGTTTCATATTCCTGATATTTGTCCTGATGGGGGTATCAGGTGCGTTCCTGCTTGGTTGCGACCGAGATGAAGCCAGACCGGCCGAACATGTCCATGCAGCGGCAGATATTCACGATCATGAGGGCGAATCCGGGGAGAATCACGCACACGAGCACGCTGATACTCCGGCGCAACACGCCCACGTCGAATCATCAGTGAACGGCAGTAACGAGCCGCAGGTGGTGCGGATAACAAAGGAGCAGGCGGACCAGTTCGGCATCAGGGTGGCGGAAGCGTCGTACGGGTCAATCAGCCGGATTATTCGGGCGCCGGGCGAGTTCCGGCTCAATGAAGAACGAATGACCCGTGTTGTGGCCCAGCTTTCCGGAATAGTCCGCAGTGCTCCGGTCAAGGTTGGAGATGCGGTCAGGGCCGGACAGATTCTGGCCGTGCTGGAGAGCCGTGATCTGGCCGAAGCAAAAGCCGCCTTCCTGGCCGCGGAAAAACGGGAACGGCTCGCGAGGGAGTTTTTCGAGCGGGAAGAACGGCTTTGGGAAAAGAAGGTCACGAGCGAGAATGAATATTTGACCGCACGGCAGGCCCTCGATGAAAGGAGTATCGAAAAAGCCTCGGCCCGTCAGCAGCTCCTGGCGATAGGCGTCCCGCAGGAGTCTATCGGAAATATATCGGAAACCGCCAGCTCGCCTTTGTCCCGCTTCGAGTTCAGAGCGCCAATCGCCGGACGGGTGCTGGAAAAGCACCTTACGCTGGGGGAGTCCGTGCAGAGTGGCAAAGATATGTATGTGATCGCGGACATGTCCACAGTATGGCTTGACTTGTCGGTCGGCCATGAAAACCTGGCGGAACTTCGGGAGGGGCTGCCCATAGAAATCGAAGTGACCGGCGGGCAAAGCATCGATGCGGAAATTGCCTTTGTATCGCCAGTTGTTGATCACGAGACCAGAACCGCGTTGGTACGGGCGGTCGTTCAAAATGGAAACGGTTCTTTGCGTCCGGGGCTTTTTGTGCAGGCGGGTGTACGGCTTTCTTCGCAAGAAGCAGCCCTGCTGGTTCCCAAAGGCGCGATCCAAATGGTCAATGACCATCCCTGCGTGTTTGTGTGGAATAACGGCGCATTTGAAATACGCGAAGTTGTTCCCGGTGAGTCGGACGATAGCCGCACGGAAATTCTGAACGGTCTTCGGGCAGGTGAAAGGGTTGTTGCCGAAAACGCTTTTCACCTGAAAGCCGAGTACATCAAATCGGCCGCCGGCGACCAGGGCGCTCACCACGGACACTCTCATTGATGATTTGAGGCGATAACATGGTAACAAAAATCGTATCGCTGCTTTTGCGGCACAAACTGCTCGCATCCGTCATTGCCCTGGTCATTGTCGCGGCAGGCTGGCATTCCATCAGCAATCTCTCCATCGACGCGTTTCCGGATATCAGCCCCAACCTGGTCCAGGTTTTCGCCGAAGTGGAGGGGATGGCGCCCGAGGAGGTGGAACAACTGGTTACCCGGCCCACCGAAACGGCTATGCGCAGCATTCCCGGTGTGGAAAAGATCCGTTCGATTTCCTCTCTGGGTCTGTCCACGGTCAATATCTATTTCAGCGATGATATGGATATTTACCTGGCCCGGCAGTTGGTGGCCGAACGGCTCAGGGAGGCGGAGGAAAACATTCCCGCAGGGGTGGGACTTCCGCACGGGCTGGAAATGGGGCCGATCGCCAGCGGCATGGGCAAAGTCCTGGCCTACTACCTGGAAGCGGGCGACCGGGACATTGTAGAGGTCCGGACACTGCACGAATGGGTGGTCAAGCGGGGGATCGAAACCGTACCCGGTGTCGCCAAGGTTGTCAGCCAGGGCGGCTTCCTGAAGCAGTATGAAGTGGAACTTTCTCCGGAAAAACTTCTTGCTTTTAAGCTGAGTTCGTTGGATGTCAGCCGGGCGATAGAAGAAAACAATTCCAATGTGGGCGCCGGCATCATTACCCGCGAAAGCGAAGAACTCATTGTCCGCACGATTGGTCGCGTGGACACCGTGGAGGAAATCGGGAATATCGTCATCAAAAGCATCGACGGAAAGCCGGTGCTGGTGCGCGATGTCGGAACGGTTTACAGCGGCAAGGCGTTCCGGCGGGGCGTTGCGATTCTGGACGGTGAACGGGAGGTGGTTGTCGGCGGCATATACAAACTGCACCGCGCCAATTCGTTCAGGGTGATTACCGACTTGCGCGAACGCATTACCGAACTCAACGCCACACTCCCTCCCGGCGTCCGTATTGTGCCCTATTATGACCAGGCTGACCTGGTTTCCGGAAGCATAAGCACCGTCGTCAACTCACTGCTGCTCGGCCTGGTGCTGGTTTCGGTTGTCGCGTTCCTGTTCCTGGGGAATCTGCGCAACGCTCTGATTATGGTCGGTTCGATGCCGTTTTCACTGCTGTTCGGTATTATCCTGCTGGAGCGCGGGGGAATGTCCGGCGACCTCATATCACTGGGCGGTATGGCAATCGCCTTGGGCATGATCATCGATGCCGCAATCATAATTGTTGAGAAGATGCAGACAAACGTCTCCGCACCGGGCAATGAAGCAGGTGCTGAGAAAGGTATTCTTGAGGCGGCGCAGGAAGTGGGACGGCCGATTCTCTTTGCGGTATTCGTCATATCCGTAGTGTTCCTTCCGATCTTCACGCTTGGCGAGATCGAGGGAAAAATGTTTCGGCCTCTCGCGTTCGCTGTTGTGACGACCATGGCGGGCTCGCTTATCTATGCATTGTTGATCGCGCCCGTTTTGTTCAACCTCCTGCATCGTTTCGACAAAAAACGCGCCGGACATGCTCCGGGAAAACTCCTCGGTTCGGTTCTCGACCGCTATGAATCGCTTGTCCGGAGAGTTGTGGACAGACCGGGGCGGATGTTGGGAATCTGCCTGGTGATCCTGGCTATCGGCATCATCGGTTTTGCGCGCCTGGGGCGGGAGTTCATTCCCACGCTGCAGGAAGGAACCATCAATTTGTACGCCTATATGAACCCCAATGTGGCGCTGGATGAAATCAAGAAGGTGAGTACCGACATCTCCCGGATTGCACACGAAGTTCCCGAAATCAAAAACGTGCTTTCGGATATTGGCTATGGGGAAGTCGGGCCCCACATGCACCACACCAATTACGCATGCGTCACCATTACCCTGAAAAAACGGCCGTTCTGGAAGCCGGGCCGTTCGCAGGAGGAAGTTGTCGCGGCGCTGGATGAAAAGCTGCGCGGCACACTGGGAACTGCAATTGGATTCTCCCAGCCGATCGCCCATGAACTCGACGGCCTCATTGCCGGCGCCGGGGCGGAAGTGGTGATAAAGATATTCGGCGACGATATGAACCGGCTCAAAGAGCTGGCGGGCGAAGTGGAGCACGTGGTTGCGGAGGTTCCGGGAGCCAGTGATTTGCGCGTGGAACAGACCGACGGGCAGACGCAGATGCAGGTCATTCTCGACGATTCCAGACTGGCGCGTTACGGTCTGAACAAGCGCGAGGTTCAGGAAGTCGTCCGCCATGCGCTGACCGGTTATGTGGCCGGTGAAGTTTTCGAAGGGGAGCAGTCGTTCCGCATTCTCGTGCGTCTGGATAAACGCTTTCAGGAAAATCGAGACGCCATCGCCGATTTGCTGATCAAGGGGCCATCGGGTGAATACCTGCGTCTGAGAGATCTTGCGCAGATAAAAACCGTGACGGGGCTTCGGCAGATCAGTCGTGAAAACACCCAGCGGTATATCTCCGTTCTGTGCAATGTCCGGGGGCGAGACGTGGGCACCTTTGTCGCTGACGCCCAGGATGTCGTGGCTCAGGCATCAATTCTGCCTCCCGGCTACCGCATCGATTGGGGAGGGCAGTTTGAACTCCAGCAGGCCGCAAACAGGCGGCTTGTCGTTGTGATACCGATCACGCTGATCATCGTAATCGTACTCCTGTACGCGCTGTTCAACTCGTTACGGCTGGCCCTGTTTATCCTGGTGAACATCCCGCTGGCGCTGGTCGGCGGCATTGTCGCGCTCGGCGTGTTCGGGGAAAATGTGAGTATTCCTTCATCCATCGGTTTTATTGCACTGTTCGGTATCGCGCTCACCGACGGCGTTGTACTGATAAGCAAGTTTGAGCAGTTGAGGGAGAGAGGAGAAAGCATTCTGAATGCGGTCGTCCACGGGTGCCGGAGCAAATTCAGGCCCGTTCTGATGACCACGCTGACCACCGTGCTTGGCCTTTTCCCGTTGATTCTTGCAACCGGCACGGGTTCCGAAGTCCAGCGCCCCCTTGCCATTGTTGTGATTTTTGGTCTGATTACCTCGACGGTGGTGACACTCTTTGCGGTGCCGGTGCTCTATTCCTGGGCGGAAAACCGGTGGCCCCGTCCAACAAAAGCCCAGGAAAATTCGGAACAAACGTAAGGAGAATTCTGTGAAAAAAACATTTTTGGACGGTAATGCTGATTGGTTGTATCGGTCTTGGCCTGGTGCTGACCGGATGCGACAGCAAGGAATCCGGTCAGGCAACCGAAATAAGCCAGGACCAGGAAAAGAGTGCCGATTGGGAACCGGCGAGCGTCGATTCCGTCCACGAAGACCACGATCACGAAGGTCACGACCATGAGGGTCACGACCACGGGGATGAGCATGGACACGAATAGTAAGCTCTCCCGTCAAACCTGAGCTTCCACCACGGGTGGGATAATAAAACCATTTCCGGTTCTATGCAGTAGAACCGGAAATGGTCAAATTGGCGCTTTACAGATTTGTATGGGGAAATGGTTGAAGAAGGAGTCAGGAGTCAGGAGCCGGAAGTCGGGAGTCAGGAGAAGGGAAAAAGCCGGAGTCGCAGGATCGAGGCATGCCTCGCCCCTGCTTTGCACCGTTCACCCTCATGTACTCATGGAATACAGCGCAGAATCAACAAATTCATTGATGCATTCGGGAATAGAACTCGACCTCAAGAGAGTGATCTTGCGATTTCGGCGGCAAAAAACGTGATCTCCCCGTTGCGGGCGGTCCGGAAGCAGCCGTCCAAATCCCTCCGTCTTTTCCTTTGAAGCGGCCACGTACGGAATTGGCATTTCGGCGACGGTCCGGCTGCCTCGGGTTCAGCGGTCAGCCTCCGGCTTTCTGTGTCTGCCGGGTGTGATGCTTCTCCGGTGCGGGTGAGCCACCCGACCCCGCTGCCGGTGTTGGCGTGGAGTGCTTTTGCTTTGCGCCCGCGGCTCTTGTCGCTATTTTCATGAATATCCACCAGCCTGTGCCGATCATGAAGAACAGGGTGAGCGCAAGCACGATGCGATACCCGTTCCCCGCAATACCGTCGCCATAATGCAAGAAGTGGACTACTCCGCTGAACGCAAGGGAATTGGCCAGCATTTCTATGCTCATGAGCATGCCAGTCAGTACCTGCAGCACGATGAACAGGGATACGGTTACACCCGTGATGCGGTGATACTTTCGCAGACTCGATTCCCGCATGGATTCCTCCGGGATAAGAGGTAACGGTTCAGGACGCGGGGTGGAGCTTTGGCGAGAGTGTGGCAAAAAAACGCCGAGAGGGGAAGCGTGAATGTTCGCAGTTACGGCAGGGCCGGATTGCATCCGGGGTTCCTGACCGACAATTCCGCCCGGGTGTAACAGACCCGGGCGGAATTGTAAGCGGACCTGCCGAACCGGTAGGAGTCAGCAGGATTCCTGTTCTTCATACATGTTTTTGGAATGGTGCATCATCCGCATACTCATCCAGCTTCCCGCGACAATGAGAGCAACTCCCGATGCAATCATGAGGCTGCTTCGCATGGGATGTTTTTTGTCATAGATTTTCATCTTCATTTTCATGGCATCCTCCTTATGAAACGAATGGACCGGTGTCCGAAACATCCGAATGACGGTTGAGCAACCGTCCCGGAAGGTTCTTCGGCTGCCGGTTCCGAGTGGAAAACGGTCCCTGGGACCGGTGAGGTCGGCGCCTCAAACCTTTCTGCTGCCGAAACACTGAAAGCCGCTCTTTCTTGAAAAAGATTTATTTCCCCGCGTCAATTATTCGCGGTTAACCGTCTTTCCAAATCATCCCGCCCCGGCATGGGTGGAAATCCGTTCCGGCGGGAAAACGTCGTGAGAAGTTTGTCGGGTCCGACGTGGGGGATATCGGTCCATTTTACCCCACATGCAGTAACCGGGCGTTTATGGCGACAATGATCGTGCTCAGTGACATCAGTACAGCCCCGATTGCCGGGCTGAGAACCACACCCGCCCCGGCGAGCACTCCCGCGGCCAGTGGAATGGCGATAACGTTATACCCGGTGGCCCAGCCGAGATTCTGGACCATCTTGCGATAGGTGGCCCGGGAGAGTTCCACGACCGAGGCGACATCGGCGGGGTCGTCCCGGACCAGCACGATTCCCGCCGTTTCCATGGCGACATCGGTTCCCGCTCCGATGGCGATACCCACGTCCGCCCGGGCCAGAGCGGGAGCATCGTTTACACCGTCCCCGGCCATGGCGACCACGACGCCCCGTTCCTGCACCTCCCGGACCTTGTCCGCCTTATGTTCGGGGAGAACTTCGGCGAATACTTCGTCGATGCCGACTTCCCGAGCGACTCGGGCGGCGGTGTGGCGGTTGTCGCCGGTGAGCATCATGCAGACGATCCCCATGGACTTCAGACGCGCCACGGCGTCTTTGGACTCCGGACGGATGATGTCGTCGAGCGCCACCGCTCCAGCCGGCGCATTTTCAACAAGCACGAACACCACGGTTTTGCCTTCGGCGGCCAGTGCATCCGCTGCTTCGCGGGGAGCATCAATACCGTTTTCGTCGAGGTAGCCGGGACTGACCACCATGATCGTTTTTCCCTCCACGACCGCCCGGGCGCCCTTGCCGGGGATGGCGGTGAAGTTTCCGGCTTCGGGATACTCTTCGACAGCGTCCACGATGCCCCGGGCGATGGGATGTTCCGAACGGGATTCCACCGCGGCGGCTGCCCGAAGCACCCCGGCCTCATCCCATGCATCACCGAAACATACGATATCGGAAACACCGAATTGCCCTCGGGTGAGGGTGCCGGTTTTATCGAAGATGACCGCGCCGGTGTTGCGAGCCCGTTCAAATGCCCTCCGGTCCCGGATGATGAATCCGCTGCGCGCGGCGAGCCCGGTTGATACCGCCACGACAAGGGGTATGGCCAGGCCGAGCGCGTGGGGGCAGGTGATGACCATGACCGTGACCGTCCGCTCAATGGCGAAGGCGAAGTCCCGCCCCAGCAGACCGAACCATACCAGGAGCGTGACTGCTCCCGCGACGAGCGCCACGATGGTCAGCACGAGCGCGGCGCGATTCGCCAGGTCCTGGGTTCGAGACCTGCTGTCCTGCGCCTGCTTGACCAGACCGGCCACCTGCGCGAGAAAAGAATCCTCGCCCGTTTTCTCCACGGCCACCGTAACGGATCCCTCGCCGTTCACCGACCCCGCGACCACGGTATCGCCAGCGTGTTTGTACACGGGACGGGATTCGCCGGTGATCATCGCCTCGTTTACCGTGCTTTCACCTTCCTCGACCCTGCCGTCCACCGGGATTTTCTCTCCGGGCCTGACCTGTACCCGGTTTCCTTTGTCCAGCTCGCCGATGGGAACTTCCTCCACCGAACCGTCCTCGCCAATCCGATGGGCTTCTTTCGGGAGGAGCGCGGCCAGCTTTTCCAAAGCGGAGGAGGCGCCCATGACCGATTTCATCTCCAGCCAGTGTCCGAGGAGCATGATGTCGATCAGTGTGGCAAGCTCCCAGTAGAACACCGTTCCCGGAAGGCCGAACACCACGACGCTGCTGTAGACGTAGGCGACGGTGATGGCGAGCGCAATGAGCGTCATCATCCCCGGAAGCAGCTTGCGGAGTTCATCGGCCATGCCCTTGAGGAAGGGCCAGCCCCCATAAAAATACACCGCCGAAGCGAGCCCGAAGAGGACATACCGGTCGCCGGGAAAGGCCAGCGCTTCCCGGATGCCGAACAATCCCAGAAACATTGGGGAAAGGGCCAGTACCGGTATGGTAAGGAGAAGCGATATCCAGAATCTCCGGCGGAAGTCCTCCGCCATGTGCTCATGATGGGCACCGTGGGCCGCAGTCCGGGGTTCGGCGCGGTCTGTGTGGCCGTGACGGTTTTCCGGAGCATGATGGTGCGCTCCTTGGCCGGCAGGATGCTCGTCGTTTTCCGGTCGCCGCTGCATCCCTTCCGGTTTGCCGGGTGTGCGGTTGTGTTCGCTGGTGGGTGTGCGGTCATGCATGCCGGAATGATTCATGAAGTTCCCTCCGGTGCCGTTGCGGATTCAGCCTCCCAGATCCCGCCGTATCCGGTCGAACTCATCCTTTGTAATCTCCCCGCGGGCGTACCGTTTTTTGATGATTTCCAGCGGAGTCTCCTCCGGAGGTTTTCCCCGGGTACGGAATGACGGGTGCCGGATAAGCATCCATGCCAGCACCGCAATGAGGAGGACAAAAAAAAGCATCCAGAGGCCTATGACAATGCCTCCCCACCAGGAGCCGTGCATATAATCCCAATGATACATGACCGAATCCTTCGCTTGAACCCTGAAACAGCGCGGAACAGACTCGGGGAATGGGTGTGAGCGATGTTTGTCCCGGGCAATAGTCCGGGAGGGGCCGGCGAGTCGGAGAGAGCGCATGAAAAAGATTCCCCGCGGAGTCCGAACCCGGCCGTAACCGGCCACCCATGACGCTGCCGTGAACACCGAACCCTCAACCCTCGAGAAAGTCTTTCATGTGCTGATACTCTTCGGCGGTGATTTCTCCGCGGGCGTACCGTTTCTTCAGAATGTCAATCGGGGTCTCTGGAGAGGAGAAATTGCATTTTCGTGTCGTGAAACACCGGAGCAGCATGATGGACACGACCAGAAACAGCACGAGAGAGGCCGTGGCCAGGATGCTCAGCATCATGCCGCTCCACCAGGTGGAATTCATGTACTCCCAGCCGGGCACGGGACGCCTCCTTCCGCGGAGGAAAATACCTGTATTCCTCTGATAATAGCAATATATATTCAAAGTTATAAATGTAAAGTAAAAAAATCGGCTGGAAGCCGGAAACCGTCATTTGCCGGACGGGAAAACACTATCCCGCATCGTGAAGGCCTTCAGCACGGAGGAATCCGCTCGTGCGCTCGTATGAAGCGGAAAACGGATTGCGTGAGTAATGAGGGGACAGCACAATCGTTACGAATCGCCCGAAACGGGTATGCAGGGGCGGTTCGCGAACACCGTCTGGCTTGCAATTTCGGGTGATTCGTCAGTTCCACGGTGCCGATGGTGTATTCTGTGTGGCGCATTTCCGGAGACCGGGTGTGCAGGAAGGGGAAGTGTCTGTTGCAATACCCCATATTCGGGGAGGGAGAGCCGGGTGTATGATTTTAATGAACGGATATGTGTAATTGTGTGCCGGATGCAGGTGGAATATGTCGGAAAAATTGCTTGACAGGCACTATTGCCGGGGCAATATTACACTATTGCGATACTAATCGCTCGTTGTGCGTAGAACTATGACGGCGGCACTTTCTTCGGTAAGTTGAGCATCGACAATATGTGAAGGAGGTACATATGAAATCGCCACATAAACTGATTTCCTTTTTTCTCGTCTTTCTGTTGGTCGGCACGGTTGCGTTCACTTTCGCCCAGAACGACCAGGAAACGCCATCGGACCGGTCTCCCGGCATGAATGAACAGGGAGAGGACATGTCCGGAATGGATATGCAGCGATACGGATTGGGAATGGGAACCATGGGGCTCATGTGCATGAACAACATCAATACCTACCTCATGCACTCCGACGAGCTGAATCTGAGCGAGCAGCAGGTACAGCAGCTTCGGGACCGACGGTCACAGTTCATGAAAAATACCATCGAAACCCGGGCACAGCTCCAGACCGCGCAGGTGGATCTTTGCAAC
>JAWLHT010000158.1:0-12156 GCA_041690195.1 Candidatus Latescibacterota bacterium
TGTAAGAGTCTAACTCACCTCTCGTTCACCTTCTGTCACTCCAACCCTGGAATCCAGGGTTGGAGACCCCGACTCGCGGGGAGAGAGGACCCCATGCGGGATTTTCCCGCATGGGCGAAAGAAGGCCCCGTGCGAGCTCTGCCCGCATGGACGAACGAAGGGGATGACTCCTTGGGAGACTTGGATCTGCATAGGAATGCCAACGATGCAGGATAGTTCGCAACAGCCCCGCGCCCTTTCTCCCATCTCAAAAGATTGGGTAATGACAAGCTCCAGAGATGGAAAAAAAGCACCGGATTCACTCTGATAAGCGAATATTTTTTCTTTGAGCGCGTTTTCTTATCACGCGCATTCGATTACTCCGGATCGCACGGCAAATCCGCATACGAATGCGTTCGAGCAATGAATTTCACCGGAAAAATGGCAAGGATCAGGGGCAGAAAACCGGGAAGGGTGCGGCTCAGGGATTTTCAATAAGCAGGCGATACATTTCTTCGGGGCTTTCCGCGGCAAGAAAGCGTTCGATGAAACCGCTCCGGTTAAAGGTGGCTCCGATGCGGCCGATAAGTTTGAGAAACTCCAGGCTTTGCTGGTCGGAAGCGCCCATGAGGATGACGATGTGTACCGGGAGCCCGTCGAGGGAATCGAAATCCACCCCCCCCCGGGACCGTCCCACCGCCATGACGAAATCCGTTACCGACTGAATTTTGGCGTGGGGGATGGCTACTCCCATGCCAATGCCGGTGGACATGGCGCGTTCACGGGCCCGGATCGCCTGCAGAAAACCCTCAGTATCGGTAACCTGTGGAGCGGTTGCCGCCAGGGAGCAGAGTTCCCGGAGCACCTCGTCCTTGGTGACCGAGGTAAGATCACGGATACGGTCAACACTGAGTATGCCGGAAATATCTTTCATTCACCGTTCCTGATTCACGGGGAAAATGCGGTGTACAATAACAAATACGCCCTTGCGCATCCGGAATGGACGTGTGGAACCGGAGAATGTATGTATTCTCCGGATGGCTGATGGATGGTTCACCAATCCTGCACCTAGTAATCTATGGAATCACCCCGCGCGGGAACAACAACATTTTTCAGACCGGAGGAAAGAAGGTTTTCCTGATGGGCTGCGGTCGCTTCCTCGTTGCCGTGTACAACGCAGGTGAGGTCGGGACGTTTCCGGAATCCGGAAGTCCACGCCAGGAGTTCGTTCCGGTCGGCGTGGGCGGAAAACTCGTTCATGACCACCACCCGGGCGCGGAGAGTGTATGGCTCTCCGAAGATGTTCACCCGGGGAACCCGGCGCACAATACGGTGCCCGAGGGTATTTTCCGCCTGGAAACCGGTGATGAGGATGGTATTGTTCTGGTTCTCGATGTTGTTCTTCAGGTGATGCAGAATGCGGCCCACTTCGCACATTCCTGAAGAGGAGATGATGACACAGGGAACCTTCAGGGTATTGAGACTTCTGGACTCCTCCACCGAACGCACATAAGTCAGACGCTCGAACCCGAAGGGATCGCCGCCGTCATACAGGAACCGCAGGGTTTCCCGGTCGAAGCACTCCGGATGCATCCGGAAAATCTGGGTGACATTCACGGAGAGCGGACTGTCCACGAAAATGGGAAGTTCCGGGATGGACTGCTGCCTGATCAGTTCATGCAGTGCATAAACCAGTTCCTGGGTACGGCCGACGCTGAAAGCCGGAACAATGATTTTTCCGCCGCGGGCATAGGTTTCGTTGATTACCGTGGAGAGCTTTTCGTTGGCTTGGGAAATGTCGTCATGGAGACGGTTGCCGTAGGTAGACTCAGTGATGAGAACATCCGCCTCTTCGATGACCTCCGGGTCGCGGAGTACGGGAAGGTCGCGCCGACCCACATCGCCGGTGAACACCAGCTTCTTCTCCCGCCCGTTCTCACGGATGAACAACTCCACGAATGAAGACCCCAGTATGTGCCCGGCGTCGCGGAAAGACACTTCCACGCCGTCAGCCACCGGAACGCGCTTGCCGTAGTTCACGGACTGGAAAAGGTCCATGGAATCCACGGCGTCCTTCATGGTATAGAGCGGTTCGACCGTCCCCCGGTCACCGTTTCTACCGTTCCTCCGGGACCGTCCATTCAGATACTGGGCTTCGCTTTCATGGATATGGGCGGAGTCGGAGAGCATGGCGGCGCAAAGATCGCGCGTGGCATGGGTGGAGAAAATGGGTCCTGAGTACCCGTTCTTCACCAAAGAGGGAATATTCCCCGAGTGATCGATATGGGCGTGGGAAAGAACGACGGCATCGAGGCGCTCCTGGTCGAATGGGAGCTCCCGGTTCAGCTTCCGGGATTCCTCCCGGCGCCCCTGGTTCAGTCCGCAGTCGAGGAGAATGCGTGAACCGTTGGCTTCCACCAGATGCATCGAGCCGGTAACCGTCTTCGCCGCACCCCAGAATGTGATTTTCATCTCGCTCTCCGTAAAGGAACTCGTCTCTTCTCCACCGCCGACTCACCGGACATCATACATCATATATCCGCTCCGAAGCCCTGTTATGCATGGAACACGGAACTTTCCCCCGTGCCATCCCCGGCGGCGTCCGGAGACCTCCTGACCGAAACAGTATGCGCCAGTCTGAATCCGGTCGTACCGCACCATGTCCCTGGTGGGCGCGGATCCGGAGTTACGACATGGCTCGATTTTCTGGATATTCCCGTTCAATCTAGGGTGAAATCGGGGAAAACACAACAGAATTCGTCAGCGCCGCCCCATATTCACCAAAGCGGACCTCGGGTTGAGTCAGCGGGACAGGAGTTTCAACGACGCACGTGAATGAGACCGTGCCTCCCGGCGCTTCCGAACACTCTGCCGTCTCCGGCGACATCTTCCGTATCAGGGGAAGTACATGGGAAATGCGGCTACGGCGCAGAACCAATTGCCGACCGTACCCCATACCCGTAAATAACTTGAGGGCATCCGAAGATATTCCCGGGAAGGGAACTGCGACCGAAACCGCCGCGACCGTGCAGGAGAAAACATGCCCCCCGGAGCGCGTTCCTTTCAGAAAAAGCGAAACCGTTTCCCCGGTTCGGCTTTCTGAACCGGGATCTTGTAATCGGCGCCTTCGACAGTAAGCACCGCTTCGGTGACCTTCCAGTTGACCCGGTCTTCCCTGGTGAGCGTCACATGGCAGACCGCATTCATTTTCTCTCCGGTGACCCGATACACATTGTAGGAGACCCGGCCGGCATCTCCGCCGTCGCCGAAAAGATCCAGGCGCTCCACCCTGCCGATTTTTCTGGCGATGATGGTGTTCCCCGTAATGAACCGCTCCGCCACGGTCAGGTAATCAGTGGAGTCAACAGTTGTTCGGAGACCCCGCAGAATAGCGTTCCCGAACGTCAGCAGCATGACCAGGAGCATCAGGCCAAGTACGGCCTGCTTCGCGCGCTCTCCCATATACCGTCCCCCCTGTTCGCCCGACGAAAAAAAATGCTGTTTTCTCGAAATAGTATATTATCTTCTCCTTAGATATGTCAACAGCTCATTGACGGGAGCATCTCCCGTTCCGGTCCCGCGGAACAGCATCGAAAGGAGGCACGCGAGATGAACCGGTGTTTTCTGACCATTGTATTCGTACTGTTGGCGGGGTGCGCCGCCGGTCCGGGTGGAATCCAGGGCGTGTTTCGGAATACGGGTGATTACGAGGTGACGGTAACGGATAAGACCGACGCCTTCACCATTGAAAAGCTGGTCCCCGAACTTGGCTCCTATTTTGTGGAATTTGGGGTAGACTCATGCCTCACCGCGGAAGTACGGGAAGGGTCCCGATCCTTTTCGGTCTTCACGGCAACGTTTCTGACCGCAAAAGGAGCAACCGGAGCATACGAATACTCCCGCCCCCGCGAAGGCGAACCGCTTGAAATCGGCGACCGCGGAATACGGAGCGCCGACGGGATTGATTTTGTCCGAGGCAACCATCTGGTCCGCGTTCGTCCCGCGGCCGGCGCAGACATGGAGGGTGTTGAAAAACTCGCCCGTACGTTCGCCAGGCGAATTCCGGGCGGTCCTTTTCCGCCCGCGGTCTTTTCCCCACTCCCGAAGGAAGGCCTCGTCCCCAACTCGGAACTCTTTTTCATGGGCCCCCGGGTGTTCGGAGCGCGTTTCTCGCCCGAACTGGCGGAAGCGCTGAGCATCGGCACTTCAATCGACGGGGTAACCGCCCGATACACCCTGCAGAGCGGCGAAGAAATCAGCATTGTAAAAGTGCGATTTTCCGGAAGGACCCAGACTGTGCAGGCGATCCATGATTTCGTCCAGTCCCTGGAAGGCGTTCCCATGGTCCGCCCCAGTGACAACCGGAACTATTACACGATCTTCAATCCGGACAACACGGAGATGTACCTGGCCGAGTACAGCGACTGGCTGCTCTTCATTCCCGACGCCCCGCGCGGCGGGAAAGCGCAGTGGCTGTTTGAATTTGCATTGAGAAGCATCTGACCGGAAAGGGGAGGGCATGACCAGACGGGTGGCAGTTGTCATGGCGGGCGGTTCGGGTGAGCGATTCTGGCCGCTTTCCCGCATTACCCGACCAAAGCAATTTCTACGCCTGGCGGGCGGAACCCGCACGCTTTTCGAGCAGGCCATAGACAACATCGCTCCGCTCTTCCCGTCCGACCATGTATTCATCGCCACGGGAAAACACCTGATCGGGGAAACACGGGCCGCTTTCCCGGCGCTGCCGTCCGAAAACATCATTGCCGAACCGTGCAAACGGAACACGGCGGGATGCCTTGCCCTCGCCGCGGCATACATCCTGGCCCGGTATGGGGGCGACGGCTCGGATATTCTCATGGCTGTTGTTGCGGCCGACCACGCCATTCTCAACCCGCAACGATACCGTCAGATTCTCGACACCGCGCTGACCATCGCGGACCACAGCGGGAATATCGTAACCCTCGGCATCAACCCCACCCGGCCGGAAACGGGGTACGGCTACATCGAAGCGAAGCGGGACAGGATCTCGGTACCCGGAATCCCGGATGATATCCCGGTCTTCCCCGTGGAACGCTTTCATGAGAAGCCGAACCGCGAAACAGCAGCGGAATACGTCGCATCCGGACGTTTCTTCTGGAACAGCGGCATGTTCTTCTGGCGGCTGTCCGATTTTTTCCGGGAACTGACCGAAGTGTCACCGGATATCGCTCATACGGTGACGGCAATAGCGGGCTTCCTGTCCCGGGGGGATGCGGAAGCGGCGGCCAACTGCTTCCAGGAACTCCCCAACATCTCCATCGACTACGCGCTCATGGAAAAAACCCGCCGGGTGCTCGTGGTGGAATCGGATTTCGGGTGGGATGACATCGGGGCCTGGGACGCTCTCCAGCGCACCATGCCCAAGGACGAATCCGGCAATATCGCCGTCGGAGACCCGGTCCTGGTGGACGCCCGGGACTGCATCGTTTATAACGAGCCCGGCCCGGAGCGATGCGCGGTGGCGGTGGTGGGAGTGGAAGGTCTGACGGTCATCGTCTCGGAAGACGCCGTGCTGGTAGTCCCCCGGGACCGTGTCCAGGAAGTCCGCAAGGCGGTGGAAGAACTGAAACGGCGGGGCGCGTCCCAAGTATAAAAAAGAGGTTAAAAAAATGAACGCCCACCGTTTCCGGCGGGCGTTCATTTTTTTATTATAAAACTGTTCAGTCGGACAGCGAAAGCTTCGCGCGGATGATTTCGACCAATCCGGCGACATCTCCTGCTTCGACCCCGGCCTGCTCGGCTATCTCCGAAACCGGGATGCCGCGGAGCACCATTTCGAAAACCGCAATCTCTTCCTCGGTCAGACCGGCTTCTTCGTAACTGCTGAGGGTAATGTGCTTCCGGGAGAACTCTTTGTCTTCGGCCTCGCATTCGGCGTCATACGCCGCGATCTCGGCCTCCCAGTTCTCATTGTACTCTTCTTTTTTCTTCGGGGCCATTCTCCGTTACCTTACCGCTTCTACCCTCGACACGCCGGGCACCTCGTTCTTGATCGCGACCTCGATGCCGTTCTTGAGGGTTATGGTGGCCATCGGACAGCCGCCGCACGCGCCTTTCAGACGGACCTTTACCACGTCGCCTTCCATGCCCACGTACTCGACATCACCGCCGTCCGCCTGCAGGGCGGGTCTCACTTTTTCCAGAACCTTCTTTACCTGCTCTTCCATTATTCTTCCTTTCATAGCGGGCGCGGAAAACCGCGTCATCCGCCGGGTTTGTGCTGTTGCGCGTTCTCAGCGTATTAAACGTTCGGGACGGAAAATGGTTCGAAAAGATGACGGACAGAAGTCAGGAGAAAAGAGGCCCTGTCCCGGTTCCGCGTACCGCACTCCGCCCTGCCCCGCCTCCGCCAACGGGTTTTCCCCTTGGGGTTTGGGCTGCTTCAGTCCTTTTCCTTGATCTCGTACTCTCCGGTGAATACCGTCCGGGCGCTCCCGGTCATGTACAGGTCCTCGTGGTTCCGCCACTGGATGATGAGTGTGCCGCCGAGGAGGTGCACCATGACCGTATCGAAGGTGAGCCCGTTGAGGATGGACGCCACCACGGAGGCGGTCGCGCCGGTCCCGCAGGCCAGCGTCTCGCCGCAGCCCCGCTCCCAGACCCGCATCCGGAGGTTGTTCCGGTCGAGCACCTGGATGAATTCGGTGTTGATGCGCTTCGGGAAAAGCGGGTGGTTCTCGAATTTCGGACCGAGCGTCTCCAGGTTCAGCGGGGCCACATCGTCCACGAACACCACGCAGTGGGGATTGCCCATGTTCACCAGCGTAACCCGGTACTCTTCGCCGTCCACATCCAGCGGCTCGTTCACCACCCGGTCGGAGTCCGGGCCGAGCATGGGAATTTTCGAACGCCGCAGTTCCGGCCGCCCCATGTAGGTCGTGACATCCACGAACCGTCCCTCGTCCAGCGACACCTTCTGATGGTGCGGTCCGCGCAGACTTTCCGTCACGAACTCATCCCCCTTGGCGTATCCCTGCTCCACGACGTAGCGGGCCAGACAGCGGATGCCGTTCCCGCACATCTCCGCCTCGCTGCCGTCGCTGTTGATCACCCGCATGGAAAAATCGTACTTCTCCGAGGGCCCGACGATGATGAGCCCGTCGGCGCCGATGCCGAAATGGCGGTCGCACATGATCGGCGCGACCTCCTCCGGGTTGGGAAGCTTCTCACGGAAGAGATCGACCATGATGAAATCGTTGCCGAGCGCCTGCATCTTGGTGAAGTGCATGGTATCAGAAACCCCTCAAAAAAGAAATGAATTTCTCGCAGAGACGCAGAGAGAAAAGAGAGAGAAACGCACTGTATTTCCAAAATGCATTTCTCTCTTTTCAATCTCCGCGTCTCTGCGGGAAACGCTATTTTTTCGGCTCGATGATCTCGACACCGCCCATGTACGGCCGAAGGGGTTCGGGAATCACCACCGAACCGTCCTTCTGCTGGTTGCATTCCAAAAGCGGAATGAGGATGCGCGGCGTGGCCACGAACGTGTTGTTCAGGGTGTGGCAGAGCTTGATGTTCCCCTCGGAATCACGGTAGCGCAGCTTGAGCCGCCGGGCCTGGAAATCGTAGAACTTGCTGGAAGAATGGGTCTCGCCCCAGCCATTGCGGGAGGGCATCCAGCACTCGATGTCGTACTTGCGTTTCTGGGGCTGCCCCAGATCACCGGTGCAGACGATCACCACCCGGTGGGCGAGGCCCAGGGATTTCACCAGGTCCTCGGAGTTGTCGGTGATGAACTCGTGCTCCGCGGCGGAGATTTCCGGGTCGTTTTTGCACACCACCACCTGCTCGATCTTCTGGAACTGGTGGATGCGGTAGAGCCCCCGGGTGTCCTTGCCGTAGGTGCCCGCCTCGCGGCGGTAGCAGGGCGAGATGCCGCAGTAGTGCAGCGGCAGGTCCTTCTCATCCAGAATTTCGTCGTAGTGATAGGAGGTCACCGGCACCTCGGAGGTCCCGATAAGATAGAGGCCGTCCCGCTCGCAGGCGTAGGCCTGCTCCTCGCCGCCGGGGAAATAGGCTGTGCCGAGCATGGCGACATCCTTCACCAGGTGCGGCACGATCATGGGCGAAAATCCCCTGGCCACCAGCCGGTGCAGGGAGTACATCAGGACGGCGTACTCCAGGAGCGCGCCCTCGTTCTTCAGGAAGTAGTTCCGACTCCCGGCGAGCTTGACCCCGCGCGGGATGTCGATGATGTCTAATATCTCGCCCAGTTCCACGTGGTCGCGGGGCTCGAAGTCGAATTTGGGGACCGTCCCCCACTGGCGGATTTCCACATTCTCCGTGTCGTCCGCGCCCTCCGGGACATCCTCGTCCGGCGGATTGGGCACGCGGAGCATGAGGGAGTTGAACTCGTCCTGCACCCCGGCGAGCCGCTCCTCGAGTTCCTTCACCGTTTCGGAGACCTGCTTCATCCGGGCAATGGCGTCGGCCTTTTCCGGGCCCTTGAGCCGGGCAATCTCCTGGCTGGCGGCGTTCTTTTCCGCCTTGAGCGCCTCGGACTCCTGCAGGAGCCGGCGGCGGTCGTCGTCCACCACGAGCAGACGGTCGATGTCAACGGGGATCCGCTTCTTCCGGGCCCCTTCCTTCACGAGTTCAACATTCTCTCTGATGTACCGTATGTCCAGCATGTCTTCACCACCGGAATAAAGATGGAAAAAAGCCCCGTATCGCGGCTATCACGTCAATGAACTGCCTGTCTGAATTGGGATGCGCGGGATGCATGGGATAAAAGATGATGAAAGATAAATAACGGGGGGTGTGGTTTTTTAATCCCGCATTTATCCTGCTTTTATCACGCACATCCCAATTCAGACGGTTCTCCGTATTCTCCGGTTCCCCGAAAAAGACCCGGAGGCCCGCATACCGCGAACCTCCGGTCATGCCATTGCCCCAGGTGTTACTTCCGGAGCGAGTAAAAGGCGCTCTTGCCGGCGTAGATCGCGCTGCCGCACAGCTCGTCCTCGATGCGGAGGAGCTGGTTGTACTTGGCGATGCGGTCGGAGCGGGAGGTCGAACCGGTCTTGATCTGGCCGGTGTTCTTGGCGACCACGATGTCGGCGATGGTGGCGTCTTCGGTCTCGCCCGAGCGGTGCGACACCACGGCGGTGAATCCGGCCTTCTGCGCCATCTCGATGGCGTCGAACGACTCGGTGATGGTCCCGATCTGGTTCACCTTCACCAGGATCGAGTTGGCGGCCTTCATCTCGATACCCTTCTTGAGGAAGCGGGTATTGGTCACGAAGAGGTCGTCGCCGACGATCTGCACGCGGTCGCCGATCTCCTGGGTGATCATCCGGAAACCTTCCCAGTCGTTCTCGTCCAGAGCGTCCTCGATGGAGATGATCGGGTACTTGTTCACCAGCGCGACGTAGAACTGGATCATTTCCTCGGTGTTCAGCTCGCGGCCTTCGCCGGAGAGTACATACATCTTCTTGGATACGTCATAGAAGGAACTGGCCGCCGGGTCGAGGGCGATGAGGATATCGTCGCCGGGCTTGTATCCCGCGTTCTCGATGGCGGTCATGATGACCTGCAGCGCCTCTTCATTGGACTTGAGGTCCGGAGCGAACCCGCCCTCGTCGCCGACCGCGGTGCTCAGGCCCTTGCCCTGCAGCACTTTCTTCAGCGAGTGGAAGGTCTCGGTCCCCATGCGGAGCGCCTCGCGGAAGGTCGGCGCGCCCACCGGCATGATCATGAACTCCTGCAGGTCCACGGTGTTGTCGGCATGCTTGCCGCCGTTGATGATGTTCATCATCGGGGTCGGGAGCAACTTGGCATTCACGCCGCCGAAATACCGGTACAGCGGCAATCCCAGCGCCTCGGCCGCCGCGTGCGCGGTCGCCATCGAAACGCCCAGAATCGCGTTCGCGCCCAGGTTGGCCTTGGTGTCCGTACCGTCGAGGGCGATCATCAGACGGTCGATCCCCACCTGATCCGTGGCGTCCATCATCTCGATCTCGGGGGCGATCACGTTGTTCACGTTCTCCACCGCCTTCAGCACGCCCCTGCCCAGATACCGGGACTTGTCGCCGTCGCGCAGTTCCACCGCCTCATGCTCGCCCGTCGAAGCCCCGGACGGCACCATCGCCCGACCGATCGCGCCGCTCTCCAGCACAACCTCAACCTCAACCGTCGGATTTCCGCGCGAATCAAGGACTTCGCGTCCCTCTACACTGACAATGCCGGTCATTCTTTCCTCCCGTTGTTTGTATGCTACGTTCACTGTGTTCAGCTCAAAACTACGCATACCGCTTTTGGGGAAAACATATGTATTTTAACACTTTTCGGGCGAAAAAGCAAGGAGAGACCGGGGTAAGTGGGGATTATCGCTTGACAATCTTTCGCATTAGAAATAATTTGCATCATGGTGCTCACCTTTTCCCTAACCCACTGTACTTTCTACATGACGTTTGACTACGAGAGGATTACACCGGTGACATCGCTTATTGACCTTTGGATAACAAATCAAGATTTCTTTACAGGAAAGAGCGTCCATCAGATAATTAACATATGTGGTGATGGTCGACTCAGAGATGGGAATACTACCTCTGATGAATTTCGAACTTTTCTTCAAAATATATCTTCGGGCCTTCTTTCACAATATGCTACAGAGTGTATTGAAACTCCCTTCGATGATAGCGGAAAAGTTCTACAGGATATTGTAAATGAAATCGGGTCACGCATGGATTTTGCTGTGACTAACGGCTATTATACAGGACGAAAGAACAAAATTGGATGTGACGGAATCTGGACCGCTATTGATGGCCATTCCATTGTAATTGAAGTTAAAACCACTGATGCTTATCGGATAGACCTCGATAAATACGCTGAGTACAGAAAAAAGCTAATCGATATTGGCGATATTCAAAAAGACAAGTCATCTGTTCTTATGGTTGTTGGCAGGGAAGATACAGGTGGCCTTGAGGCACAAATTCGGGGATCTAAGCATGCATGGGATATGCGACTAATAAGCACTGACGCTTTAATTAAATTATTGTTATTAAAAGAGAATTTGAATGACACTAAAACCATACAGCAAATCAACCAAATTCTGAGACCTCAAGAATACACCCGGCTTGATGGATTGATTGAAGTTATTTTCTCAACGTCAAAAGATGTGGCAACCGAAGAAGCTGAAGAGGTTGAATTAGAACAGGAGATTCCAGACGATCTACCCGGAATACATCAAGACCGTAAGTTTCATCCAGTCAATTTCCATGAAGAATGTATCAGACGAATTCAAGAAAAGCTCAAAGTACCATTGAAGAAAAAAAGTCGGAGCAGCTACTCAACTGCTGATAGCGGCACTGCGATTGTATGTTCAATATCAAAAATGCATGGTTCCGAAGGTTCAGCAAAATATTGGTACGCATTTCATCCATATTATCATGATTTCCTATCCCAATATGATTACAATTATATTGCCTATGGCTGTGGTGATGAATCAAAAATACTTCTAATACCCTATCAAATACTTAAACCTTTAGTTCCTTACTTTTGGAAAACTGATAGAAAAGGACGATTATACTATCATGTTGTAATATATGACCGTGAAGGTAAGTTTGTACTGCAAGTTCCTGGAAGAAAGGAGACAATTGATATTACAAATCATCTTTTGTAAGTATTCTTTTAGTAATCGACCATACACCTCTCCTATCGCAATTATCTATCATGGCTAACCCAAAACTTATTTATAAGTATCAGGATCTTACTGCTTTGAGTCTACAAAACCTCAAAGCTCAATCCATTTATTTTGGCTCTCCACTCGGATTCAATGATCCCTATGACTGCGCGATTAAAGCAGGGATCAGTCTGCCTAATGATGAGGAAATCGAAATAATACGCAACGCGTTTATTCAAAAGGCCGATGTTCCGTTTGATATAAAACGTGAATTCGCCAATTCCGACACTCAACATTTAAGAGAACTTTTTATCCGGATAGCCGGCAATCATATTCAAAATGTAACACAAAGCTTTATGCGCAACCGCGGAGTTTCATGCTTTTCTGAACGTAACGATGATCTACTGATGTGGTCACATTACGGGGGTCGATATAAAGGGTGTAGACTCAATTGTACCGCTGATCAAGCTGCCCGGGAGAGGGTTTTTATATGTGGCCAAACTGTCTCCCAGCGG
>JAWLHT010000159.1:0-11997 GCA_041690195.1 Candidatus Latescibacterota bacterium
TACGAGTATAAAAGCAATCTCGTAGCCATAGGCCCCCTATCCCTCGGTCCCTTTCCCCCGGAGGGGGCAAGGGAAGAAAAGATGGTGCGGCGCTCGCTTTCCTGCCCCCTCTGGGGGAAGGTGGCCCGTCAGGGCCGGAAGGGGGTTGCCTTCCGGACGGTGGCGATATCCCGCTTTCCAGATAGGCTAAAACATACGAGCACCATATGTTCTTAAGCTCGGCTTTTTTACCGCTCCATCTTCAAAGGGTTCACCAGTTATGTCGGGAAACGCGGGGAAAAGGTTCAAAAAAAGCCGCCCTCCGATCCTTCTCTTTTCGACGAACAGAAGTCTCGGCGGGCGGAAAGAGATGGACGTACCCTGGACCAATTGGTTCACGGCGCCTTCGCCGCCTCGTCGAACATCGCCACGATGTTCTCCGGAGGCGTCCCGGCCTGGATGGAATGGGCGGGGCCGAGGATGTATCCGCCGCCGCGGCCGAGGACGGCGATGCGTTCCCGCACTTCCCGGCGGACATCGTCCGGTGAGCCGAAGGGGAGCGTTTTCTGTACGCTCACCCCTCCCTCGAAGCAAAGACGGTCGCCGTATTTCTCCTTGAGGTTGACCGGACACATATTCGCGGCATCGAACTGAAGCGGCTGAAGAATGTCGATCCCCATGCCGATGAGACCGGGAACCGCTTCCATCACCGCGCCGTCGGAGTGGTAGATCACCCGTGCGCCGTAACGGTGAATGACCCCGTTGAGCCGGACATGGTGCGGCTTGATATGCTCTTCCCACATCCCGAGGGAGAGGAGGAGCCCCCGCTGGCCGCCGATATCGTCCGCGGTGAACACGAGATCGATCAGGTCTCCCGCGACAGCGAGCAGCTTCTCGGTGTGAGCGACATAGAAGTCGGTGACCCGCTCCATGATACAGCCGATGAGTTCCGGCGCGGTCACGAGGTCCATAAGCGCCCGCTCGAATCCCCGCATGTACCAGGCGGTCTCGAAGATGTTTCCACCTTTGACCATGATGCAGTGTTCGGCGTCGGCGTTCACCTGTTTTATCTGCTCTCTTATGCCATCCAGGTCGAACCAGTCCGGCGAAGGCCAGGGAAAATTCTGGAGATCATCCATGGATTCCACTCCGGCGAGGGGATGATGCGCAATCTCGTCGTAGTCCCCGGCACCGTAACTGATCTTCTTTCGCGCCACACTCCAGAAATCCATGCCGTCCCTCAACGGGGGACCGGTGTACCGGGGGCGAACTTGTACGACATCGAGAATGGGCCGGAAATATTCCTCCGTCCCTATACCCCGGGTATCCAGGAGATACCGCTCCAGCGAGGATGGATCGTTGATTCCGGAACAGATCATTGAAATGGGAACGCGGTCTGTTTCACGGTGTTCCAGGGCGAGAAGCACGCGTTCGCGATGGGAAAGTTCGGGATGGAACATTCCGGTCTTTGAACTCCCTTTTATCCCAGTGTGGTTTTGCTCCGGGTCCACTGCAGTTCGTGATTGGGCAGACGCCGTTCCAGAAAATCGAACGAAAGATCAATTACCTCGCGGGCTTCGTCGGGGGTCGCGGTTCCAATTGTAACCATGTCACAGTCGCGAATGGTATTCCAGACGAAGGCCAGTCCCACCGGCGGGAGCAGCCGTCCCGCGGCCAGGGGCTTGATCACCATGACCGGCTTATGGGCCTCGGCGATCACCCGCATTACCCAATCAGCCTCCACCGTCATGAGGAATCCGGCGGCGTTATATATCTGGAGATAGGATTCGACATCGGCGCCGGTCCGGTCAGCGATGACCACGGTTTCCGGAAGATGGGTGGAAAGCCCGGGAATCATGCCCCGTTCCCGGATCAGGGCGGTATACCGGCCGAGATCGCGGATCACCCCGTGCATCCGGTCGAGCAGGACGTCGGTGACCGCCTGATGGGCAAAGCAGAACGTAGCTCCGGCCTCACGGCACCGGTCGAATACCGCTTCCGGTTCCTTTTCCGCCGGCCCGCCCGGAAGGATGTTGAACACGGGTGTCAATACCCGGATAGCTCCGCGGCCGGTACGGTCTTCCGCTTCGGAGAGGGCTTCGATGAGCAGCGGGTGGATCGGCCCCATGACCGTGTCCGCTCCGCGTTCCAGAAAAACCGCGAGTGTGTCGGCGATGTTCTTGCGGGTCTGAAAATTCTTGATGAACGCGTCCTTGGCGGCACTGGTGTGTGACCAGCCGAGCAACCAGTTTGTGCCGACGATGAGCCGGGAAACCGACACGCCGCCGACCGTGGTGCGGGGGAACTGATCCATAGCGGGCATCTCTGAATTGGAGAGTTGACGTTACCGTTTGAGGGGAACCAAAACCGGACGCCGTTCGCCCGGCGCGCCTGCTTCCATAGAAGCCTTCAATCCCGCCTTGCCGCCGCCTTCTCCGCTTCCGGCAATGCCCCGGCAACCCGTGGTTCCGATAAGCGGATTCTCATTCCGGAAAGATATGATACGTCAGGCCCGAACCTCGATGCATCCCGGAAATCGCTTGCTGTCCAGCGGTTGGAAGACAAAGGCATTCAGCACAGGCCGAAAAAAACCCCGGACGGCATTATAGCATTCCGGGGTAAAAAAAACAAGCATCGTTCTCCCACGGTTTCCGGGATTGACGAGAGATGCGTTCCTCCATAATTATTCTCAGATAATCACCGGCTTGATGGGGAAAATGACGGTCACGGTGGTTCCCCGGGTGACCGTCGAATCCACGGCAATATCGCCCCCGTGGGCGCGAGTAACCAGGGCGGCATAGGTGGTTCCGAGACCCGGGCCGACGGATTTCCCGTCGGGTCCGGGGTTGAACTTGTCAAAGAAGGTGGCGAGCCGCTCCGGAGAAAGGGTTGGCCCCCGATTGTTGATTTTCACCACGATGGAACTGTCCCGGTTGAAGATTTCCACGGTCACCCGGCGTTCAGATTCCTCCTCCACCTCGGAGACGTGCTCGATGGCGTTCCGGATAAGCCGGGAAAACACCCCGGGCATGAGGGTCATGTCGAGCGGCATGCTGGAGTTGGTTTCACTGCTATGCAGCTCGACATGCACCCGATGCTGTTCGGCGAACGGGCGCAGATGAAATATTTCCCGCTGAATAATGTCTTTGAGCGGGTAGTTGATCCGGGTGAGCGGATAGTTCCCCGCCTCGATATCCTGGAGTAGTTTCAGATTGTCAATAAACTCCACCGCCTGATCGGTGCCGTCCCGGATACGGCGAATATATTCCCGCTGGTCATCGGTCAGTGTTTCTCCGGTGGCGCGGAGCATTTCGGTATAGTTCCGGATGGGGAGGAAAAGACTCCGTATCTCGTGTCGCATGAATGCCTCGTACTCCGTGCGGAGCCGGGAGATGTTCTCCTCAAGCACATGGCGCTGGGTAATGTCGCGGTTGCTCCCGCGGGTTCCGAGAAACGCTCCCCGCTCATCGTAAACCGGCTGGCAGACATGCCCCAGCCACCGTACGGAACCATCCGGCAGGAGTATGCGGAATTCCATATCTCCCGGGGTTTTCTGACGCTCTTCGATACGGTGGACCGAGACACGGGCGCGGTCCTCCGGATGAATGATGTCGAGCATGAGATCCGGGTTCTCCATGAACTCCGGGGCGTCATGACCGGTAATCCGCCGGCACGAGGGAGAGGTATAGGAAAAGCGCCCGTCCGGAGTAAGCCAAAACTCCCAGTCGTAGGTGTTATCGGCGAAAACACGATACCGGAATTCCGAATTTCGGAGCGACTCCTCGACCAGCTTACGATCGGTGATATCCTGCACCGCGCCATAGATCCGCACCACCCGGTTTTCCTCTTCGCTCCAGAGAGAGTGGGCGTATTCCCGGAGCCAGCGAATTTCTCCTTCCTTTTTTGCGATGCGGTACTCGAATGATTCTTCCATCTGGCGGGAAAGCAGCGACTTCAGGGGACGCTGAACGAGGTTTATATCCTCCTTGAACACAATCGAGGTCCATCCTCCCCTGCCTTCCATTTCTTCACGGGTATAGCCGGTGATCCGCTCGAAAGCTCCGGTCAGCCACTCCCGTATCAGCCTGAATCCCGGTTCGACCCGGTACGAGTAAGCATAATCGGTGATGAGTTCCGATACGGTACGATACCGTTCTTCCGATTCGCGGAGCTCTATTTCAAACCGTTTCCGTTCGGCGATTTCCCGCGTAAGTTCGGCGGTGCGCTCCCGCACCAGTTCTTCCAGGTGTTCCCGGTAGCGGCGCAGTTCCTCCTCGGCGCGACGGCGTTCCCTGCGGCTTTGCGCTTCCTGGAGTTCGCGTTGAGTCGCGGGAACGAGCCGGTGGAGATTGTCCTTCATGATGTAGTCCTGCACTCCGGCCAGCATGGCCTCCACCGCGGTCTCCTCCCCGATTTTTCCGGACACCATGATAAAGGGGATGTCCAGACCGCTTTCCTGCAGTACCCGGTAGGCGTCCATCCCGCTGAAGCGGGGCATGTAATAGTCCGAAACCACGATGTCCCACTCCCGCTCACGGAGCGCTTTTTCCATCTCCTCCGGAGTGTCCACCCGTATCCGCTCCGGATTGTACCCTCCCCGACGCAGTTCGCGCACGAGAAGCAGGGCGTCATCCTCCGAGTCCTCGATAATGAGCACCCGGAGCGGTGTTCCCGTCTGTTTTTCCTCACCCGGCGATTCCACCGGGGATATCTCAACCTGATCCCTGGTCATGATTTGTGCGTACTCCGTCAGAATAAGGATAAAGGATCCAAAAAAACGTGACTATTCATATACGAACAAAAATCGCGGGGCGGGGTGCTCCCGCGCAGTGTATGCACCGCTCCGGAAGTTGAGCCGTCGCCGACACAGAGAATCCCGCACCAGACCCCGTTTGACAGGAATGCTGACTTGTTCGGCGTCTCATTTTACATCCCGACGTTTCGGGCGCGGGTTCGGAGCAGAAGGAAGCTATGGGTAAATGAGAGTCAAAAAAGACGGAACAAAGGGATAAACCGGGGTGAGTCGTGCTCCGGTATGTGCGGCCGGTTTCCTCCGGACTCCTGATTCTGGCTCCTGATTCCTTCTTTCTTCACTCTCTTCCCCACGCAAATCCGCGAAACGCCCACATTTTCACCATTGACGGCATGGGTTATACGGCGCAGCGAAAACCGGGTGGGGTTCCGGGGAAGTCCCGGCACGTACGTGCCTGACACAGAATCCGTATTACAACGCGAACGGCAATATTATTCCCCGTCAGAGGGTATAATCGCTTTTAACGCTCTCCTCCAATTCCCGGAACTGGCGGAGCCATTCCTGAAGCGCCGCCTCCACCCGCTCCCGTTCGGCAACCTCGAGCTGCAGGACCTCGATCTGACGCGTGAGTTCGGCGGTGCGCTCCCGCACCAGTTCTTCCAGGTGTTCCCGGTAGCGGCGCAGTTCCTCTTCGGCGCGACGGCGTTCCCTGCGGCTTTGCGCTTCCTGGAGTTCGCGCTGAACCGCGGGAACGAGCCGGTGGAGATTGTCCTTCATGATGTAGTCCTGCACTCCGGCCAGCATGGCCTCCACCGCGGTCTCCTCTCCGATTTTTCCGGACACCATGATAAAGGGGATGTCCAGACCGCTTTCCTGTAGTACCCGGTAGGCGTCCATCCCGCTGAAGCGGGGCATGTAATAGTCCGAAACCACGATGTCCCACTCATCCTGGTGGAGCGCTGTGGACATATCCCCGGCTGTTTCCACCCGGACGTACACGGGCTCGTAGCCCCCCCGTCGCAGTTCGCGCGCGAGAAGAGTGGTATCGTCCTCGGAATCCTCCACGATGAGCACTCGGATCGGTACTCCCATCAGCTCCTCCTTTCCGGGGGCGGCGGCGGCTCGTTCATGGTAAGCCAGTAATAACCGAGCTGCTGCACTGCCTGGATGAAATCCTCGAACCGGATCGGTTTGCGCACATAGCTGTTCGCTCCAAGCCGGTAACCCGCCGTGAGGTCCTGTGATTCGCCGGAGGAAGTCAGGATGATAACCGGAATGAGCCTGGTCTGCTCCTCGGAACGGATACGACCCAGTACTTCTATCCCGCCGACTTTCGGCAGTTTCAGATCCAGCAGGATAATGGATGGAACATCGCAGATGTCGCGCCCGGCATACTCTCCGGCGCCAAACAGATAGTCCAGCGCCTGGACCCCATCGCGTACCACGACAAGTTCATTGACGATGTTGCTCTTCCGGAACGCACGCCGGGTGAGGTCCACATCGTTCGGATCGTCTTCCACCAGCAGGATGTTTCTTGTATCCATGCTCCCTTTGTTCCTTTCCCGGCGCGTGTCCGCTTATCCGTGGAGCCATTCCCCACCGGCTGCGCCGAAAGTGGTCCTGACCGGGCACAAGGCCGGAGTTCGGTACTCGTCGCGAATATCCCCTTCCGGCATTGACTCCCCGCGCCCTATGCATTTCCCGCAAATCTCCAGCGGCAGGACAGGCGGATATCCGGGGGCGTTCAGCGCTTTTCAGATGACGGCTGCATGTGTGTATCAGGAAAAAGGTGCTTGCGTTCAACCCCATATGGCTTCGTGCCCTTATTCCAGGGTGAAGAAAAACACTGCTCCCCGCTCCGGTTCGCCCTCCGCCCATACCCGGCCGCCGTGCCTCTGGACAATGCGCCGGACGATAGCGAGCCCGATGCCGGTCCCGGCGAACTCGTCTTTGGAGTGCAGCCGATGGAAGGGCTGAAAGAGCTTACCCGCATACCGCATGTCAAAACCGGCGCCGTTGTCACGCACATAGAAAGCCCGCTTTCCCTCGACCGTGGTTTCCCCGAATTCAATCCTCGGTTCGGCAGTAAGCAGGGTAAACTTCCAGGCATTCCCCAGCAGGTTCACCAGAACCTGCTTGAGCAGCGCCGGATCACCTTCCGCCACAATGTTGTCGGGAATGACCGTTTCGATACGGCGTTCCGGATGCATCCGTTTGAGGTCGCCGGTGACTTCCATTGCCAACGCGCTCAGATTCACCGGAACGTGCTGCATTTCCATACGCGCCACCCGGGCGAGGTTGAGGAGATCGTCAATGAGCTGCCCCATCCGTTGGGTTGATGCCCGTATGCGCTGTATATAATCCCGACCCTCTGCGTCAATCCGGTCAGAATAGTCTTCCATGAGAGCGAGACTGAATCCGTCGATGCTTCGGAGAGGCGCCCGCAAATCATGCGACACCGAATAACTGAACGCCTCCAGTTCTTTGTTTGACGCCAGTAGCTGGGCGGTCTGCTGGCGCAGATTCTCGTTCAGCCCCTTGATTTGTTCCTCCACCCGCTTGCGTTCGGCGATTTCCTGCTTGAGGTGGGCATTGGATTGCCTCAGCTCGGCGGTTCGTTCCTCGACCAGCTCCTGGAGATGCTCCCGATGCTTCCGCAGTTCCGACTCGGCGTTCTTCAGTTCGGTGATGTTATGGGAGATACTCAGTACGGAATCCACTACCCCCTTGGGGTCGATTACGGGAGCCATCCGGGTAAAGTACCATTTCCATCCTTCCGGGGACTCCAATCCGATCTCTATGGTTTCCTCCCGTCCCGTTTCCACCACACTGCGGAGTTTCGCCATCCATCGCGTTGCGATCTTTTCCGGTATCCCGAGTTTCCTCCACGGTTTGGAAAACAGATCTCCGGGCGATATTCCGGTTTCCGTTTCCACCGCCCGGTTGATGTACACCAGCCGGATATCCCGGTCGAACCGGGCAATGACATCGGGCGCGTTTTCGACCAGGGCTTCAAACTCGCGTTCGCGCATCCGAAGGGCGGATTCCATGCGACGGCGCTCTGTGATGTCAATCCCAATCCCGATCCGGGTACCGTCGGAAAGCCACACATGCACCCAGGAACTCTCGACTCTCCGGCCGTCGCGGGCCCGCATGGATATTTCCCGCCAGCCGTGGTCCGGCGACCGCATGAACGTGAGAATCTCTTCCCGATATCGAGCATTGGGAAAAATACTTTCCCAGAACCCCTCCGCTCCGGCCTGATCGGTGCTCCACCCGATGAGACGGGCGAATTCGCGATTGAGCAAGCGGACATCGTCCCGGGGACCGATGACGGTGAGCATGACCGGAATGCTGTCCACGACGGTCTGCAGAAGCTCTTTCTGTTTCCGAAGCTCATCCTCGGTCCGTCGGCGCTCGGAAATCTCCGTCCGGAGTTCTTCGATGGCCCGCTCCAGGTCCACTGTCCGCCGCCAGACCCGTTCCTCAAGTTCATCACGGGCATCCCGAAGTTCCTGCTCCGTCCGTTTGCGGTCAGTGATGTCGGTAATCATGGCGAAGGAGCCGGTATACGCCCCGGAGCGGTCCAGGAGAGGCGTGGCGCTAATCATGACCCAGAGGTCCTTGCCTTCGCGGTGACGAAATTTGAAATCGTACTGCCCCCGATGTCCCTCCCGTCGCTTGCGCAGGTTTTCCTGCATCACCGACTTCCACTCCTCATCGGTAAAATCGAACACTTCCCTGCCTTCCATCTCCTCCACCGTATATCCGAGCATGCCGGCCAGCTTGCCGTTGACGAACGCCGTGCAATTGCTGGAGTCCAGAATCCAGATTCCTTCCTCCGCGGTCTCCACCATGCGCCGGTACCGCTCCTCCGACTCCCGCAATTCCTCTTCGGCCCGTTTCCTCTGCGTGATATCCCGCGCCGCGCCATAGAGCCGTACAACTCTTCCCTCCTCGCTGCTCCACACCGATTTCGCAAAAATACTGAGCCAGCGAACCTCCCCGCTCCGGGCAACGACACGGTACTCCATGTCGAGCCCGCTTTCCCGGGAAAGAATATCGCCAATGAACCGGTCCAGCAGTTCCCGGTCCTCCGGAAACGTGATGGAACCGATTCCTCCGGGCGCCTCGACCTCCTCGGGGGTGTATCCGGTGATGCGCCTGAAGCCGGGAGTCATCCACTCGTACACCAACGAAGGCCCCGGATCGACGCGGAATGAAAACACGTAATCGGAGATGACTCCGGAAATGGTGCGGTACCGTTCTTCCGATTCCCGCAACTGTTCCTCGGCCCGTTTTCTCTCGGTGATGTCGCGCCATACCGAAACACCGCCGATAATCTCACCGCCGGTATCGCGTATGGGGCCGGCGTTTATGAGGAGCATCGCCCGAGTCCCGTCGGGTCGGGTCAGAATCCATTCCTCGTTTTCGACTGTCTCCCCGTGTTGAATCGACCGCCAGAGAGGGGGGCGGCGTTGCGCTTCGCCGCTGTCCGCGTCAGAAGGGGAAAGATGGGCCCGCTGGAAAAACTCCTCGATGGTCAGCCCCACAATATCACCGGAAGAAAGACCCACGATACGGCCGGAATACCGGCTCACCATCCGCACCCGGGCCTCCGGTGCATCAACCAGGGTGACCGCTTCCGGGACGTATTCCATGACCGCGGCAAGGGCTCGCAGATCATCGTCGGCTCCCGGAGCGCACCGGCCGACCGTTTCCCGGAGCGTCCGGTTTTCCCGTTCCAGCGCTTCGATACGCCGCTTCAGTTCCTCGATTTGCATGCTTTCATCCAAAGCGACGCCCCCGCGTATACTGTCCGCGCCGTAGCATTCCGCCTCTGTTTTCGGGATCGGACGGTCAGACGGAAACAGCCGTGTACACTGCTGTAATTTCGTCATGACATCCCCTGTTTCCATGCGCAACCGCAACAGGACCGCCGGTTTCGCGGAGATCCAGTCCCGGGGCTTGCCGAAAGCCATGTGGTGCTCCGGATTCCCCGGAGCGGGCGAACGGCAGCGGTGTACCATTTCCCTGTCCAGGCCGGACTGGAGTAGATACTTATTATTATAATATATATATTATACCACACCCTTGCGACACTTTTCTCGACTCCCGTCAGGTTTGCGATCCAGGACACGATGCATGCAGTTCACGAGCTTTTCAGAAGAAAGAACGGTTGACAGCAGGAAAAAAACCGTATATTATGGAGCGCCGGTGATACCAGCGACTTTGCTTCCTTTCGGGGCGGCCGGATCAGGCAGGGGCACGGGCCGTTTTCTCCGGACCGACCCGGAGCCTGTATCCCGTTAACAGTTCTGGTGCAATACGATGCCCGGAAGAACAATCTACGTCTATCTCAGCATTCCTGTTCAGGAAAGGGTCAACAATGAAGCGTTTTCTGCCTGCCTTGATGGTTCTCTTTGCGATGGCGGCGGCTTGTTCATCACCCGAACCACCCCAGCGGTTCCTCACCGCGCCGATGCGCCTGATCACCCTGGAAAACGGGCAGAACAAGGCCGAGCCCCTGCGGCTGCGGCCGGTCGATCTCTATAATGTTTTCGATACGAACGTGAAGAAAAAGTGGAAAAAGGTCCATGAGAATTCCTGGACCATCGTAATCGACGGCCGGGATCCCTCCAACGGCAAGATTTCACGCATGACCATGACCCTATCCGTAGATCCCGGGCAAAATGACGCGGTCGTGGTTACCGAGATAAAGGAGGGCGGTGTCGCCTATTCGACCGATGCGATGGCAATCATGCTCCGTCAGATCAATTCCTCCTACAGTCCGGCCCGTCAGTAAACGAAGCATGCGGGCATGGACCCGGGACGCCTCCGGCGAGGCGTCCCGGGTCCACCGTCTTTTCCGTTGGTTCTCCATCGGTCCCTGAACTTGTCCCGGAGTATTTCATGGACTCTCTGGTCTGTTCATCCTGCCGCGAAATCTTCCCCCTGGATACACCTATCACAAACTGCCCCTGCGGCGGAATTCTGGACATCCGTTTTACCCCGTCCTTTCCCCTAGACCGCATCGCGCGCCGGGCTCCCGGACTTTGGCGTTACCGTGAGGCTATCCCCATCCGCGACGATGATGCCGTGGTTTCATTCGGCGAAGGCTTCACCCCGCTTATTCCGGTCACGCTGCACGGTGTTTCCGTCCACTTCAAGCAGGAATACCTGTTCCCCACCGGCTCCTTCAAGGACCGGGGCGCGACCGTGCTGCTCAGCCGGGTACGGGAACTGGGAATTGATGAGATCGTGGAGGATTCTTCAGGAAATGCGGGATGTGCGCTGGCGGCATACTCCGCGGCGGCGGGGACAACGTGCCGGTTGTTCGCGCCCGCATCGGCTTCAGGCGCGAAACTGGCCCAAATCAGGGCGTACGGGGCTCCACTCACCCTGTTGGACGGTCCCCGGGAAAATGCCGCGGATATGGCGCGGACAGCGGCGGAATCAACCTATTACGCCAGCCATGCGGAAAATCCCTTTTTCCTGCAGGGCACGAAAACCTTCGCCTATGAGGTCTGTGAGCAGCTCGGCTGGAACGCTCCGGATACGGTTGTGCTGCCCGCCGGAAACGGCACCCTGCTGCTCGGAGCATACCTGGGGTTCGCTGACTTGGTGAGCGCCGGAATTATCCGGAAGATGCCCCGGCTCACCGCCGTGCAGGCCGCCCGGTGCGCTCCGCTGCACGCTGCGTTCTGGAAGGGAGCGGACGTCCCGGTCCCCGGCGGCTGGAACGGCACCATCGCCGGGGGCATCGCGGTAGCCCGTCCCGCCCGGGGCGAACAAATACTCCGGGCAATCCGTGAAACCGGGGGAACGGTCATCGCAGTCGGGGAAGAGGAAATAGCGGACGCGGGAGTGCTCATGGCTCACCGGGGATTCTTCATCGAGCCCACCGCCGCGGTCGCGGCCGCGGGTCTGCGCAAATACATCGAATACAGCCGGGGAGATGAAATCATCGTTTCGGCGCTCACCGGTCACGGGCTGAAAGCGGTGTAATACGGAGATTCCTGGCGGAAAGAGTAACTCACCCCTCGTTCCCCTCGGGAAGAGAGGGGAATGAGGGGCATTGTCGTAAACTTAAGGAAAAACCACTGGCACACATGAGCACCGAAAGATAACCGATGGAGACTTTGGCCGGTAACTCACCCCCTGGCCCCATTATCGTAAACTTAAGGGGTGATACTGGAACGGATGTATCGTATGGGCACTCACGGGGAGCTGAACCCCCTGTCCTCCGGACATCCCCCTTGTTA
>JAWLHT010000160.1:0-11946 GCA_041690195.1 Candidatus Latescibacterota bacterium
GGCAAGTGAATCATCCGATACTGCCGGATGACCCTTGACCGGACTCCATTCCTGCCTCATTGGTAACATACAAGGGGAACGAGGGGTGAGTTATATTTCGGGGTAGTGTGGAGGTTCCGGTCTCCCGAACACAAGTAACTCATCCCCTCGTCCCCTTTTTTCGTCCCCAGTCCTGAACGCCGGGACCGGAACCTCGCCTCTCGGGGAACTTATTATTCCTTGGGTTTATGGAAAAAATGAGCGCACGGCTTTATTCCGGGTTGCCCCGCATTCCCGCATCGTTGTATTTTGGCGGGTATGTAGTTGGGTCGGCGGGTTCGCGGTACAGAACCCGACGGAGGTGAGGAATCTCGCTTTTCCGCTGCTCCCGGCGGGTCTGAACCTCCCGGCTCCATGGAATGACTTCGGTTGACCCAACCGGTCAGCCGTTCGCGCCGGATTTCCATTTTCCCCGGGAGGGACCCCGCGCATGAGCGCCCGCCTGCACTATCTGGACAATCTCCGCACCTTCGCGGTCATGCTGGTTATCCTGCATCACACCGCCATCACGTATGGGGCCGTGGGCGGATGGTACTACCGTGAGGTGAACGACTTCACCCTGACATCCGTGATTCTAACCCTCTTCTGCGCGGTCAACCAGTCCTTTTTCATGGGGCTGCTTTTCTTCATCTCCGGATATTTCACCCCGCTATCGTGCGACCGTAAAGGACCCGCCCGGTTCCTGACCGACAAGCTCATCCGCCTGGGCGTTCCCCTGCTGGCCTATATTTTTATAATCGGCCCGTTGCTCATCTATTTCCTTTTTGTGCGCGGCCAGGCCTCTCTCGCGCAGTACTATACCGAAAGAATACTTACCTTCCGCGATGTCAATGTCGGACCGCTGTGGTTTGTCCAGGCGCTCCTTATCTTCAATTTCGCCTATGCCGCAATGGCGCTCCGGAGAAATCGGACCGAGGCCGTGCCGCATGCATTCCCCTCGCGCCGGGCGCTGCTGGCCGCCGCGATGCTGACCGGCGCATCGGCGTTCGCGATCCGCTTGGCTGTGCCGACGGGGAAATCCGTTTTCGGTTTGCAGATCGGGTTCTTCGCCTCCTATGTGCTCCTCTTTGCCGCGGGGGTCATGGCCTACCGCTCGGGCTGGCTCGGGAACATCCCCCTCCGGACACGGGCCGCGTGGATCAAAACTTCGGGAGTCGCGGTCGTTTTCCTGCCGGCGGCCCTGGCGTTCGGGATGCGTTTCGGAGGTCTTGAGGACTTCGCGGGCGGACTCAATCCCCTCGCGGCGTTCTACGCCCTCTGGGAGCCGTTCGTGGCGTTCGGGATCATTCTCGGCCTGCTTGCCCTGTTCCGCAGGTATTGCAACTGCGGGAACGCTTTCTTGCGGGCTGTCTCCGGGAGTTCATACACCGCCTATATCATTCATGCGCCGGTTCTCGTGGGGATCAGCATGCTTGTGCGGAGTCTCGCCGCGCCTCCGGCTATCAAGTTCCTGGCGGTCGGCGCGGTCGGAACCGCGGCATGCTTTGCTCTGGCGTTCCTGATTGTGCGGGTTCCCGGCGTATCCCGGGTTCTCTAAATAACGCTGACCTGGCTGGTTTTCATTAGTGCAACCCGATCGTTCTCATTCTCCACCCTCTCTCCAGCCGAACTGGAGAGCGTGGGTTTCGAGCCGGGTAAATCGGGAACCGTCTCCAGCCGGTCTATCCGAAGAGAAGCATTCTCCCGGCCCGGGCGTTGCAGCAAATCACCGGCAGACACTTTCCCCGCACTGATCCGGAATGAGCGCAACCTCATATGCCCGCCCGGGAACAATCCCGGTGACCGCAGCGGCTTTCGTGAACATGGATTCCCGTTTGAAAATAACGACCAGAAAAGCGATTACAATCAGAATATAGGTGTCGTACGGCTGTGCATCCGGAAAGATGGGGTTCATGAGCATAAAGTGATAAAACCCCGACAGGAGAATGCTGCCGCCGGATTCATTGAATAATGGGGTCACGATAACGCTCAGCGCAATGCATCCGGCGAAGAATGCGGTGAATGACCATTCGCTTTGCTGGGTGCCGCTCAAAAGGAAAGCCGGGGTGTGCCAGAAGCCCCAGACGACCCCAATCAGCAGCCCGGCCCAGATCGGGGCCAGCCTTCGCTGCAACAGGGGAAGCGCGAAGCCGCGCCAGCCGAATTCCTCCACCGGGCCCTTGATGGCGGCAAGGAGCAACGCGGTGATAAGCGCCTGCGCAGTTGCGAATGGAAACGGGTCCGAAAAGAGATTACCTTTTATGGCTGAGCCCGCATAGAAGATCACTGGAATGCCGGTAATCAAAAAAACATACCAAGCTGCGGAGCAGCGCCAGAGAGACAAGCGGGAGAGAAATGAGCGAACCCCGTTCATGCCGCTGGTATACAGAATTATGCCAAAGGCCGCGATGGCCGGGGCGTAAACAGCGAGAAAGAACAGCGGGTGCTGGCCGCTCAGTTCGCCGAACCATCCGGACATTTGCGTGGGGAGAAATATGTACAGAGCAATAATACCCCACGCCAGACCAAATGTGATGAGCAGAAAAGGCAAAAGGGAAATGAGCGGAATCTGTCGAGCCTCGGTTCTCGAATTCATGGGAATCATGATTGGATTTCCTTTTCGTTAAGTTTCAGCCAACCCCCGGTCACGTTAAATACCGGTCCTGAAAAAGGGGCGTTGGTTCGGGTTTGAAATGTGAATTCTTCAGGGTATTATCAGTTCTTCCCTTCAGTTGAAATGACCACTCCCGCCAGTCGTTTTTCAAGATCTTCGAATACGTGATTTGTCCCGCCGATAATGCCGATGTCGGTATTTAACTGAAACGCGACCGCAATACCGTATGCGGAATAGTATCGGAGGCTCGAGCAGTATCCGGGAATCCACCCGCTGTGACCGTAGGTCTGGCCGAAAGGACCATCATTGTGAATCGCCACGGCCATACCGTACCGTATCCCGGTTGAGTTGTCGCCGACGGGAACTGAATCCAGCAGTTGTCGCATGTACTCCCCCTCCATTGCTTTTCCTTCGTAAAGTGCTTTGGCCCAGACCACCAGGTCCCGCGGATTGGTTACCAGGCCGCCGCCGGTCCATTCGATGGCCGGATTCCAGCACATCACTCCGGGACGGCCGGTGGTTTTCGGCGGCAGGTCGAATAAATTCTCCGGAGAAACATACCCGGACGCGAGATCACCAAGGGCGGCCCGGTCTGAAGGCGAGGTGCGCGTCAACCCCAGAGGAGCAAGAAACCGGCGCCCGACCTCCTCATAGTAGCTGTGTCCGGTTATGGTTTCGATGATCAGCCCCGCAAGGAGATACCCGGTATCGCTGTAATACCATCCCTCTCCGGCCCCGCACAGGGGCGCCTGGTCCAGAACATGCCCGATCATGCTTTCAGGAGTGAGGGGAGATGTCTCAATTCCCCGGTTCCTTCGAAATGCCTCGATGAACCCCTCCATTTCCACATGGTTGGCAATTCCGGAGGTATGGGTGAGAATGTGGTGCACGGTTATGTGTTGGTGATTGGGCAACCGCGGGAACCAGGGAAGATCGCCCAGCCACTTTGAGACTGGGTCATCTATGTTCAGAGCCGATTCATTCGCCAGGGCAAGTACGGTCGCCCCGACGAACGTTTTCCCGATGCTGGCGGCAAGCATCCGTGAATCGGGCGTCATGGGGATATTGTTTTCCACATCCGCCAGACCGGTTACGGCAATACCGGTTGTGCCATCAGGGAGGATATAGGCGGCGGTGGCGCCGGGGAACCCGTACTCATCATGGAGCTTTTCAAGTTCAGCTTGAAACCTCTCATTCAATTCCCCCTTTTTTTGTTTGTGACCGCATGAACAGAAGAGGGTCATCAGACCCGCCATGAGCAGGCGCATCGAAAATGAGACACGTCTCCGGGTAATCGTTTCCATCCTTGCTCCCCGGGTACTACTGAATGTTTTTTTCATGGTTACACCCAAATTGTGTTTGTCTTTCCGATGCCGCCGGGATTGTTCCGAAGCGCTTCTCCGGAATTCCTTGAATATCAGAACATTTCCATGAGACTGATATCCAGGCTGCTGTCGTCTTCTCCCACACCCACATCGAGGCGGAGATTGACCTTCTGCCCGGGTATCAGGGCGAACCTGATCCCCATTCCCGCCGAAGGTTTGAATTCATCGATGGCGATCCTGCCCAACTTCCCGGCCACCTGACCGAAACCAGCGAAGGCGACCAACCCGAAACGTCCCTTAAGGGGCAGACGGTATTCAGCCTGGACCGCGAGGACGTTTTTATCAACATACAGCGTACGGGTATATCCACGGAGATACTTGCCGAGACTGCTGACTTCGTTCATGTACTGAAACGAGGGCTGGCCGGTGTTAATGCAGCTCACGCCCTGGAAGGCAACGACATGGGTGCCGAACACCTTTCGGTAATGGCGAAAATCGACCGTGTATGAAGTGTAGGTGTAATCACTGCCCAGCGCCGGCCCAAATGACGTTACGCTGATCTGATGATAGCTGCCGCTTGAGGGATAGACATTGTTGTCTCGTGAGTCCCAGGTAAGATTGGCCCCGGCACCGGAGGCGTGGCCGCCCTCACTGCCGGGTATCCCGCCGTCAGCAAGCCACCCGTTTTCATCCGCGTCAAGTACTTTGCCGTAAAGGAAGTCGTAATGAACGCCCGCGAACAGGTTGGCGGAGAGTTTTGCCTGAAGGATTGGGTTGATTCTGCCCAGCCGTCCCGTATACTTTTCCTCATCGTTTTTGACAGCGCTGTTGCCGATACCGTAAAAGGAATCCGGGAAATGGGAATACCCAATGTTACCGGTCATTTTGTATGCACCGTGATTCAGGTAAATTTCCGGGGCGAGAATGAACATGTACTGCTTATTCTGAGTACAAAATCCCAGTAATCCGAGCGAAGAAGCGAACCGTTCACCTTTATTGTCGAGCATGACCTGGGCCCCGCCGCCCAGAGCGATTCTTGTTTCGTCGGAATAGAGCAGAACGGGAAAGGCGCCGACCGACCAGTTTCGGCAGGACGCCGCGGGGGACGCCGATTCAGTATCTGCGGCTCCGGCCTGAATCGTATTAAAGACAAGGATCCCGACGATGGTCCCCAGGATTGCTTTGCGGAGGTTCTTCATGGGTTTTTTCCTTTCTGATGGTTTCCCGTATTCGATTGGCGAGTCTGTTTGCTGAACCATTGATTTGAGAATGCTGCTCGTGGTGAATTCTCCGCCCGCTGGTCACCCAATTCCGGGGGAATCGGGTCCGCGCCGTAAGAACACCCGTGGGTTCCGCATGGCAATGAATCCAGTCACATAGACCACCAATACGGAGCCAATGGAAAAGGTAAAACAGCTTACCTTGGTATTGGAGCAAACCAGTGAAACGACATTGAGCAGCCAATACACCCGGCATGTGGTGAGAAGTGTGCGAGCCCAGACCTGTGCATGCAGTTTGTACGAAAGCTGACGTCCGCTGACCGGACAAGACCGAGAAAGCGCCATTGTCTCACGTGTGTGCAAAGCAACCAGCGAGCTGACTTTACAGACATACGGAAGCGCGGAAGCCGCCCAGACGGTCCGCACGAGTGATTGATGATCACGCATCCAGGACGGAATGCCGAATGCGGTTGTGATGTACGGTGAGTTTACAACGAGCAGGCACAGAATACCCGCGCCAGCCGCAAGGAAATGAATCATCGCCTCTTCCGTCGCCCGACAGGGAAGTGCGGTGAGCATTTTCATATAGAGATAGAAAAGCGGGCCGCTTGCGGTTATTACCGTCATGAGTGAGTGGAATGTCCTGATCTGGATGGGTTTTTCGCAGGTGAGTGCACCGGACATGGAGATGAATCCCGCCGCCAGCACGATGAGCAACCCCGTCAGCATCCGGTTCGCCGGTTGGTTTCTCCGATTCGCTCCGATGAGGAAGAGAGAGAAGTAGACTCCCTGCACAGCACTCATCACCAGCAGCATCGCTGATGGATATCCCATTGTCCTCATCATTCCGCCGTTTTCTGAACCGGATCGTTTGCCGACACCGGTTTGATATTCCGGACCGGGTAACCCGGCCGGGTGTTGGTTGACGGAAGACAAGATGAGATAAATCGCGCGGACAATCGACCGCGCGTAAAGGGCAGGACCTTTTTGCGCCGGACAGGTAGTCCTGTCCTACAGGGCAGGACCCTGGAATGGGGGGGATTATTACCGCAATATCTTGGTTGGCATTGTGATATGGATTGTGCTGGATATTTCCGGAGGTGGGGATGGGGAGAAGAAAAAAGCGGTTGTCCTCTCCATATACGCCGTTTGGCGCAAAGATCAGGAGGTGGCGGGTTGCTCTTTTCGGTACTGTGCGGGAGTCATGCCGGTGTGTTTTCTAAAGGCGGTATAGAATGCCGATTTGGAATTGAAACCCACTTCGTAGGCGATGGCGAGAAGCGTGAAATGTTGCTGTGTGCTATCGGTGAACATTCTTTTCGCCTCTTCGACCCGGTAATAATTGACATAATCGAAGAAATTCTGCTGCAGGGTGTCGTTGAGCACCTGCGAAAGATGATTGGGAGTTACTGAAATCATCCGGGCGAGACTCGAAAGTTTCATGGTGCTGTCGGTATACGGCTTCTCCTCTTCCATCAGCCGTGTGAGCCGTTCGAGAATAGCCTGCGCCCTTTCATCAGTGAGGCCGGAGCGCTCGTACTTCTTCCCGCCCTTCTCCTCCGGAACCGCCGAGAAGAGTTCCGGCTGCCGGAAGCCGAGATATCCCATGGTATACACAAGCAAGGCAATTGAAACCGGAATCAAGTCATCTATCGGGGTTTGACGGCCCGATAATTCCGTGATTTTGACCAGGAACCCCAGGGTCCAGACGGCCAGGGTCATTATGGTTATGTATTTCAGCCAGTTCAGGTTGATTCTGTCAATATTGGAAAAGAGGTCTTTTAAGCGATGAGCATATCGTTTCAAATAGACCAGAATGATAGTCATGTATACGATGCCCTGCAGAACCGTCAGCCAATTGAACAAAATAAGCGACAGGGGTTGGCCCTCAATAGCCAGCCGCCGGATATACTCGATCTTGAACTCGCCACTCTTGAGATAGAACGGAAACAGGTAATAGAGGTAAAATCCCGCGAAAGGTATCAGGTGAAACAGTAGCGGTTTCGAAAGGGATACGCTGTTTCCCGTCAGGGAACGGGCATACAGATAGTGCAGAGGGCCGACGAGAAATATCGCGCCGGCGAAGAGTCCGACAAGATGGGGAAACTGCGCGGCGATCTTCAGCCCCCAAATGGACGATTCGGTAATAAACATCGAATAGACCAGCAGAAGGGCGGCGAGATACTTGTTGGACTTTTTGTTGTTTTGACGGTTGAGCAGCAGAACGGCCAGAAACACGCCCTGGGCTGCGCCGAGCAGGAAAATAACATTGATAACGCTGATGGTGGATTCCATTATCAGTCAGGTGGTATCACGGGAGTTGTAATGAAAGAACGTCCCAACAAGCGGACCATATGAATATTTCGGAAAAAGAATACAAAATATTCTTACAAAAGACAATGAATTTTCCATTAATCTGTAAAGACAGTATCTGGGTTCCCGGGCAATATCGCCCTTCCCTGCATGATTTTCCCCCTGTAGTGGCCATCTTGGTCATATCCGTCTGCCCGGCGCTCCTCCGATGATATTGGTCCCCACCCTCTCCGAATGGGGGCTCATCATCCTGGCCCTCTACCTCGGCCTGACCGGAATGTGGATGATGCGGCGGCGGGAGAGGGAGCAGAGAGATGCGCGTGATAAACTCATGATGAAAAGCTGATAACAGGAACCGCGACGCCGCCGGCTTTAACTTTCATCATTCTTTATCCCGTGCATCATGGGATCCCCAATTGAAGCAGCACGATTTAATCGGGGTGTTCACACCCATCCCCATTCAGACAGTCTTTCCCCGGCCTTCTTTACGACTTCATGCTTGCCATCCGCAGGGTGTACCGGTATATTTTCTAGTTTATTACATGTTTGCATGCCGGTTCGTACACCATTATTCTTGCAATGACGCCACCCCACCGGACGCCGCGCCGGGCAGCCCGGATCCGCACCGCCCGGGAACGAACATCACCGGCATCGCAAATTTTCATGCTGCGCTCCTCACCGGAAAGGAGTACCATGTCCCGATTCATCGCAGTTTTGTGCACCGTAATTTTCATGGCATTGATTCACCAGTCTCCCGCGTCCGCCCAGTCCGGTACACTGGACGCCCCATTCAACAACGGCGGTGCGGGAGTGGACGGGCACATTAACAGCACCGCGTTGCAACCCGACGGCAAAATCATCGCCGGCGGCCTCTTCACCACCTATAACGGCGCGGATTGTCCGGACAACCTCATCCGGGTCAATGCCGATGGAACCATCGACAATACCTTCAATCCCGGCGGCGCTGGATTGAGCAACCTGGCGTATACCGTGATACTGCAGCCCGACGGCAAAATCATCGTCGGCGGTCTTTTCGCCACCTATAACGGCGCGGATTGTCCGGACCGCCTCATCCGGCTCAATGCCGACGGCTCTATCGACAATACCTTTAATCCCGGCGGCGCGGTCGGGGTCGGGTCCGATGTCGGGGCCGGAACCGTTGTTGGAATCGCGCTGCAGCCCGACGGCAAGATCCTCGTCGGCGGTAGTTTCTCCAACTATAACGGCGCGGATTGTCCGGACCACCTCATCCGGGTCAATGCCGATGGCTCTATTGACAATACCTTCAATCCAGGCGGCGCGGGGGCAGACTTCTATATACGCTCCATCGCTATCCTGCCCGACGGCAAAATCCTTATCGGCGGCGGTTTCTTCCAATACAACGGCGCGGGCTGTCCCAGCTACTTCACCCGGCTTAACGCCGACGGAACCATCGACAATACCTTCAATCCCGGCGGCGGGGGATTTGACAACTCCGTCTATTCCATCGCTGTCCAGGCCGACGGCAAAATCCTCGTGGGCGGCAATTTCACCGCCTTCAACGTTGCGGACTGCCCCGACCGTGTCATCCGCTTCAACACCGACGGAACCATCGACAATACCTTCAATCCCGGCGGCGCGGGTGCCAACGCCTCGGTACGATACATCGCCGTCCATTCCGACGGTAAGATCCTCGTCGGTGGCGGCTTCACCACCTACAACGGCGCGGACTGCCCCGACAACCTCATCCGGCTCAACGCCGACGGAACCATCGACAACACCTTCAACAACGGCGGCGCTGGATCCGACGCTATCATATACACGCTAACGCTGCAGTCTGACGGCAAAATCATCGCCGGCGGCAATTTCACCACCTACAACGGCACGGACTGCCCCGACCGCCTCATCCGGCTGAACAACTCGGCCACCTTCACCTGGACCGGCGGCGGCGCGAACGGGAACTTCTCCGACAACGCCAACTGGGGCGGCGCGGACGTCTCCACCAGCACCGCGTCGGACATGCTGGTCTTCCCGGACTTCAACTACGCGGGTGCGAACCAGCCGGTCTGCAACGAGGCGGTCGCCTGCTTCCGGATCACCTTTGACACCACCTCCAGCCCCATCACGCTCACCCTGAACAACGCCGCGGTCTCCATCGCTTCCGGCGGCGATATCACCTTCGGGACCGCCGGGGCCGGCAACGGCGCCACCATCGCCCAGGGCGGGGCCGGGGCCGCCGAAGACATCACCGCCCTCGGCGCGCTCACCGTCTCCAACGCCACCGGCCAGACGCTGACCATCACCTGCGACCACCTGAACGGCAGCGGGGCCAACGCCCTCACCTTCGCCTGCGCCGGTGATATCACCGTATCGGCCCCGGTCATCGACGGCGCGGGAACCCCCGTGGTTAAGACCGGTGCGGGCAGGCTGACCCTCTCCGGGGCGGGAACCCATACCGGTGCAACCACCGTGAGCGCCGGAACGCTCACCATCCAGGACGTCGCCGCGCTCGGGACCAACGCCGCCGGAACATCGGTGGCCGCGGGAGCCTCCCTCGAACTTCAGGGCGGCATCTCCGTGGCGAGCGAGGCCCTGACCCTGAACAGCGGCGCGGCCGTGGAACTGGTGAGCGTCAGCGGCTCGAACGCCTGGACCGGCGCGGTTACCCTGGCGGGCGGCGGAGCCGAGATCACGGTCGCCGCCGGTGACCTGACCATCGGCGGCGCGGTCGGCGACGGCGGCAATGCGTTCGGAATCACCAAGGCGGGCGCGGGAATCCTGCGGCTCGGCGGCGTGAACACCTACACCGGCGCCACCGCGGTGAACGCCGGCACGCTCTCCGTCACCGGCTCCACCGCCGCCGGTTCCGCGGTCACGGTCAGCAACGCCGACTCGAAACTGGCCGGAACCGGGACCATCAACGGTTCGGTGACCATGAATGCGGGGACCTTCCTCGTCCCCGGCGTGAACGGCGGCGACGCGGCCGGAACGCTCACCATCGTCGGCACGGCCATCTTCAACGGCAACAGCGCGTACCGGGTGACCGTGGCGGGCAACCAGCTCGATCGGCTTGTGGTCGGCGGCGATCTCACCGCCGGGGGGGTTGCCGGAGCCTCGGAAATCCTGATCCAGAACGCGCCCGACGCCTCGGGTATCCTTCCCCCGGTGACAACCATCACCGTGACCGGGGCCTACACCCCGTTCAACCCGGGCAGCCTGCCCGCCGGATATGCCATCGAGAACGCCAAGGTGGTCGGCAACGATATCCGGTTCACCGCCATGGCCGCGGCGATGGTCCCCACCCTCTCCGAATGGGGGCTCATCATCCTGGCCCTCTCCCTCGGCCTGGCCGGAATGTGGATGATGCGGCGGCGGGAGGATTTTGCAAGACAACGGGCCTGATAATCCGGGAGCGCAACCGGAGCAGATGAAACACCGAGAGCCGGAAGCGATCATGCTTCCGGCTCTCTTTTTTGGAAACCGCGCGGGGAAAACCCCGCTCTTTTTCAGACAGAACTCACACTTTCATTCCCCGAAAAGACCGGGAACAGCGCGGTGGGCCAGGAAGGTGCGCGCCACAAGAGGATTGGCCGCCCGGACGGGCAGTCCCAGGGCTTCCATGACCGCCGGGACGAATTCCGGTCCTTCCGCCGCGACGCCCGTCACCGTTTCATGGATGCGGCGCACCCACGCCAGACCGTCCTCCAGAGCGCGGGCGGCCCCGTCGCCCCGTCGGGGCACATCCCAGGAGGAGAGAAGCATTCCGACCTTGGGGACAGCCCGCAGGCGCTCCAGGGAGCGCACGGTGGCCGCGGCATCGTCATAGATGGGTATGTCGCCGGGAACGGGGACCGCATCGCCCGCGATGAGCGCGCCATCCTCCACGACCAGCAGCGAAACCGACCCCCGGGAATGTCCCGGCGTGTGGATCACCTCCAGCGTGACGCCCCCCACATCCACCCGGTCGCCGTCCGCCAGCACCCGGTCCACCTGCACCGGGCCTTCCACCAGCGACGGAAAGCCGGGCACCGGCCGCTCCCGAAACTGCTTCTCCGTGTCCTCGATCCAGTCCCGCTCAGCACCGTGGGCGGCCACCGTGCACCCGGCCGCGCCGCATACCGCACGGGCCGCGCCCATATGGTCCGGGTGGGAATGGGTCAGGAGCAGCATGCCGATCTCTCCCGGAGCGCGGCCCAGCGAGCGGAGATATTCGAAAACCGCCCCCTCCGCTCCGGCGGTCCCGGCGTCCACCAGACAGAGCCCGGTGTCGCCTGCGATGAGGAAAACGTTGACGGAACGTTCCAGCTCGATTCCCGGGGCGACCGGGACACGGAACGGCAGGTTCAGCATGTGGATGTGTTCGGTGATCCGCATGAAAAGTCCTTTTTGAACGATGTTTCCCGCAGAGACGCAGAGGAAAAAAAAGAGAACAGAATGTCTCACGCACAGGAGCGAAGACGCACAGAAACAAGAGGAG
>JAWLHT010000161.1:0-7254 GCA_041690195.1 Candidatus Latescibacterota bacterium
ATCATCTCTGTGGAGGCGTAATCACCCGTAAAATCAATTATTGCACACCATTTGGGTAATCTATACACCTTCATGCTCTTACTTTTGCAATTGGCTCCTCTTATTATTAATTTCGTTCACCCACATAAAACAGAGAAGAACCTTTTACGATTGCCGGAAACGGATACGGATAACAAAACCGGCCGCGCTGATGGGGCGCGGCCGGTATTGTTTTTTTGCATGGGGTAGCCGCTCACTGTTCCGCTTTGTCAGAGAGGACTACTCCGGCAACGAGACCGAGGATGAGCCCGATCGTTGCGCCGATCGTCACACCCATTCCGATGTTCGCCATGGCCATGCCCAGGAGCCATCCCCCCAGACCTCCCAGTACCAGCCCCAGCACGACGCTGAGAATCAGCAGTGTGTCCCCCGACCAGTGGTGTTCCGCCATCGTTTTCATACCGGTCACCGTCCTTTCCCGACGCATGAGACATGAAATCGCGGAATTACCCGGCGACGGAGCGGAGCCGCCGCCTGGCGCCAAGGGTGGGCGCCGTGTTCCGGGACAACGCGTTCGGGCGCGGCGCCAAGGGTAACATAGAGTCGAAGACGTGTGTTCGCAAGCCTTATTGTGCGTTTTGAGAAGGGTATGTGTTAATTGTGTAAATCGTCGGCATCGTTGTGCTTATGATGTGTGGCAGGGCGGATTACAGGAGGAAAAAATTGCGAATGGAGGAGATGTCCTTTTCGAGCGCATCCTGAATGGAGCCGGTGAAGAGCACCTTTCCTTTTTCGATATAGGTGATGCGGTCGGCAATGCGCTTGATGCTTTCAATCTCGTGGGAGACCACCACGATGGTCATGCCGAGCGTTTCCCGGAGATTGCGGAGGAGTTGGTCCAGATCCCGGGTTGTGACCGGGTCAAGTCCCGCCGAGGGCTCGTCGCAGAAGATGATCTGCGGGTCCATGACAATGGCGCGGGCCACCGCCGCCCGTTTCTGCATGCCACCGGAAAGTTCCTTGGGGAACTTGTGCAGAACATTATGCAATTCCACCTGCTCCAGCTTGAGTTCCGCCACCTGACGCCGGAGTTCCGGGGTTATCCGGGTGTGCATTTCAAGGGGCAGCGCCACGTTTTCCCCCACGGTGAGGGAGTTGAGCAGCGCTCCATGCTGGTACATCACCCCGATGTCCTGCCGGACGGTTTCCAGGTCCTCTTCCTCCAGCGCAGTCATCTCCCGTCCCAAAAGACGGATGCTTCCCGAACTTGGCGTGAGCAGGCGGATGACATTCTTCAGCACGGTGGTCTTGCCGCTGCCGGAGCCGCCGATGATGACCATGATTTCCCCCCGGCGAACATTGAACGTGACCCCCTTCAACACATGCTGTTCGCCATAATAGGAATTCAGGTCGCGCACATCGAGGATGATATCGGATTCTTGTGACGCCATGTGAAATTCTCACTGGTTCTGGGTTGTACCGCCGTGTTCGGACGATTGGGTTGCGTGGACGGCAACCGCCCTCCGGAGCCGGAATTATTCCCACGGAGGTTGGGGCTGGGCCTCCGCTCATATTGGACGAAAGCCGTGTTCGATATCATAAAACAGGGTTCCCGGTTCAGGCGGAAGAGATGCGCATGCCAGTCGAGATACGGGTTATCCACAACCCGGAAGATATCAGTAAAGGGTGGATATAAATATTTCGCGGCTCTTCTGGTGATTCGGAAGATCATGTGCTGTTCCTCCGTATCAGCGTGCTGTTCTCGTCCGGAAGCGTCCGGAGAAACGCCCTCGCGATTACTTTTCGGTAAGTCCTTCCACGACCAAAAGAACCATGCCGTCAACTTTTTTGGTGCTGATCCGCAGGTCCAAACCGCAACTCCGCTCCAACGTCCAGCGGTTCAGATAGGCCGGAGCCCGCAGGTGGGGATCACCGGTAATGAAGGTGTCCATGACCGTCCTTCGTATGGCGCACCCGCTGCAGTGGACGGTTCTCCCGCAGCCTTCCGGGAGACGTGCGTTCGCACACTCGAAAACGTTGCCTCCCCTCCGACCCTGAATCTCCGGGAGGCTCTTCACAAGGATGATCTGAACCGCGTCGTTTGCGGTCACAATCGTTCCGTCATCGCTGACCAGGAGCACCGGAACGCCGATGGTGTTCAAATAGGCGTAGAGGGGTATTCCGCCCTGGGCGGCGAGATTGGATTGGCAGTCCTCACAAATCCCGTGAGTGACTTCCCGGCCGGTTCCCGCACCGTCCGGACTTCCGGAGGTGACGCCGAGTTCCCGGCGGCACCATGCGCAGACACGTTTCACTGAAGCGCATTCCTTGTTCTGTTCGGGTATCCGGCTTGATCATCCATGGAACGCAACCGGATACTTGCAGCGCACATTCCCTGGCGCTTTCTGTGACCCGTATAACCATCCGCCAGCCGGAGGGGGTGACGAATGCCCTTACCGGAAGTATAAAATGATGCCCCATATGGAATCGGCTACAATGATGACGAAAAGCGAGGTGACCACGGCCGAGGTGGTCGCCCGTCCGACACCATCAGCGCCGCCGGTGAACGTGAGTCCTCGATAGGTGCCCACAATGGTAATGATGACCGCATAGGACAGGCTTTTGAGAACGCCGGTGAGCACGTCCCAGAAAAAGAGGGCGCGCATGAGTTGGTTCCAGAAAGCCGTGGGAGTGAGATCCATGTAAGTGACTCCCACCACAAATCCGCCGAGTATGCCGATGAGGAGGGCCAGTATGGAAAGAAGCGGCATGCTTACAAGCATGGCCCAGAGCTTGGGGACGATCACGAACCGCAGGGGATTGAGGCCCATGGTACGGATGGCGTCCAGCTCCTCGGTGAACTTCATGGTCGCCACCTCGGAGGCAATGGCCGAGCCGGAGCGTCCGCTCACCAGGATAGCCACCATGAGCGGGGCCATTTCCCGGGCCAGGCCGATGGCGACCAGATCCACGACGAAAATGGTGGCTCCGAACTGGCGGAGCTGCGCGGCGCTCTGGAGCGCCAGGATAAATCCGATGAGAAAGATGATGACCGCCACGATGGGCAGGGCGGTGGATCCCATATAGTAAGCCTGTTCGACAAAGGACCCTTTGCGGTACTGACGGCGGTCAAAGAGGCCAATCACGCTCCAGTAGACGATATCCACGATGAGGATGAGAATTTCGGTGAACCGGTGAGAGAACAGCATGGCCCAATCGCCGATGGCTTCAAGATCCAGCCGGGATCGCCGGGATTCCCCAGTGGGGGGAACCTCCGGCAGCCGGGACATTTCAAGGAGCTTCTGTCCCCGCTTGCTGAACCCCTTGAATTCCCGGCTGTCCCGGATGCGGTTGAGGCAGACCGCGCCGGATGAGTCCAGCGTCGTTACCCCGGTCCCGTCAATAACCCGGAAACTCTCCGGCGGTACCGTTGCCAGTACCCGTTCCAGCTCATGGACGGTGAATACGGTGAGCGGACCGTTTATGGAAAGCACCTGGTCCCGGACCGTGATGACCGGGAGTTCATTCGCTTCGGCCATGAATGCCTCAGAGGAACGTGGAGAACCGGAGGAGTGTCTGATAGCGGCTCTGGTTGCTCCGCTGGGTTTCGTCCCGCCAGTACTCATGGGTGAACAGGAGGCTCACGTTGCTGGTGAGATTGAGACGGAGACGATTTTCGCCGTCGTACACCCAGCTTGAAGTCCGGGAGTTGGGCATGAGGATGTCGAACTGGGTCGTGAACAGCACATATCGTCCGAGACGGATATCCCCGAGCAGGAGCATCTCTACCCCGGTAAGATCGCTTTTGGCAACCGGGACGAGGGTTTTACTGTCCTTGTTGAAAATGTATGCGCCTCGGGCCAATGTCTGCCGGGCTCCGAATCCACTCCGGAGAGTAAAGTTCGCCGGGACCGACCGGAAGAGGGTGGACGTTGCACCGAATCCCTCCTTGAGCAGAACCGGACTGAACGGGCTGGCGGTTTTGACATCCTTCGCGTTGCGCACCATGCGGACCGTATCGCCTTGAGCGGAGACCACGGCGAAATCGGTCGGGTCGTCGAAGCGGTGCGAGCTCTTGAAAAAGCTGGATTCCGCGCCGAACCGGAGATAGGGGTTGATGTAGTCGTTCAGACGGTAGATGTAGGTCAGCCGGAGTTCCGCGCGGTCAACGTACTTGCGGAGGTCCTTTGATCCCTGCAGGGAGAGCCCCTCCTCGATATTGGACCAGATGGGAATGACATGGCGGCCATTCTCGTACCGGGCATCGGTCAGCCACTGCACTGTGGCGGTAAAGTTGGTGTTGCTCTCCAGCCCGGAAGCATTGGAGGTCGTGTAATTCAGAAGCGCATTGCCGGAAAGCTCACTGCGTACGCTCCACCGGCGGTTGGACAGGATTCCCTGGCGGATGCCGGGCAGCAGCCCGAACCCGAGGAAATTCCCGGTGCTGTTGTCCATAACCAAGGTGGTATGCACCATCTCTCCCGGGAAAAGACGGATGGTGCCGAAATTCACCACGGCGTTAATATTATCTCCCGGCTTGACAATTTTATATGTCCCGGGAGGGAGAATCCAGGTGCGCAGCTTTTCGTCCAGACCCTCTTCGATACCTTGGCCGATGCCGAACGATTCCCCTGTATCCAGGCTGAATATCTCGTAGTATTCCCGGATTTCGGCGCGCGAGCGGTTGATTACCTCGACCGCAAGTCCCGCCCAGTCAGGCTTGACCACCGTTGTGGCCCCCTCCACTACCTTTACCGTTTTCTTCATCATCTGCTCCTTGGTGCCGGAGCCGTAGACCACGGTATAGTTTCCGGGAGCGAGAGTGATGCGGTGTCCGGTTTTGGAATCCTGTACGGTTTTCCCATCGGCGATGACGCCGTAAACAGGTTCGTTGTCCGGGTCGGTCATGGACGGCACGAACACGGCGCCCTTGCCGACCGGAACAATCGTGGGGTCCATCTGGAGCTGAATCTCTATGGAGGGGCTTTCCCAGGTGTTTTCCTGCGCTCCGGCCGGGAATACTCCCCCCCAAGCAAGAACGAGGCCGACCATCAGAATCCGGGACATTGAAACGTTCACTGCACCCTCCCTGTTACCTTCGCCTGATACTGTCTTCCGGGATAATCTCATACCCCGGGTCTTTCCGGGCGGCGCTGGAAGTGTCCGATTGCGCGGGGAGGGGCGAGGGCCGAATCGCCGGAACATCCTGCTCCGGAATCTGTTCCCCGTTGACAACCGTCAGCACCGAATCAAGCTGGCTTACCACTGCATTCATCTGGTTCTGGAAAATCTGGGAGAGTGCGATAACCGTGTATACCATTTCCCGCTGATAGACCTGTTTACGCTCGTCGAAAGAGTACTCCCATATCTGCTGGCCTGTATCAGCCCGCAGCATTTTGAAAGACATCGCCATGTGACCGTAGAAAACATCACCCGCATCAAACCTTTCCAGTGCTTCCACTGTGCCCTCGATCCGGAAATCCGGGCGGGCGTCGAGAAACTCCGAACTGAGCCGGTTGAAAAGGCCCGCCGCTTCCAGGTGGGTCTGAACCAGGTCGGTGATCATGTAGTCCGGACGCACCGCCCACTGTTGATACTCATACCACTTCAACTCCTGAGGCGCGAAACGGTACACGATATTCTGACGATTATAGATCCGCTGAACATCGAACCGCTCGATCTGGGCTGAGAAGGGATGGGGACGGTTGGAACCGGGCGGGATGACCGGGCTGAACTTGTAATTCAGCACATAATAGTTCCGTGACGGAACCGACCTTCCGAATCCACAGGACAGGAGCAAAAGCGGAATGCCCAACATGATCAGGAACGGACCGGCGGTTCTGAGACATTTCCTCATGATTTCTCCCGTCATTCGATGCTCTCCGGGGAAGCTCCCCGGCCCCGGAGGAGTACCGAGGGATTTTCCCGGATAATATCCGTGGCCTCGCGGAGATTATCCACAGCTTCTTCCATGTTGCGCAGAGCCCGCAGGATATCGTCGCGGCCCCGGAGCACCAGGATATCGTAATGGGTCACCGTCTGGTTGGCGTTTTGCAGCAATGTGCGGATATCCCGTGAAATCCCGGCGAGCTGCAGACTGTCCAGATCGGCCTGCATGGTTTCGGTGATCTGGCGGGTATTGGAAAGGGTCTGCTGCAGGTCGTTGGATCGCAGTAAGCTGTTCACTGCGGTCACCGCGGTGTCCGCTTTCCGGGATGTCTCATAAAGCTGGACCATGACACTGTCCATGGTTGTGATGGCGTGCACGAGGTCCGGCCGCGTGAACTGGAAGAGCGTATCGAGCTGCGCGGATACCCCGGCAAAAGAGGTCAGGGCGCTCTGGAGGGCGTCCGTAGTTTGCGGTCCGGTTATCTGGTTGATGTTGTTCAGCGCCATTTCGATTTTGCTCAGGATGACGTCCGCCTGTCCGGAAAGGCTGTCCAGAATGGATCTCCCGGCGTCAATGACCCCACCCGGAGGGAGCGGGGGCGCCGTTTCCGAACCGCCGGTGAGTTCAACATACTTCAGACCGGTCACTCCGAGGAAATTCAACACCGCCCGGGTGTCCGTCCGGATGGGCGTACCCGGTTTAACCTCAATGGTTACCCGCACCGCTTCCGCTGTTTCCACGTCGAGATCAACGACACGTCCCACCGGAACGCCGTTGATCCGTACCGCCGCGCCCTGTTCAAGGCCGGTGATGGAAATACCGCGATATACAATGTAGTACGTATCCATCCGTCTCAGGAGCTTGTTTCCGACCAGCACGATGAAGAAGATGAGGAACACCGATGCCGCGGATATGAGGAAGACGGAGAGCCGTACCTTCTGGGCTTTTGTCGCCATTATCTACCTCGGAGGAGGACATGCTGGAATGCATGTCGCACCGGTAAATTACACCTTTTCGCCAATGATGTCAATTGAAAACGCCCCCGGCGCTATCACTGAGATTCCCGAAGCCGTTCACGGTTCCCGAAAAGTGAGTTGCGTCTTCCGTCCCGGACCCCGTGACAGCCGTCGCCGCCAAGAGCCTACTGTTTCGGCTGCGGAATATGGCGTACCGTGGTCGATACCCGGTACTCGTCCCGCACCAGGCCGATCTGTTCGAAGGGAATGGGCCGGAAACCGATTTTTCCGGCCGGGGCGTTCTTGCGAAACCGGAAGTCGAGTTTTGCCGCATTGACGAATCCCGGGTCGCTCCCGGAAAAATTATCGCGGAATTCGACAATGCCGAGCGAATCCACGCCGTCCGTAATGTTCAGCCAGCGTCCCCCG
>JAWLHT010000161.1:7264-11746 GCA_041690195.1 Candidatus Latescibacterota bacterium
ATGAGATATTCCGGGCGATGACATTGCCTCTGGGGAGCGCCGGGTCCTCCACGGTAAGGCGGGCGAGCTGGGGATAACGCCGGCTGTACGGCGGGTTGCGCCAGTTCACGGCTTCCAGCTTCTCGTACATTCCCCATGCGCCGCCCGGCGCGATACGGGTATCCGCCCAGCCGATGCCTCGACCGTCCACATGCACCGCCGGGTCGCAATCGATGAAAATGTTGTTTTCAACAGTGTTGTCGCGGCCGCCGCCAATGAACGCTCCCATGCTGGCCCGGAGAAAGACATTGCCAGAAACGGTGGTCCCGCTCGCGGCGTCGTCGAGGTATACCGCCCGTGCGCCGCCGTGTCCGGGGCCGTGGAGATCGTGAAAGAAGTTGTGGCGTATCACATTCCCCCGCATGGTCCAGTCCCGCCCGATGTAGAATACCCCCACATCGCCCGTTTCCCGGCAGATGTCGTGGACCTCGTTGAATTCGAGAAGATGCTCGTTGCCACCGAAAATCACTCCGGCGTGCGGCGCGTCGTGGATGAGGTTGTGGGCGACCCGGTTGCCCACTCCCGAGAGGAGTACGGCGGGGCGGTAGGTACGAACCCAGCGGCTGTAGTTATGAATGTGATTGTTCAGAGCGAAGTTTCCCGCCGGTGTGAGCGTTTTGCGGTCGCCGCCTTCCAGGATGATTCCACCGTCGCCGGTCTCCGAAATATCGCAGGACTGAACGCCGTTGTGTTCGCCGCCGCGGATGATTACACCGACATTCCCGAGATTCCGGATGATGCAGCCCGCCACGAGATTGTTCATTCCCCCGGATATCTCCACGCCATTCCCCCGGGAACTCTCGATGGTTATTCCCCGGATGACCACATGGGAGGCGTTTTCGATGGAGATGACCGGCGACTCCAGCATGGAAACGCAGCTTTCGCTTCCCTCCAGCGGTTCCGGAGGCCAGAAGAAGAGACTGCCGGTCCTGCGGTCCAGGAACCACTCGCCGGGCTCGTCCAGTTCCTCAAGGATATTCAGGAAACGGTATCGCTGCCCTTTCTTGTACCCGTAGACGCCGTGTGGGGGATGGGTCTCGATGGTGCGGGCGTCCGGGGAGATGGACTTGACATGCTCGTAGGAATCGGCCCAGTCCCAGGTCCAGTAGCCGTGCATCCAGATATCGGTGGTCTCGGCCCAGCGGCGGGGCCGGTCGCCCTCATATGTGAACACGCCGGTCAGGGGTTTCTCCGCCCGGCGCAGGTCCATGGGATCGGGCTGAGCGCCGGGAACCCCGGCGATGTGCGCCCAGTCGTTGTTCGGCCAGCGGGAGAGAGTCATGGGACGGCCGTTGAAGAAGAGTTCCAGCGCCGCGGGCTCGATGGGACGCCCAAATCCCCGGGGACGCATGACGCCGATATTCCAGATGCCCTGACGACGGAGATTGGTGTAGACGATGTCCGCGCGATGGACTATGTCCAGCCGCTTGAGCACGGCCGGGTCGGTCACCCGGCGGAAGCCGCTGATCCGGCGACCCCCGATGAGGCGGGCGCGGTCGCCGGTGTACGACCGCCAGACCGCGGGGGCTCCGGGGCGCCCCGAGTCTTCGGGAGTGAGCCGGAAGGTTTCGGTTCGCTCGTAAACCCCTTCATGGATGAAGACTACCGCGCCTCCACGCGGCCAGCCGTTCGCACGACGGATTTCACGGAGCGCTTCGCGGGCCCGTTCCAGGGTGGCGAAAGGACCGTCTGAACCGTCACGGTTCCGCTCGGGAAGTGTTCCGGACCATGCATCGTTTCCCCGCAGGGAAACATGAAAAACCGTTCCGGGGGCCTGAACGTTTCGCAGATTCCCGCAGGCCAGGGGAAGAAGCAGGATTATAACGGCGAAAATGAAGCGATACCCGTATTGCATGCAGAAATCCCCGTGCTGGGTGAGTGTTCGATTCGAGGGAGGATTTCGGAGACAGCCGCACCCCGGGCTGCCTGATACGAAACAATACAACAATATATAGCGGGAGAATCTTTGCTACCGAGGTAAAACTTGACGCGGATGGGGAAAGATTATCCCCTGCGCATGTTGCGGCCTCGCTCAGAGGGAGCCGGGCCAGCGGGCACGGCGGAAGTCAATGTCCTTCCGGATCCCCGAAGCGGTGATGAGTGCGGGGAGGCCCATGTTTCTCCAGCCTCCGGTTCCCCTTGACTTTCGCCTGCCGATTGCCAATAATTCTTTAATGGAAAAAATGTATTCACCGCAAGGGGGAGGGTGCAGTCGATGGCACGGTTGATGGTTGTACAGGGGAGCGGACGGCGGCACGGGTATACCGCCACGCTCATGAAGGAAGTGGTGAGGAATCTTGAGGATATTCCCAACCTCAAGATTGATGTTCACCACCTCCACGACTATACGTTCGGTCCCTGCAAGAGTTGTTTCCACTGCATCCGCAACGTCGGTGGCGGCTGCGTACTGGACGACGACTGGGGCAAAAAAGGCAAAGGCAAGCTCTACAAGGCATTCAAAAAGGCCAACGGTCTTCTCATGGTGGATCCGGTCCATGGCTGGACATGCTCGGCGGCGGCGCGGGTGTTCATCGAGCGCATCTATCCCACCTTTTGGGAAGGCATCCCCTACGGGCTGCCCTTCGCCTCCATTTCCTGCGCCTCCAACCAGGGTTTCCAGTTCCATGCGGCCCGGGAACTCTGCAAGTTTTCGGCGGGGAAAGGATTCCGCTATGTCGGGAGTATGCCGGTACATGTCGCCTATCTGGACGAGGCACGGCCAAAGGCTTTCGCGCTGGCCCGTCGTCTGGCCGAAGCCGCCCTTCTCGACGAGAGCGGGGGACGACGAAAGCTCACCGATGAGGAAATCTTTCTCATGTACATGGACCAGCCCTGGGATATCGTGAACGGGTACATCGAGAACGTCACCGACGGCTCTTTCCGGTACGAAGACTCGGTTCCGGCCCGGGCCCTGCGGAACGGCGTATTCACCAACCCGGACGCCCGTCAGCTTCTGGAGAAGGCCTGCGAGCATCTCAAGGCCGCTCTGGATCACTATCACGGGGGAAACAAACGCGCCGCGGCGCTCGAACTCTCCCTCGTGGCCAAGTACTGGACCAACACCACTTTCAAGCAGTTTCTGGAGCAGGATGTGGTGAAAGCCCCGATACCAAAAGCCTACCGTCCACTGGACGAGGTGGAATAGCCGCCCGGTTCGGGACAGGTGGGATCCGGTAACGCAATAGCGGATGGAATCAAGGGGATGAGTCAGCTTTCCAAACCGCCGTTCACCCATCGCGGCGCATGTGTGGGAAGCGGGCAAGTCCCGGGGGAGTTGCAATCGGGGCGTTCTTGATATCGAGTTCGTATCACACCGCCCGGAGCGTGGTTTTCTCCGGTGGCCGCGCGGTTATGCGGCCACCGCCCGACGGGCGTATCCTCCACTCTCCGGCCGTTCGCCGGAGGAATTCCGTTCCCTTGCGGTTTTTTTCCGCCTACCCGGCGGGGAAGCGAGGCGCCTCATGCGAAGACCCCTGCTCATGCTCACCCTGACCGTCGGCATTGCGGCCGTGTTCCTCTCGGGCGCCCAGCAGCCCCGATACAGCTATTCCGAGGATCTCGTACTCCTCTTCTCCCAGGAATGCGGAGATTGCCATGACTGGCATACCGGCTACTCCCGGCTTGTCGGCCCAACTAGCGTATATTCCCCCACCACCGGTCTGCCCATCGTGAACCCCTCCAGGCCGGATTCGAGCGTTTTGGTCTGGCGGCTGGAAGGAAAACTTCCCTCCGGCGGGAACATCGGACAGATGCCACAGTCCGCGGGCGCACTTCCCGCCGAAAAGATCAAAATGGTCCGGGACTGGATATCTCAGGGACCGCTGGATCTTCCGGTTGGAGTGCACGAGCGGTCCTGGGGTGGGGTAAAAGAGCTTTTCCGGTAAACCCGTTTCGACCTGCGGAGAATATCCTTCCCGGAGAGCTTCCCGACAGGGCGAAACTTGTTTCAATCCCCGCGGTGTACGCCAGGATATCCGGCAGGTGAATTCTGCGTACCCGACCTCCATGACCACGTTATCCAGAGATTGCAGGCGAGGCTTCCCGCCCTCCGGCTCTCTCCGGGACGGTTGGGAAGACCGTACAGCCGCACCGAACTGCGGAGAATTCAGGGTGAAGTCTTGGAAAAACATTAATTAGTATGTATATTCTGTAATATGATGGATGTTGCATGCAAAGACCGCCTCGTGTGCAGATACCGGCGGGGTTGGGGGAAACTGACGCTCCGGAACATAAGGATATCTGAACGGATGGTTGCGGGGCCAGGGGCCATTGTCGTAAAGATAAGAGAAAACCGCAGGCACGCATGAGTACCAAAGGTAGTCAATGGAGACTTTGGCCGGTAACTCACCCCCTGGCCCCCTCTCTCCAGAGCTTGTCATTACCCAAGTTTATGGGAGTAAAATTCCGAGCAGAGAGAGAATCGTAATGCATTGTTGCACAGAG
>JAWLHT010000162.1:0-11701 GCA_041690195.1 Candidatus Latescibacterota bacterium
TTCGTGGAAATGCATACCCAGCCGTTGGTGTCCCCCTCGTTGGCCATGCGGATGGCGGCCATGTAATCGGTATTTTCCTTCTCCCCCTTTACCACCCAATTCATCATGGCGCCTTTGTGGCCCCATTCCCACCATTGATCGGCGATAAGGTTAACAGCCACAACGTTCGGCTCTAAAACGGAGTAGAGATTGTAAATAGAGTGCACTCCGTGAGCGGCGTACTCGCCGCAAGGCTCAAATGCCATGGCGCCTGTTATCGTGCCGTCCGATCCAAGCAGTGACTTTACCCGGTGGCGGGCGCGCTGTGTTTCCACCATAACCTCATCCGAAGACGGTACAAGGATAGGGGTGTTGTACTGTCGGGCTCGAGAAACCATTTCTCCGGCTTCTCTGAGCGAAAGGGCAAATGGACGATTGATGAGACAGGGTATCCCCGCTTCCAGGTATGGTTTAGAGAGTTGCGGCCACCATCCAGTCGCGTAGTAATCAGATAATATTACACCGTCAACCTTGCCCACCATGTCCGAGTAGCGTTTTACAACCGAAACATTGTATTTGTTCGCAAATGTTTCGGCTGCCCGTGTATCCGGGTCCCAAACCGTGGTGATGACCATGCCGGTTTGACGTGGCCAGTATGTGCCGTCAGTATCCAGCCCGATTGGATTGATGAGCCGTCCCCAGATATCTTCGATGTGAGAATAGTATCCGCAGGTGATAACCCCGATCCGAAGTAACTCTTCCGATGACGGGTTTTGGGGCTTCGGGGTAGCGGACTGGGCATGGGCTCCGGCGGCGGCGAGAACTGCTCCTGTTGTGACGCCGGCGGTGATGAATGCTCTTCTCGTGGCATTTGACATGGCATCCTCCTGTAACAGAAACTCGTTTTTCACTACATCCGAAATATTCAGGTGATAACACGGATTCAGGGCCTGTCCGGATTTTCCGGCAAATCATCAAAGTCAGGAAGAGTAATCGTTCAAAACAACACCACAGTGAAACTTGAAAAAACTCACCACACCATCCCCTGCCGGGAGATTAGCCAATAATACGAGAGTATGAAAATATATAGCCTGTCTTTTCCTCAGTATGGACAAAATTAATCATGTTCTGCACACTTTTTCGTAATATATTGCGTTCAGAGCGTATGAAATCCAAGTTTTTCCGTAAAGGAAATTATTATGGCCAGTCGTCGCCGTTTTCTGAAGTCGCTCTCCGCCGCCGGCGCGCTTGGTGCCGTCCGTCCGATCGAGACGCTCGCCTCGCGCGCGCAGAACGCTTCCGGTTTTTTCGGGCTCCATTCGTTTGTGGATTCCCATCCCGAAGCGGTGTTCATTATGCGGACCAGTGTTGATGATAAAACCAATCATGATGCCATCCGGCAGGCCGGTCTATCGTTCGCACGTTCGGTTATCGTTCCCCGGGAGAACGGGGTCCCCTTGACGCACCTCATCCCGATCAAACCCAATATCACCTATAGCCAGCCGAACAAAATCGGCACAAAACTTACCGGCGGTACCATACCCGTCTCGGTCGAATACGAACTGGGGATTGTTACTCATCCCTCTTTCGTCGAGGGGTCCATAGAAGGCATTAAGGAACTCGGAGTTTCCGCCCCCAATATCCATGTTGTGGAAACATGGGACTCGGGTACGTGGAAGGCGCTTGGGTATAATGATATGGCCCAGCGAACCGGGGTTACGATGAAATCACGGGAGCAGAAGGTCAGCGTCATCAGTTCGAACGAGTTGGTCTGGGTGGATGTTCCGGATGGCACCTGGTTCCGCCGTATTCCCTACCTTTACCCGGTAAATGCTCCGGATACCTGGTTGCTGAGCATTTCCAAGTTCAAGGCTCACGGCATGGGAATAACCCTGTGCATGAAAAACATCCAGGGTACTATCGCGCACGATTATCAGGAATTCTGTACCCGTTACGGCTCCACTTACAATGCGGCCGCATCAGACATGAACCCTGACCGCAACTCGGTTATCCAGGCCAACTATAACCGGCATGTGGCCGACGGAATTCCCCGATGGGACCGTCCCGGCGGCGATGGGGGGCTCTGGATGGAAACTTGGGCCTCCCGGACCATTGACAACAACCGCTCCACCAGTATCGGCCTGAGCGTGATCGAGGGAGTTTACGGGAGGGACGGCGACGGATTCCTTGTCGGCCCGAATTCCGGCCAGTACAGTTCCACGGAGTGTTTCGACTACCTTTCGAATATCATCGTTTTTGGGAAAAACCAGGTGTATGTGGACATAGTCGGACATTGGCTCGCCGGACACGAGCCGGATAATTTCGGTCTGTTCCATATTGCAAAGGAATTTGGCCTTTCGCAGACCATCAACCCCATGAACATTCCTGTGTACGAATGGACGGCGGACGGTACCGCAACCCGTACTCCGCTCACCTCCTTTGACAGAACTCCGCTCAAGACCTACTATCTCCAACGCAATTACAACGGAGGCACCGAGCCGAAATTCCATCTCTGTGATGAGACTTTCGATTATCCTGTAGAGCCTCCTCTGGGAATCGATGATTCCGCAAAGCCAAAGTCATTTGTGTTGCATCAGAACAAACCGAATCCGTTCAATCCTTCGACGTCCATCGAGTATTCCCTCCATCGTGGCGGAAACGTCCGTCTGGAAGTGTACAATTCGTCGGGACAGGTTGTTGATGTGCTGGTTGACGGGTATCGTCCGGCAGGCGCTCACCTGGCGGTCTGGAACACATCAGGAAAAGCCTCGGGCGTCTACTTCTACCGTTTCCGCAGCGGCGGTTTTACGGAAACCAGGAAAATGACTCTCCTCAAATAGTATTCACTGAATTTGAGGAAAACAAATGTGAAAGAGGCGGCCGATAAGCCGCCTCTTTCACATTGCCCCTGATCAAATAGACTACCGTTATTCGCCCATATTCTTTAAGGTCTCTCCAAGTATCATCCAGTAACTCGTCACCATCACCACGCCGGAAACAGGCATAACCTTTACATCGTAGCCAGGAACCTCAACTACGGAATCGCCATGTTTCCAGTAGGGATTGATATACACATCGATGAGGCTTTTGTCCGGAGAAACCGGTGAACCTTCGCCAACCTGGACCGGACCGGGGGTGAAGACCGCAACGGTCTTCGCTTTGGATTCCCGGGCCACCGAAAGTTCGTCGATGGGAGTATATGAATATCCGACGTGGAGATAGACGTCACCTTCACCCATGGCTTTCTCCAGGTAACCGCGCCCGTATTCGTTCGCCTTTACATCAAAGATATCTGGGTAGCCGGGCATGCGGGTCTGGTCAACCATGAAATGGCCGATCAGGGTTGTCACCACCTTTTTCCCTGATTTGAGCGTTTTGGCACAGAGGACGCCCGCTTCGGTGAAGCGTTCCAGTTCGTTTATTCTCATGCTGTCCAGGCAGGCTCGAGCGGCAGTGACAAACTGACGGCCAAGAACTCCCGGATCAACTTTTTGCACGGTAACGTCCGGGTCGAATTCGATATTCGCAATTCGAAGATTCCGCGGCGCTGCTCCCGGAACAAACATGCTCTGCCAGAGTGTTGGCATCTTTCCCCGCCGGTTCATCGCACCGATGAGTTCCGAGGAGAAAGTCCACATGTTAATGACGTTAGCCATAGGTGCGACAGGACCGATGACGGTATTTTCATTGATATTCATTACCGGAACGATTCCGGGTTCAAGCCCGTTATCGATGAGATGGTCGGCCAGAGGAGCGACTTTGGAGTTTCTCGAGCCGAACAGGATGATGAGTACTCCACTTTCCTTCAGTTTTTCAAGCTGTGCGGCCTGAGTGTCCGGGTCAAGATCCAGCGTTCCCACCAAAACGACATCGTTGCCGGAAAGATTCCCTTCGGTTGGAACGGGCTGAATATGACGGAAACCGCCCGCACGGTCACAGGCTTCCGCCACAAAGCCACCCCAGTCTTCACGCATCGGGTAATTGAACCCGCCGCCGGGGATCATTTTTACTTCTTCCTGTCCGGTTCGTTCAATCGTCTCGTCATCAGTGACATAAACTTTGCCGCCGTTTGCCCATCGGGCGGCGGCCGCATCAGCAGCGGTCTGCATATCTCCCAGAATGCTTTCCGTATGATCAATGCTTTTGATGATACTCGATATGTACTGTTCCGCGGGTCCAGGCACAGTCGATTCCCTTTCCGTAGTCGAACATCCGAACACAAATAATGCCGCGAAAGCAAATACAGGCAAAATCCAGCGCATGACCTCCCCCTTTCATCATGAATTCAGCGGAAATTCTCGTAAAGATAATATACAAACGCATCTGCCCGGGAACAACATGCTTTCACCTTGTAATGGAGAACAAAAGACCCCGCCATTCATGTATGTCGGGGTCTTTCAAGGAAAAATCTGACGACATTGCTATTGTAACTGGTTCTGACCGCTTTCGGCGGCATCCCGGGCAGATTCTTTCAACTCCTCGTTTGCCATGATTCCAACTTCAACACGGCGATTTTGCTGTCTTCCCGCTTCGGTCTCGTTGGTGGCAACCGGTTGTGACTCTCCATACCCAACAAGCACAAACCGATCCGAGTCAACACCGATAGAGGAAAGATAGCTTCCCACGGCTCTGGCGCGACGGTCGGAAAGTTGCTGATTATACTGCTCGCTGCCGATAGCGTCCGTATGTCCTTCAATGAGAACATTGGTTTTAGGGTAATCCTCAAGAATTTCAGCAAACTCCTGGAGGTTTTCTCTTGCCGCCGGGCGTAATTCAGATGAATCGAAATCAAAGAGAATTCCGCTATCGAAAGTTACCCTGATTCCTTCGGCAACCCGCTCAATCCGGGCCCCTTCGAGTTGATCCTGCATCGCTTCAGCCTGTCTGTCCATGTATCTTCCGATCAACGCGCCTGCCGCGCCACCGATAGCCGCCCCGATCAGCGCCCCCCTTACCGTGCTGCCATAGCGTGAGCCAACAGCTGCGCCAACCGCTCCACCCGCCGCTCCACCCGCCGCACCTCCGGTAGCAGTTCGGCTTCCGCAACCGCCGGTCAATGCAATCGGGACGACAAGCAGAACAATTGTCAATACTTTCGTGACATTCGTAGATATTCTCTTCATAGTATCCTCCTGACCGATTCAGTGTGCCTTTGCGCAGAGAGGTTCTGGAGAACCCGAGTCCGTGCTCCCATAACGTGCACCGAATATGCATTATTATTAATATAACACAAATATGCGATGCATCAAGCACACTTTCATGTCGTGTCAGCGAAGACAACGGGCAGGATGGGAACGCGGGCAGATGTTTCCGGCGCATTCCCCACGTCCCGAATATTTCACTTACCGGAATCACGGATTCCAATCAAGTAGAGCAGAATCAGTACATCATTCAAAGGAGGGGAAGTACGTCATGGTCCTGAATGTATGCCTTTAACTGTGCCCGGTTGTCTGAAGATCCCTTCTTGAAAACGTGAATCGCATGAAATTCCCAAAGAGTATAGCGAAGATTGAAGTATTGGATAATACTAATTGCTTATAAAACGGCTCACGATTCAAGTGAAGTCAAACCTTCCCGCACTGCGTACTTGGTCAGTTCGGCCACAGTATGCATATTCAGTTTTACCATTATTTTTTTTCGGTGGGACTCGACTGTTTTGGAAGAAAGGTTCAGCTTGTCGGAAATCTGATTGACCGTGTGCCCTTCGGCGATAAGCTGCAACACTTCACGTTCGCGGTCTGAAAGCTCGATGGCGGTCTCGACAGTTGTGCTCAGGCGGCTAATGTAATCATCCAGTACAATCCCCGTAATCCGTGGACTCAGATACATCTCTCCACCCATGACGGTACGGATAGCGTGGGCAAGTTCTTCAAACGCACAGTCCTTGAGGAGGTAACCGGATGCTCCCGCGCCGACAACACCGCTTATGAATCTTCGGTCAGTATGCATGGAAAGTGCGACAACCTTGATGTTTGGCTGCCGGGCAAGAATCTGCCGTGTGGCCTCGATGCCGTTCATGTCGGGCATGGTTATGTCCATCACAATGACATCTGGCTCAAGCTCCAACGCGAGTTGAACGGTTCGACGTCCATTTTCAGCCTCACCGACCACCTCGATTCCGGCTTCTCCATTCAGGAGTGTCCGTATCCCCTCTCGAATAATCCGGTGGTCGTCGGCAATAACAATCCGTATACTCATATCAGTAGTACTCCCGTTCATCAGAGATTCTCACCGGTACCACGATGATAACTCTGGTGCCATTCCCCGGTTCAGATTCAATGTGAAACGTTCCGCCAAGATAATCAAGGCGTTCGCGGATGCTGAACAGCCCGTATCCTGAATCTCTGGTCGGACGCATATCCTGAACATCGCCGCGGTATCCGATTCCATTATCAGACACCTCGATTTCCACTTCCGTTTTTTTACGATGCACGGCAATACGCACCACCGTTGCACGTGCGTGTTTGACAACATTGACCATCAACTCTCGGACAAACTGAAACAGGAGCACACTCAGTTTGTCATCAAACATCATTTCAACACCATCCGCTGAAAATTCTGCCCGCAACCCGTGCTGTTGGTGAACCTGGTCAGAAAGCCACTCCAAAGCGGATTCCAGTCCGAGATCGTAGAGAACCGGGGGACTGATTTCAAACATGAGCGACCGTGTGTCGGATATGGCTTCACTGATAAAACCCGTAACCTCGTCGATGCTCTTTCCGAGCGAAGATGACTTTACCTTCTCCCGAATACCGCCGAGCATAATCTTTGAAAGCGCAAGTGTCTGCCCGATACGGTCATGCAGATCAACAGCGATACGGCGACGCTCCCGTTCTTCAGCCAGGGTCAGTTCGGATGCAACTGTTCGAAGTTTTTCCTGATACCGAATCACCTCACGACCGATTTTCCTGCGTTCGAGAGCGTTGACCAGCATCTCGCCAACCAGCGTGAGCAAGGGATAACTCTCGTCGTTCCATGTCTGCTCGTGACGTACTGCCTCGATACCCAGGACGCCGATCAGTTTTCCCCCATGCACCATGGGTACCGAAATATACGATTTGATTCCGGAGAGTTCACATGATTTTCGCTCCGCGATCGCTTCAGGTGGAAGCATGGAGACATTCGGGACATGTACAATTTCAAACCGACGGAGCCTGGAAAGGTTCCAGCGCCAGAGATTCTGGTGCGTCTGATCAGGCAGAAAACCTGAATCAACACCTGCGGCGCACCATTCATGTGCCAGTGAATATATTTCACCATCATCATGATACTCGAATACGAGCCCACGGTCACCTCCGACGTACTCGACGAGCACCTGCAGGGCACGATTTATTCCGCTATCGATTTGCTCGAGGGGAAGATTGATGAAATTTGTTGAGATCGTCGAAATGTGCTGCTGGAACTCGGCATGTTGTTCGAGTAATCGTTCCGCTCGTATCCTGGCGGTGATATTGCGGATTAGAACTTGATAGCCATTGTTCTCGCCTTCGGAATTACGCCAAGCCGTGAGTGAGACGAGACAATCAATCACTGAACCGTCCTTTTGTCGCAGTTGCGCATTCCGGTCCCTGACCGACCCGGTATTCAATACGGCTGTCCGCAGGCTCTCAAAATCCTCCGTTCGAACAAAAATTGCGGAAAGAGAGTTTTCCCTCCATAGTTCACCAATTGTTCCGAATAGTTCACCCCACACACGATTCATATCAATACAACGGAAGTCACAGTCGGTAACCCCGACCGCGTCAACTGATGTTTCAAATAAGGTACGATATCTTTCCTCGCTCACCCGCAGAGCATTTTCGGTTGCTGTTCTTTCCTGGATTTCGCGTTCGAGTTCTTTGTTGGTAAGTGCAAGAACCTGAGTCCGCTCACGAACCTTCGCTTCCATATTGTCGTGCGCCTGTTGCAAGGCATCCTCAAAATGCTTCCGTTCGGTAAGATCAGTGACACTGACCAGAACCCGGGTGAAACGATTTTCGTACGGAGGTATTGATACGTTTACCATCACATACCGGGTGTTTCCACGGAGAGTCGTTCCGGTAAACTCGATCTGCATACCAGTTTCATTTGCTGCGATAGCCTGAGCGATGCCAACGATGAAGGGGGTCATTTCTGTACTGAATTCATTCATTGCTGCCAATAGTTCATCTTTCGACCCGGCCTCATAGATATCAAGCGTCTTGTGATTGACATCGGAAACGCGAATACGATTATACATCTCCAGGCAGTGTTCAGGTTGAAGAGCCAAATAATCTGAAGAACAAGAAAACCCGCTCTGTTTCAGCTGGTCCATCATTTCTTTCACTTCAGAAAGGTCAAGTTCAAGGAGAGCCACCCCTGCGTTTTCGAAGATCGCACGATACCGTTCCTCGCTTTCGCGGAGGAACTCTTCCGTTTTACGTCGTTCTGTCATGTCGCGACGTGTACCGATCATCCTGAGCGGCAAGCCTTTTGGGTCGCGCGACACCACTCGTCCATTATCCTGCACCCATTTCCATGCTCCATCACGGCAACATATCCGGTATTCCACAGTGCAGGAAGGCGTTTGCCCTCGCAAATGCGCTCGAATGGCGGCAAGTGTGCTCCTGCGGTCATCAGGATGAATCCTTCGGTACATGCCAGTAATGGAAACACCGAATTCGGAAGGAGAATAGCCCAGCATGGCAGGAATCCGTGGACTCAGAAACATGGATTTCGATGCGATATTCCAGTCCCAGAGCCCCTCTTCAGAGCTTTCCATCGCCAGTTTCAGACGTTCTTCACTTTGTCGAAGCGCATTCTCAATTCGCTTGCGATCGGTCATATCGCGGGCTATTCCCACAGTTCCGATAATAACGCCGTTTTCGTCCTGAATGGAACTTTTAATGGTTTCCATCATAACGCGGCCGCCAATTCGGTCGGGAATGCATTCTTCCATCCGCAGTATTTTGCCCGTCCTCATGACAAGCAAGTCATCGCCCCGATATTTATCAGCAATTTCCCTGGGCCAGAGTTCATGGTCAGTACGCCCTTTCATCTCCTTTGCTGATACCCCAATCCATTCCGCCATTGCACGGTTGACCAGGACATATCTGGAAGAGGTGTCTTTCAACCACGCAATATCGGAGAGATTGTTCAATAATGCGTTCAACTCGCGTTCGCGACGATCCAGTGTTTCCTGAGCGCGCATGCGTTCACTGATTTCCCGCTCTAGATTCCGGTTCAGGCGGTTCAGGTCGGCGGTACGTTCCCCGACGCGCAGCTCAAGTTCCGCATGCGCTTTGGCGAGAGCGTTTCTGGCGTTCTTCTCTTCAGTCGTATCCCCGGCTATGACCCCGATTCCATTCCCAACCCTAAATATTTTGAAATCAAAGAACGAGAGACCAAAGGACAATCCTTCCAAAAAAGCCGGCTTCCCGGTATTGAGAACTTCTGCGAATACAGCCGTGCTTGCCGGGAAATGAATTTCTTTCAGAAAGTATGAAAGCGGTTTCCCGAAAACAGATGCCTTGGAAAGACCGAACGCTACTTCCGCGGTACGATTGATCTCTACAAGATTTAGGTAGGAATCAAAAAGGCAAAATCCCTCTGTGGCGGAATCGAGGAACGTATGCAGGCGCTCTTCACTTTCCCGAAGATTTTTTTTTGCCTGGACAGATGCGGTGATATCCACCATTATTCCTTGAAATCCAGTCAGTACCCCGTTCTGCATGTCCGGATAAACGGAAGTGCTGAACCATACCACTTCTCCCCACTTCGCCAGGAATCTGAACTCGTGAACAACGGATTTACCCGCTTGGACTTGTTGATAGGCGTCCCGCAACACGGGAAGATCCGAAGGATAGACGAAATGAACATCAGCAAGTTGACGTCCAACAATTTCTTCTGGTTTGTACCCGCTGACCGTTTCAATAACCGGACTGATATACTTAATAACCCCATCAATATCCATCGAATAGATAACTTCCTTAATATTCTCAATCAAATGACGATATTTTTCCTCGCTGTCCCGTAAAGCCGCAAGCATCTGTTTCATAGGAGTGACATTGCGAATTATGCACTGGAAGAGCGGCGGTTCCGCATCGTCATCGGCACGATAGACTGTCGCGGTTATAAGGCATTCAATTTCCGTATGGTCTTTCCGCCTGAAAAGCATCTCGAAATCATGCACGAATCCATTTTTCAGCATTTCTTGAATGAAACCATGCCAGTCATCCGAATTTACGAACAACTGCGCGAAGTCAAGCGTAGTAACTTCCTCGTGAGAATACCCGAAAAGCTCTGACCATGCGTGGTTTACTCTCCGCGTGGACTCTGAATAGAGAATAATTGCATCCTTCGAGCATTCAAAGAGCGACCGGTACTGTTCTTCGTTCTTGCGAAGAGAGTTCAGTGTCCTTTTTGTGTCGGTCACATCCCGGAGTATTCCCTGATAGTAGAATTTGCCGTCCGAACCGCGATGCGCGAATGCAGTCGAAAGGCAGTCCAGGCGAGTCCCATCCTTACGAACAAGTTTTACTTCAAAGTTCCGTACAAATCCATTTTTTTCCATTTCTCGTTCGTATCGGATTCGGTCATCCGGGTTGTCGTACAGCACAAGAAGATCAAGTGTTTCAAGTTCTTCCCGGGTGTATCCGAACATGTCAAACCATGCCTGGTTGACCATCCGCTCGTTGTGACTGTAAAAGCTGATGGCATCCTTTGATTCCTCAAACAGTGATCGAAAACGGTGTTCTTTGAATCTGAGCTGATCTTCCCGTTCTTTTTCCGGAGTGACATCAAGAACATGCAACCAGCAAGTTTGTCTTTCTTCTGATAATGCGAATTGATAGCGGCACCATTTCATTTTCCCGCTTCCCGATGCAAACCGGATGAGTCCGCTCGAGTCAGGCCCTTCACCGGAAGCGGTGAGTTCCAGTTGTGACAAAGCCGTATCCATGTTATCAGAAAAAAAGAGTTTGCATAAACTTTCTATCGATGAAACCGAATCCGCTTCGCACTCGAGAATACTTTTCAGGCGTGAATTCATCCAGAGCAGTGTTCCGGAAGAAGAGTACGCCGCTACACCCTCGAACGCGTTTTGGCATGTGTATATTCCGTTTGCATGGCCAAAAGGGATATGGTGCGGCTCTTCGTGCATTAGTCTTAATCTCCGAAGGAAAGAGATACGACACAGGGTGATGAAAATCACTCCAGTAACACTGCCAAAATGCAGGAAACGGTTCGAATAACTCAACACCTTAATATCAGGAGACAACCATCATAACGAATTTCTTGCGTCAGTCACAATCACGGTAACTGACGAGGTCCTCATTGTCAATACGCCTTTCCCGGAGCCATGTACCGCCAGAAGGTTCCAATGATCGCCGTGATTATTGTAAATGAAAACGGTGACCGTCTCAATATCCATTCCAGACGCGTGAGCGTTCATTGATTTCCCCATTCGCTGGATCGAACAGTTCGACATTCAGGTGGAAATAATTTTGAGCATACATGGCGGGCATAGTATACATTCTCGAGGAGGCTGATTCTTGGTCGAAAAGGAGCGTAACGGGCCGCATGTGTATAACCGGTGGTCGGCCACTCGGAAATGACCGTCTCCTGAGCGTCTGTGAAATCTGCTTGCTTCAAGCCGGCAGCAGTTTTAACCTGAAGTTTGAGGGCAAAAATGAAGTAAAGATAAATGGTGGAAGGGTTTAGCCTGTAACCAAACTAAACAATGTGTCCATGTAAATTGCATTAT
>JAWLHT010000163.1:0-11671 GCA_041690195.1 Candidatus Latescibacterota bacterium
GGAATCGCGGGAGTATCCGACGGTATACTATCTGAGTTCCGATGACCGGGTGTTCGCCACCGAGTGGCTCCAGGAGCATGACATCTCCGACTATGACTCGTTCTTCATCATTCATCCGGGTGGTAAGGGCAAAAAGCGTTGGGGAGCAAGGAATTTCTCAACCCTGATCGACCGGATCGCCGGAGTTTCCGGCGCCCGGATGCTGGTGGCCGGAGGACCGGCCGAGCGTGAAGTTATCGCGGAGATGCGTTCGATGGCCCGGACCGCTTTCGATACAATCGAAGGTGTGACCGTGGGGCAGATGGCGGCGCTCATTGACCGGTGCGATCTTTTTGTGAGTGGCGATACCGGTCCCATGCATGTGGCGGTGGCGCTGGGACGGCCGGTTGTGGCGGTTTTCCTTTCGAGCAATCACCGGGTGTACGGTCCCCGGACCCGGAACAGCCGGGTGGTAACCGCCGAGAACGGTGAGGTTTTACCGGATGACGTGGTCACCGCGGTCTGGGATCTCCTGAGCATCGGACCGGAAGAGGAGGCCTGACCGGGCTTCACGGTTTTTTACGGAAACAGAATCGGGAGATGGGAATATGGCATACCTGAGTGTGAATGTCGATTATGTGGCCTACATCCGCCAGGCGCGCCGGACGGATGAGCCCGACCCGGTGTTTGCGGCCGGAATTATTGAACTGGCTGGTGCGCAGGGTATTACGGCGCATCTCCGTGAGGACCGCCGTCACATTGTGGACCGGGACGTCCGTATGTTGCGGGAAGTGGTGCGGCTGCCGTTCAACCTGGAAATGGCCGCGACCGTGGAGATGGTGGAAATCGCCCGGAGCATTGTTCCCGATCAGGCGACACTGGTTCCGGAGAAACGCGAAGAAATTACTACCGAAGGCGGTCTGGATGTGGCGGGGAACCGTGAGAAGATTGCCCGCGCGGTGGCGCAGTTGACGGATGTGGGAATCAAGACCAGCCTTTTCATCGATCCAGACCGTCGCCAGATTGAAACATCGAAAGAGGCCGGCGCCCACTGTGTGGAACTCCATACCGGGGAGTACGCCAACGCGAAAACCGCGGACGACCGGCTCCGGTACCTGGAGGAATTGCGGCATGGCGCGGCCTTTGCCGACTCGCTCGGGTTGGAGGTGCATGCCGGGCACGGTCTGACGTATAAGAATATCGCGCCGGTGGCGCGGATCAGTGAAATCGAGGGGTTCTATATCGGGCACTCCATCATGGCGAGAGCCGTGTATGCGGGTCTGGACAGGGCGGTGAAAGATATGATTCACCTAATTAATAACCATTAAAAGAGGGTAGAAATGGTTCGGAGAACAGCAAAGCTGAAATCGAGCAGCAGATCGAAGTACTCGATGGCCTGGAGAATCGGAGCCGTCGTTGCCCTGATCCTGCTTTCCTTGTGGCAGTTGTATCCTTCGCTTCAGTATTTTACCATGTCCCAGTCGGCCAGGGAATCAATGGATCCCAGCAAACTGGAGGAGTTGCAGCGCAGGGCGCTTAATCTCGGTCTTGACCTTCAGGGCGGGATTCATCTGGTCATGCAGGTGGATACCGAGGGAATGAGTGAAGAAGAGGCTACGGATGCGGTTGACCGGGCCATTACGGTCATCGAGAACCGTGTCAACCAGTTCGGTCTCACCGAACCCATTGTCCAGAAGCAGGGGACAAACCGCATCATCGTTGAGCTGCCCGGTGAGCGCAATGTGGAACGGGCGAAGGAACTAATCGGGAAAACCGCGCTTCTCGAGTTCAAGCTCCTCAAGAGCGATCAGGACATAACCTATATTCGTGACCGGATCGATGCGTACCTCGCGGGCAACAAGGCTGTGGCTGCCCCGGATACCACCACCGAAGCTCCCGAATCCGCCGGAGCCGATACCACGGCGACCGCTGCCGCCGATACCGCCCGAAAGGGACTCATTGACGACCAGCCGTCGGTGGAAGACGAGGCGGGGAAACGGTTCTCCAGCCTGCTCGAGTATCAGCAGTCGGGGGGGGACCCGAGTTTCGATATTCTGGTTCGGGAAACCAATGTTCCCCGGGTAAAGGCCATTCTGGCGGATTCCGGAGTTCAGCAGATTCTGGAAAATGCCGGGGTCATGCTCCTATGGGGGCCGGAAGACGCCCGCACCGACAACTATCGCGAACTGTATCTGGCGAGCGCGGCCAACGAGATGACCGGTGAGCGGATTGCCGACGCCGGGGTTTCCCTCGGAGCCGGTGTCCAGGCCGGCAAGCCCGAAATCGAGATGGAAACCACCAGCGAAGGAACTGCGGACTGGGCCCGGATTACCGGAGCCAACGTGGGCAAGCGTCTGGCCATCGTGCTCGACAACATCGTCTACTCCGCTCCCAACATCCGCGAGCGGATCGCGCAGGGCACTTCCCAGATCACCGGCAACTTCACCATGGAAGAAGCCCGGGATCTGGCGCTGGTGCTCCGGTCCGGCGCCCTTCCCGCCTCGGTCGAGGTCATGGAAGACCGGACGGTAGGCCCGTCCCTGGGCGCTGACTCCATTCGCGCCAGCCGCAACGCTTTTGTCATTGCGATGGTGGCGCTCGTTCTCTTCATGATTTTCTATTACATGGGCCAGGGTGTCATCGCGGTGTTCGCGCTGGCGCTCAATGCGCTGTTCATTCTGGCGTACCTGGCGTTCTTCAATGCGACCCTCACGCTGCCCGGCATGGCCGGTATCATCCTGACCATGGGTATGGCGGTCGATGCCAACGTGCTCGTGTTCGAGCGTATCCGCGAGGAACTGCGGCTCGGGAGCAGCAACCGTGTGGCGGTTGACAACGGATACCTGAAGGCGCGCTGGACGATTCTGGACTCGAACATCACCACGTTCCTCACCGGCATCATCCTGTACAATTTCGGAACCGGACCGGTGAAGGGTTTCGCGCTCACCCTGATGGTGGGTATCGCCGCCACGGTGTTCACGGCGCTCTTTGCTTCGAAGGTGCTCACTGACCTCCTGACCCGGAAGCTCGACCACATTTCAGTCGGTAAGCTGACCGTGTTCCAGGGTGCCAAGTTCCCCTTCGTCAATCTGCGTAGCCGCGCCTACATTGTTTCCGGAGCTCTTGTTCTGGTCAGCCTGATTTCGCTTATCGCGCATGGCGGTCCCAAGTACTCCATCGACTTCAAGGGCGGCACCCTGCTTGAACTGCACTTCGAGAGGCCGGTTACCATTGCCGGCATCCGTGAAGCGCTCGGCACGGTTGACGTCGAGGGAACCGATCTCGCCACCAGCGAAATTCAGTTCATCGGCGATACCAACCAGGATGTGCTCATCCGCGTTGTGCAGGTCGGGAACATGGAAGAAACCTCCAGTGAGGTAAAACAGGCGCTGCGCGCCCAGTTCGCCGATGCCGTTCCCGAGGATGCAAGCAACTGGGTGCTCCGCGAGGAGATGGTCGGTCCGACCATCGGCGGTGAGCTGCGGACTCAGGCTTGGTGGGCGATCATCTGGTCTCTGGTCGTTCTGTTGATTTACATCACCATCCGGTTCGAGTTCAAGTATTCGCTCGGCGCGATTCTGGCGCTGCTCCACGATACGTTGATCGTGGTGGGGATATTCTCGCTTATGGGCGAGGAAATTTCCCTTACCGTGATCGCGGCGATTCTGGCTCTCATCGGTTACTCGCTAAACGATACCATAGTGGTGTACGACCGTATCCGGGAAAAGGTTCGCAAGGGCGCTCAGGCCGGCTATCTGCCCACCCTGAATATCGCTATCAACGAAACCCTTGGCCGAACCACCGTTACCTCGTTCACCACGCTGCTCGCGGTACTCGCCCTGTTCTTCTTCGGCGGCGAGGTGATCCACGGCTTCTCGCTGGCGCTGGTGATCGGTATCATCGTCGGAACCTATTCCTCGATTTTCGTGGCCACCCCGGTCCTGGTCGAGTGGTTCAACCGCGTGGATAAAAAGCGCAAAGGCAAACTGTAAGCCGTAAACGCGCAGAATAAATGCAATGAGGACGGTCTTCGGGCCGTCCTCATTGCATTTGGGGTATCGGGTTGAGGCAGCGCGTGTGTATCTCGGTTTTCCCCTCTCACGGGGAGAAAGGAACGATGGGTGAGTTAGGTTTTGGGAAGGGCGGCGGCTCCGGTCTTCCAAAATAATGGTCCCCTTCTTACACCCCGGACCTCCAGAGAGAGGGAACCGAGCCACAGAACAAATCGAAGCGGCCGATAAAGAGTCACCCCTCTCTCGCGAGAGAGGGGCCGGGGGTGAGTTAGCTTTCCGGCCTGAACCGCAATACATCCGTACACTGCTAAATGCGTATGTTTACGACAATTGGATCGAGGGGTGAGTTACTCTTTCCGCCCGGAGATAAACACCGGCTTGTGACACGGCGCTTCAGCACGGAAATTCCTTCTGGGTAGATATCCCGGATTCAAAACAAAGCCCCATCCGGAGATACCGGAAAGGGGCTTTTTCGCTTTGGTGCAGATTTTCGGGATCAGTCCACCGTGGTTGCGGCGCTGGTTCCCGGTGCGGCGGCGGGGCGGAGGAAGGCCCGGACCGCGAGGAGTACTACGCCGCAGGCCATGAGGAAGAGCAGAACGTCGGTCGCCACCAGGATATAGTTTCCCTGTCGCAGATATGATCGGAGCAGGATGATGAGCGAAGCGAAGGTGGTGACGAGCATGAAAATCGCCGGCAGAAGGGTAAACGCAAATCTTCGTCCCTTGATGAGCAGCCAGCTCGACACCGCAATGAGGCCGAGTGCGGCCAGGAGTTGATTCGCGGCGCCGAAAATGGGCCAGAGGGTGCTGAAGGCGTTTGAGTAGGCCAGAGACCACATGAGCAGCACCGAAAGACCCGAATTGAACCAGTAGTGCTTCATGATCGAAAGAGGATTTGTGAAGAGAATGGACCACAGCTCTTCGAAGAGGTACCTGTTCAGCCGGATGGCGGTATCCAGCGTCGTGACCACGAAGCCTTCCACAAGAAGGATGCCGAACACCGTGCCCAGTTCAACGGGAATGCCGAGTCCTCGGTTGAAGAGATGGCCCGCGGCGAGGGAAAACCCGAGGATGGGATTGGAGCGGACACCCGGTTCGGTGGGCCAGACAATGGCTTTGTAATCCACGAAATTCAGCCCAACTCCCACCGCGATAAGCACGCAGATGGCGAGTGTGGACTCCAGGAGCATTGCGGTATATCCGATACGCCGGGCATCACGTTCTTCGGCGACTTGTTTGCAGGTGGTTCCCCCCGCCACAAGGGAATGGAATCCAGAAATCGCCCCGCAGGCGATGGTTATGAACATCATGGGCCAGAGCAGCCCCAGATGGCGGGCTCCATCGGCGATGTTGAACTGCGGCGCGGAGACGGTAAGTCCGCTGAATCCGGTCAGAAGAACGGAGAGGATCATCACCGCGATGCCGAGATAGAGAATGTGGGCATTGATGAAATCCCGGGGCTGGAGTACCATCCAGACCGGCAGACCGGCGGCGAATGTGACATAGACGGAAATAATCAACATCCACATGGTCGGGGTAAAGCTGATGGGAAACTGGATGCCGACAAAGACGGAAACGGTGCAGATGGTCAGGGCGAGCACATGTGAAATCCAGGTTTTGATTCCCCGGCGGTAGAGGAGCCAGCCCAGAATCGGAGAAAATAGGGTAATGACAATGACCGATGTTGAGGCGATGCCGCCGATTTTCCCCATCACGACCCCGTCGCGAACCACGGTTTTCAGGAAAGTCTGGCCCTCCACGGCTCCGATTTTGTCCAGCGGCCAGAGCGAAGTGAGGGAAATGGCTGTGGCGGAAAGGAAAGAGGATGTCACCAGAACGATCATGAGGATGGTGAAGGTGATGAAAAGGTTGAATCCGGCTTTGCCGAGCGCTTTTCGGGCGATTTCGGCCATGGATTTTCCACCTTCCCGCATGCTGATGAAGAGGGAGGTGAAATCGTGCACCGCTCCGATGAAAATGCCGCCAAACACGATCCAGAGCCAGGCCGGCATGAACCCGTACAGGAGGGCCATGGTCGGCCCCAGGATCGGCCCCGCGCCGGCAATGGATGAGAAGTGGTGAGCGAACACAACATAACGCCGGGTTGGCACGTAGTCCCGGCCGTCATTGATGACCTGCGCCGGGGTCGGGTGAGCCGGGTCCTCTCCGAGCTGCCTCGCGACGTACCGGGCGTATACCCTGCCTGCCAGCAGGAACGCCGCTACGGCGACGAGAAGAAAAACCAGCACGTTCATGACGCCCTCCAGGAGAAAGGGTGCGTTTTAATCAGCCCCGGTGCGCTGGTTTCAGCGCACCGGGATGGGGGACAAACCGGATCAGCCGGAAAAAGCGCCGCGTGCGGCTTTCCGGCGGTAGAACCATTTTTCGATTTCGACTGTGATGAACACGATGCTGCTCATGAGAATCGTGACGATGAAATCGACTGGCGGCAGGCTCACGGTGCTGAAGATGCCCTGCAAGGCGGGAATGTACACCACAGCATATTGCAGGATGAAGGTAATGAGCACCGAGGCGAACATGGCCCGATTCGAGAATACGCCAATGGTGAAAAGTGAATCGACTCCGGTCCGGATGGCAAAGGCATGCGCCATCTGGGACATGGTGAGCGTGGTGAACACCATGGTTTGCCAGTCCGCGCGTCCATTCGCCCAGTACCAGTATCCGACTCCCAGAGATACGGCGCCCATGAGCAGGCCAACCCAGATGATGTGCGTGCCGAGCCCGCGGCTGAAAAAACTCTCCTTGGGGTGGAAGGGTGAGCGGTTCATGATGTTGCGTTCCGGTTGCTCCACCGCCAGCGCCAGTCCGGGGAGACCGTCGGTCAGCAGGTTGATCCAGAGAATCTGGAGCGGCAGGAGCGGGAGCGGCATGCCGAAGAAGGGGGCGATGAGCATGACCCAGATTTCCGCCGAGTTGCTCGTGAAAGTGTACTTGATGAATTTCCGGATGTTGTCGAAAATCACCCGGCCTTCCTTCACGGCGGCAACAATGGTGGCGAAATTGTCGTCCAGGAGCACCATATCCGCCGCTTCCTTGGAGACATCGGTACCGGTGATACCCATGGCCACGCCGATATCCGATTTTTTCAACGAGGGAGCGTCGTTTACGCCGTCTCCGGTCATGGCTGCGATTTCCCCCCGGTTCTGGAGGGCGGTAACAATCTTCAGCTTGTGCTCGGGGGAAACCCTGGCATACACGTTTACATCTTCAACCACCCGCTCCATTTCCTCGACACTCATCTTCTCGACATCAGGGCCGGTAAGAACCGGTCCGGAGGAGTAGATTCCCAGTTCACGGGCGATGTAAGCGGCGGTCAGCGGATGGTCTCCGGTGATCATGATGGGGCGGATGCCCGCTGTCTTGCTGATAGCGACTGACTCCCGCGCTTCGGGACGGGCCGGGTCGATCATCCCGATCATACCGACAAAGGTGAGATCGTTTTCCACAGACTCGCTGAGTTGTTCAAGATCCCGGTTCTGTATGGGACGCAGGGCAAGACCGAGCACCCGCATGCCGTTGCCGGTCATGCGTTCATTGGCGGCGGTAATGCGCTTCCGCCATGCATCATCGAGCGGTACAGCCTCGCCGTTCACCCAAATCTGTGTTGAAATCCCAATCAGGCCGTCCACCGCGCCTTTCGTGAACGCCACGTAGGATGACGGGGTCCCGTTCCGAACCGCTTCCACCCAGCCGGACTGTACCGGTTCGGGTGTCTCCGGGGTTGACACGGGGAAGCGGTGAATGGTGGTCATTCGCTTGCGCTCGGAGTCGAAGGGGAGTTCGGCTTTTCGGGGAAAAATCTTGTCCAGGATAAATTTGTCCAGATCAAACCGGGCCGCGGCGATGACCAGCGCCCCTTCGGTGGGATCTCCGATGGCCTGATAGCATTTGGACGTAGTACCGTCCGCCTTGAGCACGGCATCATTGCAAAGCGCGCTCCCGGCAAGGAGCAGATGAATCGCCGGATTTCCGGTAGTCAGTTCGGGGTCCGCGCACTCCGCCGCGCCATCCTGATTCATGGCGGGGAGATCGAACCGGTCATCCGCGACATCGAGAATCACCGCGGTCATTTTGTTCTCGGTGAGCGTGCCGGTCTTGTCTGAGCAGATGACGGTTACCGAACCGAGCGATTCGACCGCGGGCAGCTTGCGGATAAGGGCGTGCTGCTTGAGCATGCGCTGGGCGCCGAGCGCCAGGGCGATGGTTACCACCGCCGGGAGACCTTCCGGTACCGCGGCCACCGCCATGCTGATGGCAGTCAGGAAGAGGACGCCGAAATCCTCGCCCCGGACAATGCCCAGCGCCATGACGATTCCGACCAGGAAGACAACGACAACAGCGAGTTTTTTTCCGAGTTGATCGAGCCGTTTCTGAAGCGGGGTCGGCTCGCGGCCGACTGTCTGGAGCATTTCGGCGATGTTGCCCAGTTCGGTGTTCATGCCGGTGTCAACCACCACACCGTTTCCTCGCCCATAGGTGATCTGGGTGCCCATATAGGCCATGTTGTGACGGTCCCCCAGGGGAGCGTCCGCCCGCTCGATTGCGGCGACATCTTTTTCCACCGGCTCCGATTCTCCGGTAAGCGCCGCCTCCTGTACCCGGAGATTGAATTCCTTCACCATGCGGCAATCGGCCGGAACGACGTTCCCCGCTTCGAAAACCACAATATCGCCGGAGACAAGATCGCGGGCGGGAACCTCGTGCACTTTACCGTCACGGCGGACCCGGACGGTTGGTACGGCGAGCCGCTTGAGCGCCGCCATGGCCTTTTCGGCGCGGTACTCCTGGGTGAAGCCGAGAATGGCGTTGATAACCACGATCACCATGATCACCACGGCGTCGGTATACTCATGGAGGAAAATCGATATGATTGCTGCGATAAAGAGGATGACCACCATGATGCCGGTCAACTGTTCCCAGAGAATGGCCCAGGGGCTCTTTATCCCCCGTTCCACAAGCTCGTTGGGACCATTCCTTTTCAGCCGCTCCGCTGCCTCGCGCGAAGAAAGTCCCTGCGCGGGGTCTGTTCCCAGTTCCTTCAATACTTCCTTTACACTCTTCTGATACCAGTCGCTCACGAGGTTCGTTCCTTTTTGTTTGGGAAAGAAAGGTACTTCGTTATGGCGGGGACGGCAATGCCCGGTACCGATGCTCCGGGATAGACATGCAACCGCGGGGTCATCGGGTACATTGCCGGAAGTCCGTCGTTTCGGGACCGATTGCTTTTGTAATGTGGGTATCGGGTTGAATCGGCGGGAACGTGGTACAGCGGCGCAGGTGAATGAAAAACACGCATCCGATGTTCCCGGCGCTGCCGAACCCTCCGGCGGTATCTCCCGTGTCAAGGGAATAAATGAGAAATGCCGCCGCGCTACATAACGGTTGCTGACCATGCCCCATACCCGTATCTGGTAACACCGTATAATGTAGCGATTTTGTGTCTCCGGTGAAAGGGGAAAGCGATGCCTTGAACGATAGGGCGGTCGGTATGTTCGGGGGCATCCGGGTATGAATCCGGGAGCTTTTTCCTTGCGACGCCGCGTCTTCGGAACTTTATTTTTGACTTGGCGTTCATAATGTAGTAAATTACACGATTCTCTGGCTTCGGGAGGTGTTATATGGACGCTCGCACCCAGTTTGGAACCATGCTGATCATCCTCGGACTACTGGTCGTTATCGGCGGTCTGGTGGTCATGTTCGGTGACAAGATACCCTATATCGGCCGCCTGCCCGGCGATATCAATGTTCACGGCAAGGGGTGGAGCATTCACTTCCCCATCGTGACCGGGCTCATCCTGAGTATCATTCTCACGATTATTTTGAACATCATCTTCAGGCGATAAACCACTGTGGGTCTCGACGAGTACGATTATTATCTCCCCCAGGAACTCATTGCTCAGGAGCCGTCGGGCCAGCGCGACCGTTCCCGCCTCATGGTGGTCGGTCCGGGAGCCGAGCTCAGCCACCGTATTTTCCGGGACCTGCCGGAATATTTCTCTCCGGGCGACCTTCTCGTGGTGAACGATACCCGCGTTTTCCCGGCACGCCTGGTCGGGAAAAAGGAAGATACCGGCGGCGAGGTCGAGCTGTTGCTGCTCCGCCCGGAATCGGGAGGAGGTTGGGAGGCGCTCGCGCGTCCGGCCAAACGGCTCCGCGAAGGGACCGTCGTCCAATTCGGCGGAGACATCCTGCGGGCCGTCGTGGAAGAAAAGGGCGAGTACGGGCGGGTTCTGGTTCGGCTGTTTTCGGACCTGGACATCAACGAGGCGGTTGACCGGGTGGGGCGGATTCCCCTGCCGCACTACATCCGCCGCGAGCCCGAGGCGGGAGACCGGGAACGGTATCAGACTGTCTACGCACGGTCCCGGGGCGCGGTGGCGGCTCCCACCGCGGGACTGCACTTCACCCCTGACATTCTGGACCGTCTGGCGGCGAAGGGCGTGACGCGCGCTTCTGTCACCCTTCATGTGGGAATCGGAACCTTCCGGCCCCTGACCGAGGAGGATGCGGAGCAGGACACCCTGCACGGCGAGTACTGCCTGGTGACCCCGGAGACCGCGGAGGCGGTCCGGGCGGCACGCGGGCGGGGGGGACGGGTGTTTGCGGTGGGAACCACGAGCGTCCGGGCGTTGGAAACCGCGTCCCGCTCCGGGGAAATAAGTCCTTTCGAGGGATTCACCGACCTGTTCATCAAGCCGTCGTACCGGTTTCGCTCGGTGGACGCTCTGATCACCAATTTCCATCTGCCCCGTTCCAGCCTGCTCATGCTCGTGAGCGCCTTCGCCGGGCGGGAGCGGGTGCTCGCGGCCTACCGCGCCGCCGTGGAGGAACGATACCGGTTCTACTCCTACGGCGACGCCATGCTCATAGAATGACAAACTGATTCGTTTCTCGCAGAGACGCGGAGGAACAAAAACGAGAGAAAAGAAGAGAGAACACTGGAAAAAGAGGAAACTTGCGTACCACTATTGATGATTGTTCGCTTTTTCCCTCACTCATTTTTTCCTCTTTCTTTTCCCTCTGCGTCTCTGCGAGAAACCTTCTTTTCGGGGAATCATGAACGCATCAGCCATCATTGTCGCCGGCGGGAAGGGCCGCCGCATGGGGGCGGACGTTCCCAAACAGCTCCTCGAACTGGGCGGGCGGACCATCCTGGAACGGACGCTCGAACCGTTCGTGCGCTGTGGAGAGATCGGACGCATCGTCGTCGTTGCCGGAGCGGAGATCACCGGTGCGGTGGAAGCGGTTGTCCGGGGCATGGGGGCGTCCGGACGGATTGTCGTGGCGCCCGGCGGCCGAGAGCGTCAGGAATCGGTGTGGAACGGGCTCCGGGCGGTTGGCTCGGAAGCGGAGATCGTGGCGGTGCACGACGCGGTGCGGCCGTTTGTCACGCCGGAAGGTATTGGGGAATGCCTGAAGGCGGCAGAGCGGTATGGCGCGGCGACTGTGGCCCGTCTCGTGAAGGAGACCGTCAAAGCGGTGGAGCAGGGGATGGTCGCGGAGACGCTGGACCGTTCCCGGCTCTGGATAGTGCAGACTCCGCAGGCGTTCCGGGCGGAACTCCTGATGCGCGCCCATGAGACGGCGCGGGAAGAGGGGTTCATGGGCACGGACGATTGCATGCTGGTGGAGCGGCTCGGATATCCGGTTCGCGTC
>JAWLHT010000164.1:0-11586 GCA_041690195.1 Candidatus Latescibacterota bacterium
CCCCCTCTCTCGGGAGAGAGGGGGCCAGGGGGTGAGTTACCGGCCAGCATCTCCACTGATTATGTTTAGTATTCATGCGTGCCCGTGGTTTTCGCTTATCTTTACGACAATGGGGCCAGGGGGTGAGTTACCGGCCAAAACCTCCGCTGATTGCTTGTGGTACCCAGGCGTGCTTGCGGTTTTCTCTTATGGTTACAACAATGGCCGTTCGGGACGGAATGGTCTCCTGCATCCGGGAACGGTTTATTCCTGTCCGGATACCCGCTCTCCGTCAATTCCTTTCCGTTGCCAGCATTCGTTGCACCACGGGACGGAGTTTCACTCCGATCAGTGCGGCGGGAATTGTTTTGAGCAGGTCGCCGATGAGCGGGATGATCAGGCCGGTGCGTAGAATGGACGCGACCGGAGCGGGCGCTCCCATGAAGAGCCGGAGCGCGGTGTAGAGCCAAAGAACGCCGGGAATGTAGATTGCGGCGACCCCGGCCATCATGATGGCATAGGCGAGTGAGACAGACCCGCGGGTGTTGAACCGGGCGAGGATTCCGGCGACCAGCGCTCCGGCGGTGAAGCCGATGATGTATCCGAAGGTGGGCGAGATAAGGTAAGCCGGCCCGCCGCCCGCTGCAAATACCGGCAGTCCGGCCAGTCCCACTCCCGTGTACAGAACGGTTGATGCGGCTCCGAGCCTTCCACCAAGACAGTATCCGCAGAGCAGCGCGGCGGTGGACTGCAGGGTCAGCGGGACCGGCCCGGCCGGAATTCGAAGGAAGGCGGAAAGGGCCAGCACGGCCGCGAACAGGGCGGTCAGGGACAGGTGTTTTGTTTTTTCGGCCATGATGTATTATTATACGGAGAATCCGGACGCAGTTGTACAGTTTTCGGATTCGGAGCGGCGGATTTTTTTGGTGACGCCCGCGCGCCGGCCGGGAACGGTTGATGATACCGGGCCGGAGGGGGTTTTTTTGCGTTTTCGGGCGGTTGCCCCGGTCCGGACCGGTCCGCCCGGTTCATTGTAGGGTGTTTATTCGACGGGAACGGAATATGAAAGCAGGTATAACGGGACTCCCCTATTCGGGGAAAACGACGCTGTTCTGCGCCCTGACCGGGCAGCAATACGATGCGCTTTCCCACAGCAAGGACGTGCATGTCGCCACGGTCAAGGTGCCGGACGCCCGGCTGGATCGTCTCTACGAGATGTTCACGCCGAAAAAGATTACCTACGCCACGATGGAGTACTTCGATGTGGCCGGTCAGGCCGCGGGAAAGGGCAAGGGGGTGGATTCCCAGGCGATCCAGACTCTCAAGAACGCCGATTCCCTCATCGTGGTGCTCGACGCTTTTTCCGACGGCGCCGACCCGCTGAAGGATTTCGGGACCGTTTCCGAGGATTTTGCCTTCACCGACCTGGTGGTGGTCACCAGCCGTCTGGAACGCATCGAAAAGGACCTCCGTAGCGGCAAGACGGAAGACCTGCTCTTGGAAAAAGCGGTGCTCGATCGCTGCCGGGATACGCTGGAATCGGGCGGTTCAATTCGCGACCTGGATTTCACCGAGGATGAGGCCAGGACCATCCGGGGATATCAGTTCCTCTCCCGGAAGCCGCTGCTCATCGTTGTCAACATCTCCGAGGATGCGCTCCTGGAGGGCCGCGGTCCCCAGGTGGAACAGCTTTTCGCCGATGTCCGGAATGCCTCCTGCACCGCCATGTGTGCCCGGGTGGAAATGGAGATCGCCGGTCTGGACGAAGCGGACCGCCCGGAGTTCCTCGAGTCAATGGGAATCGGCGAGCCTGCCCTGGGACGGGTGATCCGTCTCGGGTACGCCAGTCTCGGGCTCATCTCGTTTTTCACCGCGGGCGGGACCGACGAGGTCCGCGCCTGGACCGTCCGCCGCGGGGCCAAGGCCCCGGAATGCGCCGGAGTGATCCATTCCGACCTGGAGCGCGGCTTCATCCGAGCGGAAACGGTATCTTTCGACGATCTCATGGAAACGGGATCGTTCAAGGCCGCTCGGGAGAAGGGCGTACTCCGCATCGAAGGCCGGGATTACGTGGTGCGGGACGGAGATATTCTAACTATTCGTTTCAGTGTATAAGTGTATAAGGGAGAACATATTGCATGCAGCACGTCCATGTGACCCGCGAGGGTGAACGCAAATTGCACGAAGAATTGAAGTACCTGAAGGAAATCCGCAGACCACAGGTGATCAGTGCGCTCGAAGAAGCCCGCCGGAAAGGCGACCTGTCGGAAAACGGAGAATACGACGCCGCCAAGGAGGAGCAGCGGAATGTCCAGTCCCGGATCAACCAGCTCGAAATCATGATCCGCAATATCCGCATTCTGGAGGACCAGAACATCTCCTCCGACCGCGCCTATATCGGCGCCAGGGTGGAGCTGGAGGACCTGGCGAACGGCCAGCAGCTCTATTACATCCTCGTGAACGAGGTGGAAGCCGATTTCAAGGCCCGGAAAATCTCGACGGTGTCCCCGATCGGCAAGGGACTCCTGGGAAAGGCGGTCGGCGAGGTGGCTGAAATCAATATCCCGAAGGGGACCATCCGGTATCGGATCACCAGCATCAGTCGGGAGGTATGACCGGTTTCCGGAGCGGAGCAACCGGCTGACGCGGATTACGCCCTGCCATGGGGCTTTCCGTTGCGGCCGGGAGGAACTCGGTTCGGCCTTGCATTACGGCGTATGATATTGTATATTAGCGATTAACTATGTTTGAGCGAGTGCCTTTCGAGTTTTCCGTTCCTTCAGCAAAGGACATCCCATGAGTGCCCTGCCCCGAAGAAATTTTCTCGAAAGGCCGCTCCCCGGAGCGGAAGAGCTGGCCTGCCGGTATACACTGCTTCTGGATCTGTATTCCGAAATGGAGTCTGCTTCCGATGTGGTGTTTCAGGCCATCGACAGTGCCGCGCCTGCAGGCGAAGTTGCTGAAAAGCTGCAGGCGAAGATGGCTGTTGCAAACCGGATTCTTGAGGAATCCCGAGGAATAGCCGACTTGAAGAAAGTGCTGTCGGAGGGGGGCGGTATTGATTTGGAAGACCGGGCGCTTGTGATGGAACTGGAGGAGAGATTGACCCGGGCGGTGGACCGCATGGTCCAGCAGGAAAATCAGAGCCGTGATCTGGTCATGCGCCGGGGTGTCAAGGTATCGCGCCGATGAACACGGCTGATGATTCACTTTCCGGCGGGACGGACCGGTCCGGTGGAGGGGACGGTTCCGGGATGCCCGAGTTCTCAGCGGGAGCAGCGCCGGAAAGCATCGAGTTCCTCCGGAGAATGATCGAGGGTTTCAACCGGTCCGCGGCGGGACTCCAGCAGGCGTATCTCGACCTGCAGAAAAAGTTTGATCAGTTGAATCTGCGGCTCGAGGAAACCAATCGCAACCTCAGCCGGAGTCTGGAGGAGCAGGAGCGGCTTTCCAACTACCTGACCAGCATTCTGGAAAGTCTTTCCTCCGGTGTTCTCGTGGTGGACACGAACGGGGTTCTCACCCTGTTTAACCGGGGCGCGGAGGAAATGACCGGAATACCGGTCGCGGAGGCGGTGGGTGGGAAATACCGGGAGATCATGGGAGATGGCGTCCCCGATGAGTTGACTCCGTTGGGGATTCTGGCCGGCGGACCGGGTGTTTCCCAGCTCGAAAAGACCATTATAAGCCGCACCGGGAGTAAAATCACGGTGGGGTATTCCACTTCTCCCCTGGTGAACCGTCATGGCGCCATGATCGGAGCGGTGGAAATCTTCATGAATCTGAGCCGGATCAAGGCGCTGGAAGATGAACTTTCCAGGATGGACAAGCTTGCCGCTCTGGGCCAGATGGCGGCTACCATGGCGCACAAGATCCGGAATCCCCTGGGGGGGATCACAGGATTCACCGGTCTTTTGGAACTGGAACTCGACGGCAGCGAACGCGGAAAACGCCTGACTGGAAAAATCATGGAAGGCGCAGACAAGCTCAACCGGATCGTGACCAGTCTCGTATCCTATACCGCTCCGCTCCGGTTCCGTTCCCGCCCCTGCGACCTCGGCGGTCTGATGCGGGAGCTGGCTGCACGGTACGAAATGGAGCGCCGCATCCGTGGCATCGAGGCAATGCTTACCGTGGACGAGCCGGAGGGGCCGGCAAAGGTCGAGCTTGATTCGGAGCAGTTTTCCGACGCCGCGGGCAGAATTCTGCTGAACGCTCTTGAGTCGCTGGATGGGTACGGCGAGGTGCGCATTCTCGTATTACCGGGGGATACCCGGTATGCGCCGGAGTGTACGCTGACCGGAGAACTGCTCAACCGGATCCGGAATGGTTCGCGTCTGCTCGGTTCCCGTATGCCGAGCGCGTTGGTTACGGTCACCGATACCGGATGCGGCATGGGGGAAGAGGAACAGGTCCGGCTGTTCGTCCCGTTCTATACCACCAAGGAGAACGGGATCGGACTCGGGCTGGCCGCGGCCCGTAAAATTATCGAGGGGCACCGCGGAGAGCTCTGGCTGGTCAGCCGGGAGGGCTTTGGCACTGCGGTAGGCGTGGTCCTGCCCAGTGTCAGTACCGGCGGGGGAGAGTTCGCGACGATTTCCTGACCCGGGATAAACGCTGCCGGGCACGAGCCGCCCGAAGGTTCCGGTACACGCACTGCAACAACGGATGGGACCATACGCCTATGAGCCGGATACTGGTTGTCGACGATGAATCGCTGATGCGGGAATTTATCTCGGAATCTCTGCAGGCGCAGGGCTACGAGGTGGAATGCGCCGAAAACGGAGCCCGTGCCATCGAACTCATGGCGGGTGAGGCGTACGATGTTGTCCTCACCGACTACAAGATGCCCAAGATCACCGGCATGGACGTTCTCCGGAAGGCCCGGGAGAAGATGCCCGACGCCAAAGTGGTCATCATGACCGCCTATGGTACAGTGGAGAATGCGGTCGAGGCAATGAAGCTTGGGGCTTTCGATTATATCACCAAGCCGTTCAGTGTGGACGAGGTGATAATACTGGTTCGCCGCGCCATCGAGTTCAAGTCACTCCAGGTCGAAAACCGCCGTCTGCATACCGAACTGGAAGACCGTTACGGCTATAGGAACATGGTTGGGGCTTCTCCTTCCATGCGGGGTATTATCGATCTCATCGCCACGGTCAGCCAGTCGCGCTCCACTGTTCTCATAACCGGCAAGTCCGGTACGGGCAAGGAGCTGGTTGCCCGCGCCATCCATTACCAGAGCCCCCGAAAGAACGGACCGTTTGTCAAGATAAACTGCGCCGCGCTTCCCTCCGAACTCATGGAAAGCGAACTGTTCGGCCACGAAAAGGGGGCGTTTACCGGCGCTATACGACGGTACAAGGGCAGATTTGAGCGGGCTGACGGCGGCACGCTGCTTCTGGACGAGATCAGCGAGATGAGCCCCCAGCTCCAGGCCAAGTTGCTGCGGGTTCTGCAGGAACGGGAATTTGAACCGGTGGGGTCTTCCGAGACCATCCAGGTTGATGTTCGTATCATCGCCACCACCAACCGGGACCTCGGCAAAGAGATCGAGGCGGGAACTTTCCGGGAAGATCTCTTCTATCGGCTCAACGTAATCAATGTCCAGCTTCCCCCCCTCCGCGAGCGTATCGATGATATTCCGGTACTGGCGGGCCATTTTCTCCAGAAGTTCAATCAGGAGAACGGTAAGGCCATCGAGGGAATCTCCGACGAGGTTCTTGATGTCTGGCGTCGCTATGACTGGCCGGGTAATGTACGTGAGCTGGAGAATATCGTGGAACGGGCGGTGGTTATGTGCAAGGGAAAGGTGCTGGATGTATCCGGGATTCCCGCGGTACAATCCTGGAACGAGGCAATGGCCGCGGGCCGGGATGATGTCTCCGGGACTCCTGCTCCGAAAGCGGGCGTGCATGTGGGTGATACGCTTGCCGACATGGAGCGGGAACTGATCCTTTCGACACTGGCCAGTCAGGACGGCAATCGTACCAACGCCGCCCGGGTGCTGGGGATCAGTGTGCGGACGCTCCGCAACAAGCTGGCCCTTTACGGTAAAATGGATGCGTTCAAGTGAATCGGAGGGGATGGACATTCCTTCCGCTCCGGGGAAAAGATTGCCTCAGGAAGGTCCATTTCGCCTGGTTCGGCTTGGCTTCCGAATTCACAAAGTCGGCGGTCGGCATCGCTAACGTCATGAAAAACAGGAATCAGTACGCAGTCTCGCTGATCGGGGAGGTGGTTGGCAGGAGTTTTGCAATAATGTTCGGCAGCTAATGTGAATACCGGGGAATCATGATTACCGGCCCATTGGGTGCGGTGATCGGCAACTGGTCCCCGGAGAAGAGTACCGGTGGCTTTCGTCCGGTTTTCCGTGTGGAGATTCGGCTGTGCTGAAAGAGATGCTCTACGGGTACACGCCCGACCGGCTTCTTGGGAAAATGCTCGACAAGGCTGCCCTGCACCAGCGGGTGATTTCCTCGAATGTGGCCAATGTGGCCACTCCCGGTTATCAGCGCATGGGGGTAGATTTCGACGCAGCGCTCCAAAAAGCGGTGCGGGCTTCCCGGTCCAAACTGTTGCGTACCGACCCAGACCATCTCCCCGATCCGCAGTTTGCCAGAAACATCAAGCCGGAAGTGGTGAAGATCGAGGACGGGTATTGGAACGGCATCAACAATGTGAATATTGACCAGGAAATGACTGATCTGGCCAAGAACCAGCTCGATTTCGACATGGCCTCTCGTTTGCTCGCGGGACGGTTCAATGGGTTGAAAACAGCGATCCGCGGGAGACGCTGATAACACGGAGTGAACGATGCGGGCGATTGATCCGAAAGACAGTCTGTTCCGGGGAAACATATACCGGTCCATCGATATAGCGGCATCCGGAATGACTTCCCAGCGGAAGCGCATGGATGCCGTATCCTCCAATATCGCCAATCAGTCGGTGACCAGGACGGAAAACGGCGGCCCCTATCTGCGGCGTCACGTTCTCATGAGTCCGGACCCGCGACAGACTTTCGCCCAGACCCTGAAACGCGTCGCGCTCAGTATGGAAACCACCGATGCGGGGCATGTCCCCCATACCAAAACAGTCGGGAGACGGATCGAGAGCATCCCCCTGGTGAAGGGAAGTGAGATCGAAATCCCAAACTTGAAGAAAAACGTTGTGTACGATCCCGCCCACCCGGATGCCGACGCCGAGGGATATGTGACCTACCCCGATGTGAACATGGTCGAGGAGATGGTCGATCTTATGGTGGCAAGCCGGGCGTTCGAAGCCAATGTAACCGTGGTGAACGCGGCGAAAAGCATGATCACCAAGTCTCTGGAAATCTGAGGCTGCGCCCTTTTCCGGAAGAACGGACAGCATCCGGACCGGACCGGGCGATTCCCTGATGACCGGGAGAACGAACCATGCTGGAAATCCGCGGAATCTCCGATTACGAGCGGTTCTCCACCGCCGGAAAAAATCACCGGCGGGAAGAGAGTGACGGTGCGGAATTCAAACAACTGATGCAGACCGGAGAAGTGCGTCTCCAGCCGCAACCTGCTTCCGAATGGGAAAACGGGGCGGCGGGTGACGGTTTTGCCGTTTCCGGGCCCGATGTGGTCATGTACAACGGATTCGGCAGGATTAGTCCGGTCGGCGCTTTTGTTGGGAGGAATCTGGATGTTGCAATATAATATCTTTTCAGGGCGGACAGTTCGCCCGCTCAACCGGTGGCTGCTCATCGGGAGCAATGTTATCGTTTTTCTTCTGGCCGTTTATATCGTTGATCTGCGGATGGACGACGTACGCAAGGCGGAAGACCATGTGGAGTTGGCGAAGAGTTCCATTATCCCGGTGGACCTGGTGGTCAAGGGGACCAGATCCGCCGTGAGGGAATCCTCTGCGAAGCCCGAGTTGAAGCCCGCCCTCTCGTACCGTCCGCAGGATGTTTTCGAGTCAGTGCGGCCGTGGATGCCATACATCCGTAAGTACGCGCGGGAATACGGAGTGGACGCGGACCTGGTGAGCGCCGTTCTCTATGTGGAAAGCAAGGGCGACCCCTACGCTGTTTCCGCCCAGGGGGCTTTAGGGCTCATGCAGATCACCCCGTCAACCGCCGAGCATCTCGGGATACAGGATGTTCTGGACCCGGAGGAGAACATCAGGGCCGGGGTGAAGTATCTTGCCTGGCTTATCAACAAGTATGACGAGCCTTCGGCGCTGCTGGCGTACAATGCGGGGATGGGAATGGTTGAACAGAACCGGATTCCCCGGGAGACTCGTCAGTTCCTTGAAAAGGTGATGTCGCTGAGAAGTTTTTTGAAGAACAGCAAAAAACGAAATGATTTAAGTTGACAAGTCAAGTCGTTTGTCCTAATATATGTGCTGGAAAACGAACCGGTTATTGACCGGTACAGGCGGAGGACAGAATCGTGAATACCCCGATAACCCGCGTTGGTGACCAGGGGCTGATTTTACCGCTCAAGCCCCCGGAGACTGAGAAAGTCGCGGGGGGCGAGGGATCGTTCGGCCAGGTTCTGGAACGGTTTGTGAGTGATGTGAACACTCTGCAGAACAAGGCGTCCGAATCCATCGAAAAACTGGCGACCGGAGAGATTTCCGATGTCCACCAGGTCATGATTGCGGTGGAGGAAGCCGGAACCGCCATGGAGTTCATGCTGGAAATTCGCAACAAGATCGTCGAGGCGTACCAGGAAATCATGCGGATGCCCGTCTGATCCGGCATTGCGGGAAAGCGCGGCCGGGTCTGTTCGAGTTTGGGACGGCGGCCGGTTTCCGGGATTTCTAAACCGTTCCCGCATTCCCTTCTCCGGAGTGTTTCGTGCTCGATACCCGGAGTATTACGCGAGAGCGCGGCGCGCGCCGAATCGGATGGATTGTGGCATGAGCCGTATGTCGGTCGCGGACGGCTCTTTGAACCGTGTTTTCGTATACCACGTTTCGGGGTGATAACCGTATGTTCGAGTCGCTCGAAGGAGCCGTTACGCGGGCCAGGGACGTATGGCTCGCCATGACCCTGAATCAGAAGGTTATCAGCGGCGGCGTCATTGCCGCGTTTCTCGCGGTCGCGATTTGGATGTCCTCGCTCGGGGGCATGCAGAAGTACACTGTTCTTTCCGCTCAGCTTGATCCCAAGGACGCAGCCGAGATAACAAAAGTCCTGGACCAGAAGAAAATCCCCTATAAAATCACCCAGAATGGCGCCGCCATCGAAGTGCCGTCCGACCAGGCCGATCGTCTGAAAATGGAGCTTTCCGCCCAGGGGCTCCCCGGGCGGGGAATTGTCGGATATGAGATATTGGATACCACCAATTTTGCCATGTCCGACTTCCTGCAGAAGGTGAACTACCGTCGAGCGCTTGAAGGAGAGCTGTCCCGCACCCTCTGTACGCTTGACGTGGTCGAGAATGCCAGTGTCAAAATCGCCATCCCCGAACAGAGCCTCTACACCGACAACCGCCAGCCGACCACCGCTTCGGTTACCCTTGACCTGCGACGCGGGCAGGGTCTCCCCGACCGTTCCGTCGAAGCGGTGACCAACCTGATTGCCTCCTCGGTCGAAGGTCTGGACCCGGAGAATGTTACGGTTATTGATACTCGCGGGAATCTTCTCACCAGGCCGAACCGTGACACGCTCGCCATGATGTCCAGCACACAGATGGAGACGAAGGTGACGGTGGACCGATATCTGGCCGACAAGCTCAAATCAATTCTGGACGGCGCTTTCGGGACAGGAAAGGCTCTGGTGACGGTCAATGCCGATCTCGACTTCGACCAGCTGCAGCGGACTACCACCACCTTTGATCAGGAACGCAGCGCCATTCGGAGCGAGGAGCGGCTGAGTGTGGAAAACCCGGCCGAACAGGGGGGGAGCGAAGAGAATGTTGTCACCAATTACGAGACCGGTAATGTGGTTGAAAGCATCGTGAAGAGCCCCGGAAATATCGCCAAGCTCACTGTCAGCGTGATGCTGGACGGCCGAGATTCCACATATACCGACGACCGCGGAAGGAGCCATACCGCGAAAGTGCCTTGGACTGTGGCGGAGCTCGCCTCCATACGGACCATCAGCGAAAACGCAGTGGGGTACAGTCCGGACCGGGGAGATCGTCTGGTGGTGGAATACCTTGATTTCACCAGCAACGATCCTGGAGAGAACGGAGACGACATGGCCGTGCGTGCCGCTGTAGTCGAAGGAGTCAAGTCCATCTCCACCGGTCTCGTGATTCTGGCGGGGTTGGCCATATTCTTCTTCATTGTTCGTACCATTGCACGTTCTCTTGACCCCACCCGGATAAAGCTGCCTTCCGAGGCAGATTTCGAGCGAAAAAAGCAGGAGCTTACCAAGGTCGAGGAAGAGGAAGAGGAAACCGAAAAGTCGGTGCTCGTCCGCAAACTCGTCACTCGGGCGGTCAAGGATCCCGAAATGATCGCCAAGAGCATCAAGACTTTTTACCGGGAATAATTCTGTTCCCCGCTTCGTATAGACACGATGCACTCATGGAGTACGGCTGCCGGTATGCTTGAACCGACTCGATCCACTTTCAAGAGTCTGGATGAACTCTCGAACCGCGAAAAAGCGGCGATTGTGCTTATTTCGATGGGGAAGGAGGTTTCCGCTCAGGTTCTGCGCTATCTCCCCGAGCAGGAGATTGAGTCGCTTTCCACAGAAATAGCACGGATGCAGAATATCAATCCGAAGACCGAAATGGAGGTCCTCAAGGAGTATTACTCCATGATGCAGGCTTCGGAATACATCAACGAGGGCGGGCTTGATTTCGCCCGCGATGTGCTGGAAAATTCCGTGGGAAAGACCAGGGCGGAATCCATCCTGAAGAAAATCCAGGAAGCCCTCAATCCAGGCGGATTCGAACTGCTCAAGGATGTGGACCCGATCCATCTGCTCGAATTCATCCGCAACGAGCATCCCCAGACCATTGCGCTTATCCTCTCCCAGCTCAACCCCGGCCAGGCCGCTCAGGTTCTCAGCCAGCTCCCCGAGGATATTCAGACAGACGTTGCCATGCGTATCGCTACCATGGAAAAGATCTCCCCGGAGGTGATCCGCGAGATCGAAAGCGTACTCGATGTACATCTCAAGGAGGTAATCTCGGGGAATCTCTCCGCTTCCGGTGGTGTGAAAGCCATCGCCTCTATTCTCAACATTGTGGACCGGGGGACGGAAAAGTCCATTCTCAGTAACCTGGAAATGGAAAATCCCGAACTTGCCTCCAGCATCAAGAACCTCATGTTCGTTTTCGAGGACCTGCTTGTTCTGGACGACCGGGGTATCCAGCTCATCCTGAAGGAAGTCGACACAAAAGAACTGGCAATCGCGCTCAAGGCTGCGTCCGACGAACTCAAGGACAAGATATTCCGCAACGTTTCCGAGCGGGTTGCCACCATGATCCAGGAGGAGATGGAGTACGCCGGCCCCATGCGTCTCAGTGTGGTGGAAGAAGCCCAGCAGCGGATTGTGGAAATTGTCCGGCGCCTGGAGGAGGAGCAGCAGATCGTGATCGTTCGTGGCGGCGCGGAGGGAGGCGAGGTCTTTGTCTAGATCATCAAACGAAGCGTTATCTCTGACCCGGC